>NZ_JAHOJD010000015.1:0-15278 GCF_019129655.1 Bifidobacterium sp. MSK.17.10 | reverse complement strand
TTCAGACGTGTGCTCTTCCGATCGCTCACAACACACCTAGTTCTGAGGTGGAAGTGGGCGCTTTTTGCTAGTAAGCTATGCCATTGGAAACAGGGTCGTCAGATCCAAAATCAATATCAACAAGAATAGGCAGGCATTCATGCGTAAAGCCAAGATCGTAGATACCATCGGTCCCGCTACCGAGTCCCTGGAAGGCATCACCAGCCTTGTCGAAGCAGGTATGGACGTCGCTCGTCTGAACCGCTCCCACGGCACTCCGGAAGACCACCTCAAGGTCTACAACAACCTCCGTGCCGCCGCCAAGGCCACTGGCCGCAACGTCGCAGCCCTGGTTGACCTGCAGGGTCCGAAGATCCGCTGCGGTTGGTTCAAGAAGAACGCCGACGGCGAGGACAAGGTCCAGCTGACCGAAGGCCAGGAGTTCGTCATCACCACTGATGACATCGAAGGCGACGAGCACATCACCTCCACCACCTTCAAGGGTCTCCCGGGCGACTGCCATGCAGGCGATCCGATCCTCATCGACGACGGCAAGGTCCGCCTCGAGGTCACCAAGGTCGAAGGCAACAACGTGTACACCAAGGTTGTCGTTGCCGGACCGGTCTCCAGCCACAAGGGCATCAACCTTCCGGGCGTCGCCGTGTCTCTGCCGGCTCTGACCGAGAAGGACGAAGAGGATCTGCGCTGGGCCATCCGCACCGGCGCCGACATCATTGCCATGTCCTTCGTGCGCTTCGCCACCGACATCGATCGCGCCCATGAGATCATGGACGAGGAAGGCCGCCGTATCCCGGTCGTCGCCAAGATCGAGAAGCCGCAGGCCCTCGAGAACCTCGAGGAGATCGTCAAGGCGTTCGACGGCATCATGGTCGCACGTGGCGATATGGCCGTCGAGTGCCCGCTGGAAGAGGTCCCGCTGGCCACCAAGCGCTGCATCGAGCTGGCTCGTCAGTACGCCAAGCCGGTCATCGTGGCCACCGAAGTCCTCGGCTCCATGGTCAGCTCCCCGGTCCCGACCCGTGCAGAGGCATCCGACTGCGCCAACGCCGTCCTCGACGGTGCCGACGCCACCATGACCTCCAACGAGACCGCCGTCGGCAAGTACCCGGCAGTCACCGTGAACACCATGAGCCGCATCTCCACCTTCGCCACCGAGCATGGTTTCGACCGCATCCCGGAGCTGAAGAACCTGGATATGTCCTCCACCGGTGCCGTCTCTTCCGCCGCCGTCGACCTGGCCGACAAGCTCAACGCCAAGGCCATCGTCGCCTACACCCAGACCGGTTCCACCGTGCACCGCGTGTCCCGTGAACGTCCGGCCACCCCGATCTACGGCATCACCAACAATGAGCACACCTTCCACTGGCTGGCCCTGTCTTGGGGCACCGAGTCCTTCCTGGTCGACGAGGATTACCATGACAAGTCCCGCAAGGACCTCATGGTTTTCACCGACAAGGTCCTCAAGGACGCCGGCAAGGTCTCCGATGGCGACAAGATCGTCGTGCTGAGCTCCGCCCAAGGCGAACACCAGCCGGGCCGCACCGATTCCATCTACGTCCACACCGTTGGTGCCTGCGACTGAGATTTGAATCGTCGCGTTAAACGCTGATTCCATAATCCTCCCATTGGTTCCCGATGGGAGGATTATTGTTTTTACGCGATGTCTCCGAATGATGACAACGCCGAGATTTGGCGCAAATCGCAATCATGTGGTATTCTTCCAGAGTTGCGTGCAAGCCCTCGTATCCCAATTGGTAGAGGAAGCAGCCTCAAAATCTGCGCAGTGTGGGTTCGAGTCCCACCGAGGGCACGTAAGAAATCAATATCAATCCAGGCCCGGGTTGGGGCATGTTAGGCCGGCTTTGGGTGTGACAGTGGAAAGAGACCGACATGGCTGCAGAGAAGACCACGGAACCGGACGAAGTACTCACTGATGAGGAGCTCCAAGCTGCTGCGGCTCCCGAGCCGGATTCTGCCAATAATAACGAGGCGCACAAGCGCACCGTCGTCGTTGCCGAAGACGAATCCGTGAACCGCATGGATTTGGTCGCCATGCTTGAGGATAACGGCTATGAGGTCGTCGGAGAGGCCGCCAACGGTGAGGAAGCCGTTGAACTGACCCGTAAGTTCCGCCCGAGCGTGGTGTGCATGGATGTCAAGATGCCTCGCATGGATGGCATCGAGGCCGCTGGCATCATCTGTGATGAGAACATCGCTCCGGTCGTCATGCTGACGGCATTCTCCCAGTCTGATTTGGTCAAAAAGGCCACGGGCGCTGGCGCCATGGCGTATGTCACCAAGCCGTATGAGGAATCCAAGCTGCTGCCGGCTTTGGAAGTCGCCATGGGCCGTTTCGCCGAAATCAACGATCTGCTTGACAATGTCGAACGTAGCGAGTCCAAACTGCAGGAAGCCGAGGAACAGCTGAAGAAGGCCGAAGAGCAGCTGAAGAAGGCCGAAGAAACGCTGGAGGAGCGCAAGCTCGTCGACCGCGCCAAGGGCCTGCTGATGGACAAGGCGGACTTCTCCGAACAGGGCGCTTTCCGTTGGATTCAGAAGACCTCCATGGACCAGCGCATTCCGAAGAAGCGTCTGGCCATGGCCATCATCGCCAAGTATGGCGAACAGAAGTCGGAAGCAGAGGATGAGCGCTAACACACCAACTGTGGAAGGCACTTCACGCGGAACGCTATTGGTCGTTGACGGCCATTCTTTGGCGTTCCGCGCTTTTTTTGCCTTACCCGTAGAGAATTTCAGTACATCATCAGGTCAGGCCACCAACGCGGTCTGGGGATTCGCCACCATGCTTTCGCAGGTGATCGATGCCGAACATCCAGACCATCTTGCCGTCGCATTCGATGTGAAGGGCGGCACGTTCCGCAACCAGATGCTGCCGCAGTACAAAGGAACTCGCGACGCGGCCCCCGAGGAACTGCTCAGCCAGCTGCCATTAATCCAGCAGATGCTGACGGCCTTGGGCGTCACATACATCGAAAAACCCGGTTACGAAGGTGACGATGTGATCGGCACGCTCGCCAGCATGGGCGACCAGGCAGGCTACCGCACATTGGTGCTGTCCGGCGACCGTGATGCTTTCCAGCTGATCAACGACGACATCACCGTGCTGTATCCCGGCCACCATTTCAAAGACCTCAAACATATGACCCCGGATGCCGTGCAGGAGAAATATCATGTCTCTCCCGCGCAATACCCGGATCTGGCCGCCTTGCGCGGAGAAACCGCTGACAACATCCCCGGCGTTCCCGGAGTCGGCGACGGATTCGCGGCCAAATGGATCAACCAGTACGGCGGACTTGAGCAGATCATCGAACACGCCGACGAGATCAGCGGCAAAAAAGGCGAAGCCCTGCGCGAAAACATCGAACAGGTCAAACTGAACCGTTCCGTGAACGCTTTGGTTCGTGACCTTGATCTTGGCGTGTCGGTATCCGACCTGACATTTGGACAAGTCGACGCTGGTCAACTCGACGATCTATTCACCAAGCTCGAATTCGGTGTTCGGACCAAGAATCGCGTGCTCAAAACGTTCAATGCGGACAAACCATCCGGGGACGTGCACGAATCCAGCAAGCTCGGGCTGCCACATGTCGAAGACGTCAACGATCCGCATGTGGTGGAGACATGGGTCCAAAACCATTTCCCCGTGGTGCAGGAACATCTGCACGAACGCCATGAACGCTCCTCCAACGACATTCCGGAATTCGGCTTCGAAATCGATTCTTCGACCCGTTGCACGGACAAGGTGAAACAGTCCTGGACGCTTTACGCCGAAGGCACGAGCAAACCCGGAGAAGCCTCTCTTTCGGCATTGATGATCGCCGTGCACGGCGAAGCCATTCGCATCGACGTATTCAGTCCGGATATGGTGCAATGCCTGCAAAGGCTGTTCGACCGCTATCACCATTCCATGGTCGTGCACGGTTACAAAGAACATGCGCATCTGCTGGGCAGCATCGGCGTGGAACTTCCGGAACCATTGTTCGACACCAAGCTCGCCGGATATCTTGCCCATCCGGATTTCCACGCGGACACGCTGGAACAGGCTGCGGCCCATTTCCTTGATCTGCACATCGAAGCACAAGCCGAAGCCGCGACACAGGGAACCTTGGACTTCGACGAGCCTGAGGAAACCGATTCCAAGAACGACGAGCTGATACTCACCCGCACCGCAATCGTGGGGCTTTTGGCCGAATATTTGGCCGGTGTGCTGGATAAGCGCGAACAATTCGGTCTCCTCAAATCCATTGAGCTTCCGGTCTCTCAGGTCCTGCATGGCATGGAACAGGTCGGCGCCCAAGTGGATATGACACGTCTGGTGCAGATGCGCGACCAACTTGCCGCCGACGCTGCCCAGGCACAGGAAACGGCGTGGCAGTTCGCGGGGGAGCAGGTGAACCTGCAAAGCCCCAAACAGCTGCAGAAGATCCTGTTCGAAGACATGGGATTGAAACCGACGAAAAAAACCAAGTCCGGTTCATACACCACCAATGCCGCGGCATTGCAGACCTTGCGTGACCGCTCGTACGATAACGACCGCGCATGCCAGTTCCTTGACGCGTTGCTGATGCATCGTGAAAAGAACAAGCTCAAGCAGATCGTGCAGACGTTGATCGACGCCACAAACCGTCATGACGGTCGCATCCACACCACTTTCGAACAGACGGTGGCGGCCACCGGACGATTGAGCTCCGTCGATCCAAACCTGCAGAACATTCCGAACCGGGATCCCGCAGGTCGTGAGATTCGATCCGCGTTCGTGCCGGGAGAGGGCTTCGAATCGTTGCTGAGCTCCGACTACTCGCAGGTCGAACTGCGCATCATGGCCGACCTTTCCGGTGATGAGGCGTTGATAGAGGCCTTCCGCTCCGGCAAGGACTTCCATAAGTATGTGGCCAGCTTGGTCTACGGCATTCCCGTTGACGACATCACGTCCGATCAGCGTAGCCACGTCAAGGCGATGAGCTATGGACTTGCCTACGGTCTGAGCACGTATGGACTTGCCCAGCAGCTCAAGATCAAGCCCAAAGAAGCCGAATCGCTGAAAAACCAGTATTTCGCCACTTTTGGCAAAGTCCATGAATACCTTGAATCGCTTGTCTCGTCCGCACGCGAAAAAGGATATACCGAAACCATTTTCGGAAGGCGCAGGTATTTTCCCGGTCTCAAATCGCCGAACCGTGCCGTGAGGGACGCGGCCGAACGCGCCGCGTTGAACGCGCCTATCCAAGGCTCGGCGGCGGACATCATGAAAATCGCCATGATTCGTGCGTATGACGCACTGCAGGAAGCGAACCTTGGAAGTCGCCTCATACTGCAGATTCATGATGAACTTGTGGTGGAGATCGCGCCCGGTGAGGAGAAGCAGGCCACCGCGCTGGTGAAGGATGCCATGGAGCATGCCGTCACCATGGCCGTTCCGTTGGACGTATCGACGGGCATCGGTTCCGATTGGCAATTGGCGGCCCACTGATCCGTTCCCGTCGGATAATCGAAGGCTGATTAAAAAAGAAAGAAGGAAGATTGTGGCAACGTTGAAGCAGGTCGTGGATGTGCTTGAAACGCTGTATCCGCTGCGATACGCGGAACAATGGGATGAGCCGGGACTCATCGTGGGAGACCTTCGCCACGACGTGCGCAACATCGCGTTCGCGGCGGACCCATCCATGGCGGTGATCGACCAGGCTATCGCCGGAGGCATCGACCTGCTGATCTGCCACCATCCGCTGTTCTTCCGTTCCGTGCATGCGGTCTCCGGACTAGGATTCCGTGGTGAGATCGTCCGGAAGCTCAACCTCGCCGGTTGCGCGCTGTGGGTTGGGCACACCAATGCCGATGCCTCCTACCGAGGAGTCGGCATGGCCGCCGCCGACGCGTTCGGCCTGATCGAACAGCGTCCGCTGGTACCCATCGAAGATCCGAAAGCCGAACATCCGGTCGGATTGGGCCGTGTCGGCCGGTTGCAGGAGCCGATCGCATTGCGTGATTTCGCCCGTCGTGTGGCCGACGCGCTGCCATACACCGAACTTGGCGTGCAGGTGTGCGGCGACCTTGACGCGACGATCGGCACGGTGGCGGTATTGCCGGGCTCGGGCGATTCCCTGTTCGATGAAGTGCGTGCCGCAGGCGTCGATGTGTATGTGACCAGCGATCTGCGCCATCATCCGGTGACCGATGCCATCGAGCAGGCGCGCTATGAGGCGTCCATGCGTGCCGCGGATATCGAACTCGGCCGAGGCGACGCCACTGTTCGTCCGATGTTCGTCAACACGCCACACAGCGCCATCGAATCCATATGGTTCCAATACGCCATGGGCGATGTGCCTCGTGCCGTATCTGAGGCGACCGGAGACATCCCCACCGTCCGCTGGATTTCCATGAACACCGATCCCTGGAATCTGGTACTGCCGTCCTGCGGGCAGGAACGCTGAACGACGATGTCCGATACGACCAGCATGGATATGTCGCTGAACGAATCCAGCGATGGCGTGGACATGACCAGACCGGCCACAGTACTCAGCAGGGAGCACGTGTATCAAGGCGCGATTTTCGGCGTGGAGGACATGCGTATCGCGTTGCAGACACGAGACGGCGGACAAACCGTGATCCGCAGACAGGTGATGCGGCACGCGCCCTGTGTGGTCATGCTGGTGCATGACTGCGCGCAGGATTTGTACTTGGTCGAACGAGAATACCGTGTCGGCTGCGACGCCTTCGCCTACGGTCTGCCGGCAGGACTCATCGATGACGGGGAAGACGTCGATGCGGCCGCATTGCGTGAGCTGCGCGAAGAGACCGGCGTCGAGCCAATCGACGAAAACAGTTGCGATATCGACCATGTCGGGCAATTCTATTCATCCGAGGGCATGACCGACGAACTGGCCAACATCATGGTGATGCACCTGCGCCACTGGCAGGCCGTCGAACGGCATTTCGACGCCGACGAGCATGTCGAATCTGCTTGGATCCCGTGGAAGCAGCTACGAGACACGCACATCACGGCCTCCAATTCGGAGATCGCCATTTTGCATGAGCAAATTCGCAGAATGCGGCAACAATAGCGGCCTGCAGGTTTCGAATTGTAAAAACAATCGCCGGAATAAACGAAATAACGAATTCAACTCGCAAAACGTGCGATACTTGAATTATGCAAATCAGACCTGGATCGATGTATCCACTCGGTGCGAGCTACGACGGCGCCGGCGTGAATTTCGCCCTCTTCTCTCAAGTGG
Organism: Bifidobacterium sp. MSK.17.10; assembly: GCF_019129655.1. NCBI lineage: Bacteria > Bacillati > Actinomycetota > Actinomycetes > Bifidobacteriales > Bifidobacteriaceae > Bifidobacterium > Bifidobacterium sp. MSK.17.10. The sequence goes on along the minus strand of NZ_JAHOJD010000015.1, from coordinate 8,028 downwards.
CCCAGAAAGTCGAGCTTTGTCTTTTCGATGAGGAAGACCGTGAGACCCGAGTGGAAATGACGGAGCAGAACTCCTACGTATGGCATAATTATCTGCCGGGAATACAACCCGGGCAACGGTACGGCTATCGTGTGTACGGTCCGTATGATCCAGCAAAGGGCCTGCGGTGCAACCCGAACAAGTTGCTGCTCGACCCGTACGCAAAAGCCATCGAGGGAAACATCGACGGTGACGAAAGCCTCTATTCGTATTGGTTCAAAAGCCCTGAGGACGTAACCAGCATGAATACGCTGGATTCCGCGCCGCATACCATGAAATCGGCCGTGGTCAATCCGTATTTCGACTGGGGCAACGACCAACATCCGAACATCTCCTACCATGATTCGGTAATCTACGAAGCCCATGTGCGTGGCATGACCAATCTCAACCTGGACGTGCCGCCGGACATCCGTGGAACCTACGCGGGCCTCGCATATCCATCGGTCATCGAATATCTGAGGAAGCTCGGCGTCACCGCCATCGAACTTATGCCGATCCACCAGTTCGTCAACGACAGCTTCCTGCAGGAAAAAGGCCTGAGCAACTACTGGGGCTACAACACCATCGGCTTCTTCGCGCCTCATAACGCGTACTCAAGCTCCGGACAACGCGGCGAGCAGGTCAACGAATTCAAATCCATGGTCAAGGCCTACCATCGCGCCGGCATGGAAGTGATCCTCGACGTGGTGTACAACCACACCGCCGAAGGCAACAACCTCGGCCCGACCCTAAGCTTCAAAGGCATCGACAACGGTGCCTACTACCGTCTGGTCGACAACGACCGACGCCACTACTTCGACACGACCGGCACCGGCAACTCCCTGCTGATGCGCTCGCCGCACGCGCTGCAGCTCATCACGGACAGCCTGCGCTACTGGGTCACCGAAATGCATGTCGATGGTTTCCGATTCGATCTTGCGGCCACGCTGGCCCGCCAGTTCCAGGAAGTCGACAAGCTGTCCGCCTTCTTCGACATCGTCGAACAGGATCCGGTCATCTCCCGTGTCAAGCTCATCGCCGAACCTTGGGATTTGGGTTCCGGCGGCTATCAGGTGGGCGGCTTCCCGTCCAGCTGGTCCGAATGGAACGGCCGCTACCGTGATTGCGTGCGTGACTTCTGGCGTTCGCAACCATCGACGCTACCGGAATTCGCCAGCCGTCTGATGGGCAGCTCCGACCTGTATCAGATGAACGGCCGCCGTCCGGTGGCTTCCGTGAACTTCATCACCGCACATGATGGCTTCACCATGAACGATTTGGTGAGCTACAACGAGAAGCATAACGACGCCAACGGCGAAGGCAATAGGGATGGCGAAAGCAACAACCGTTCCTGGAACTGCGGTGTCGAAGGCCCGACCACCATCAAGGACGTCAACGACCTGCGGCAACAGCAGATGCGCAACATGTTCGCGACGCTGCTGTGCAGTCAGGGCATTCCGATGATCTGCGGCGGCGATGAGGTGGCACGCACGCAACAGGGCAACAACAATGCCTATTGCCAGGACAACGCCATTTCATGGACCAATTGGGATCTTGACGATAGTCAGAAGGATCTGCTTGAGTTCGTTTCGAAGCTGATTCATCTGCGACTCGAGCACCCGGTGCTCCACCGTCGTCGTTTCTTCACCGGCCGCGAGCCAGGAGACCCGGACGATAAGATTCCGCAGGTCGAATGGATGGACCACACCGGTTCCATCATGGACATGGAAGATTGGTCCAATACCCACGCGTTCTCGGTGATGATCTATCTGAACGGTTCCGATATTCCGGAAGCCGACTGGTATGGCAACCAGATGGTGGACAATAACTTCATCCTGATTTTCAACGCGCATTACGAGCCGATTATGTTCACCTTGCCGGACGAGCGGTATGGCAAGAAATGGCGTCTGGTCGTCGACACGCATAATCCGAAGGGTCCGGAACTCAACTATGAGGCCGGCTTCGCGATCACGGCGCAGTCGAGAAGCTTCCTGTTGCTGATGAGCGATAGAAAGCCCACCACAAAGAACTACGATTTCTGATAGCCATGAGAACAGGCGAGGTGCCATCCGTACGGGTGACACCTCGCCGTATTGTTTGTGGACTGTGCTCGTGAACCGTTACGAGAATTAGACTTCCGACGAGAGTCGGGAAACGGTTCCAGGAACGGTTTCGCTGACCTCCGCAAGATCCTCGACGGATTCTGGCCGCTTGGTTTGCGCCAGAATAAGCTGCGTCTGCACACGATCGGATTCGATGGCCGCAATCTGCCGTGAAAAGATGATGAACCAGCCCAGAAACATCATGCCGGCAAGAGCCTCGACGTTCGTCAACGTGTTACGCCCCGCCAACCACTGGAACCCGGCAAGAGCCCCGATCACGATAGCTAGGTCTGAAATCACATATACTACTTTTGAAAGCTGCGGGGCCAGCCAAGGCAGCGCGATCATCAGCACGCTCATCAGGCAGGGAAGACCGCGGGCGAATACGTTGTGCAGAATCGGATGCGGCGTGTAACGGAACATGCCGATGCCGATGAAGGCGATGCCTGCGAGCGTCAGCATGGTCGATAGCAGAAGAATCCGCGCCTTGAAGTGTTTGGGAGCTTCTTTTTCATCGCTTGCAGACAGATACTGCATCTGCAGACGGTGCGTGGTGATGAGCTCCGAAATCGCGAAATAGCTGATGATGACGATGCAGACGCCGGCCAACATCAATGTCGAATTGAACATACGAGCAGCAAAAGTGGTTCGATCGCCCAATTGGGAGAAATTGTTGTTGTACCAGTATGGATCATCGGACGTCAATCCTGCGATGCTGACACCGGAAACCACGAAGAACGGCAACAAGGATGCGATGGTCTTGGCATTCATGAGTTCCGCCTGTACGAACGTGACATAGCCTACGACCCCCGAGATCGCGGCGCAGAGCGCAGTCAGATAGCCTTTTAACGTGCGCAACCCCATCATGTTGCTGGCAATGGAAAGCAGCATGAACGCCGTGACGAAAATGGTCGACGCGTAGACCACGGACAAAGCGAGTATCTCGAAGATACGGCGAATAGGAATGGTCCAGCCATGTTTCAACGTCATCGACCTGGAGTTGCGCGCATACCCCAAGGTGAACGAGATGACTCCACATCCCGCGGTGATTCCGGCACACACGGTGAACAGGCGTTGGGTGACACGCCAGATGGCGGGAGCGAATTGCAGATATAGGTCCATGGCGATCCATGCAAGAGTGGCGCATGCCATGAAGGAAATGATGCCTGAAGCCTCGGCTTGCTGATGACGTCCCATGCGCGTTCCCTCCAGTATTTGCCATTCTAGCCTGTCGTTGTCCTACCATACGCTACAATGGAAACTCGTGTTCACCTGCCACGTGCGGGAGTGCATGAACGGGCTGTAGCGCAGTTTGGTAGCGCGTCTGCTTTGGGAGCAGAATGTCGCAGGTTCAAATCCTGTCAGCCCGACCGGAGCCCTTGGAAACATTAGGTTTTCAAGGGCTTATTTTTTCCGTCGAAAACAATCCGCATACAAATGCATACAAACGCCGCGGAACCTCCATGCCCGATTCACACGAGTTCGCGCTCGCGGAGGGCTCCGATCGCGTCGGCCACGTCGTCCAATCGTTCCGGCCAGAGCGCCGTGTAGGTGTTCAATGTGATGCTGGGAGAGGAGTGGCCGAGCTGCATCTGCAGGGTCTTCACGTCCGCGCCCTGGGCGATCGCGAAGCTCGCGTATGTGTGGCGCAGACTGTGTATGGTCACGCCCGCGTCCTCCATGCCGGCCGCTTTGACGGCCTTGTTCCATATCCTTGTCCGCCACGTGTTCGTCCAGACGTTCCCGCCACGGGTGGCACGGAACAGCCAGTCGTCATCACCCATGCCATCCATCTGCGCCTTGATCTGCGGCATAAGGAACCGTGGTATCGCGATGTTGCGGGCCTTGCCGTTCTTCGGGGTGCCGAGCATGCTGCCGCCGTGCCCGTCGTCAGTCCATGTGCGGCCTATCCTGGCGCGCCGCCTGTCCGCGTCCACGTCACCGACCTTAAGGGCAAGCGATTCGCCTATGCGGCATCCCGTATAGGCCTGCCATCTGACCAGCAGACCGTCCACCGGCTTCCCGATCTTCTCCGCCTCGTCCGCGAGCAACTCGACCTCGCGGACCGAGAGGAACACCATGTCGTCGTCGGAGACGATTTTCGGCACGGTGACCCTGTCCACAGGATTCTCACCGATCCACCCGTTCGAGACGGCGTAGTCAAAGATGCCCTTGAGGACGACTTTCATGATATTGCGGATGCTTCTCGCGCTCAGCGGCTTCGAATCACGCCCGTCCGGCAACGCGGCCGGATAACCACCGTCCATGAGCTGGCCGACCCACTCCTGCAGCATGTCAGGGCGAAGCTCACGCAACGTCATGCCACCCCATTTGGGCAGGATGTACAGGCGCAGCTCCCTCGCATACCGGCCTGCGGTGCCGGGTTTCAGATCAACCTTCGACGCGAGCCATTCGCCGGCCACATCATCCAGGACACGAAGCTCCTGACGAGGATCGCGGTAGCGTCCCCGCCGGATGTCGTCCTCCATGGCCGCGGCATATTCCTGCGCTTCGGCGAGCCTGGCGAACTGCTTCACCCTCTGCACACGTCTACCGTCCTTGACGATGGTCCAATGACAACGCCAGCGCATCCCGACTCCATAACGGCTTTTACGCCACTTCTCAGGCACATTGGCCTTCATCGGATCGCGTGAGTTCGCCAAAGAGCGTTTGGCCGCGCGACTCGGCGGATTGCCATCATCGTCATTCTTGAGCCACAGATCATCAATGGTCACTTTCATGGCGCTTCTTCCCACATGTTCTTCACCCCGGCGCTCGCGGTATGCGGGTGGCCGGGGTCATTTTTTATAAGGAATCCGAAGGGGTATAAGGCTCTATAAGCACGTATAAAGGCGTATAACTATTGCATGCACACGCCGGAATCATGAAGCAGCTGCCGGTAGTCCATCAGCACCTGCACCGTCACACCCAATTCGACCGCCATCGGCCACGCCGCGCCCTCATAAATCTCCTCGGCCATGCCGTAATCCACCGGACTGATCAACGCCAGCGCGGTCTCCCTACGGCAACGGCGCTCGCATTTGATTCCGTATTGGCTGCCACAGCCGGGGTCGTGGTGTCTGGCGTGGATGAGTTCGTGGCACAATGTGCAGCGGCGTTGGAATCCGGCCAGCCGTTCGTCGATGATGATGAGACGGAGCGGATCGTAGTAGAGTCCGCACCTGTCTCCGGCCAGCCGGCGTTCCTCCACTCGCACGCCCAGTGTCTTCGACCAGGACGTCAATGTGGCGTCGTTCACCGTCCAGTTCCGTCCAATCCCTTGGCGAACCTGTCGAAATCGCTTTCTCGTGCCGCATCCCACTTGTGGAACTCGTCGAGGGCCTTGCGTCTCATCTGCTCGTGTCCACGGTTGCCTTTGCCTTCCAGCAACGGCATGCCCGACAGGGAGATGTACTGGTCGATCAGCGTGGCGCATTCCTCCATGCTGGTGAGGGTGTGGTTCAGTACTCGTGCCTCCACGAGGTCCAGCAGACCGGTGGTGAGCGTGTTCAACGCCTTCATCTCGCGTTCGTTCAGATAGTTCTTTGCCACGGTCACGTCCGTGGACCGTGGATGTCCTTTCGGAGCGCCCTTCCAAGTAGTCAATCCCATGTTCGGCTTGCCGGCGTCCACACGATCCATGACGATTTCGGCGGCGGTCTGATGGGTGACGGCGTAGTGCATCTTGTTCTGGCAGCTGGCGAAGAAGTCCCTAGCCGTCTGCGAGTTCGGGTCATAGTCGTAGCTGACCTCGCTGAACAGGTCGGTGACCTTCTGCCAGAACCGACGCTCGCTGGTGCGGATGTCGCGGATGCGGTCGAGCAGTTCCTCGAAATAGTCGTCTCCGAACGGTCTGCCGTTCTTGAGCATGTCGTCGTTGAGGGCGAATCCCTTGACGATGTATTCGCGTAGGATGCCGGTGGCCCATTGGCGGAATTGTGTGGCCTGTCTGCTGTTGACGCGGTATCCGACGGCGATGATTGCGTCGAGATTGTAGAAAGAGATTTCTCTTGATACCTGGCGAGAACCTTCTTGTCGAACTATTCGAGATTTCCGAATGGTTGACGTCTCTGTCAGTTCGCCGGATGAGAAGATGTTTTTCAAATGCTCGTTGATGGTCGGCACGGTAACATTGAACAATTCTGCCATTTTCTGCTGTGTGAGCCAGAACGTCTCCCGCCAGTACGTGACTTCGACTGGTACGTTGCGCCCGTCCTCTTGGTAGAGGATTATCCGGCCTTCCTGTGGTTCGTCCGCCATGCTTGTCTCCTTCCGATTCCACAACCATCTTGTTGACGTCAACAAAATGGTCTGTTGTTGATGTTTCCAACGGTTTTGAACTATTCGGTTATTTCTAATAGTTCAATCCGCGTATGACGCGCGCAGACCCAGTTCCTTGGAGCTCCCGCCTTGAGCGGCTTGCTGAGCCTATCGCTCACTGCTTGGCGGTCTTCACCACTGTGGTGGTGCCCATCGCGGTGGTCTCCCAGCTGACGCCGTCCGCCTTGGTGTAGGTGAAGTCCTTGGTGGTGTCCTGCGAGCCGAGCAGGGACGCCTGCATCGCCGCGGTGTCTCCCTGGCTCGTCCATTTCCAGTCGCCGGCCTTGTCGGGTGCGCTGTAGGAGCCCTTCCAGTACAGGCTCTTCGTATCGCCGTTGTCGCTGACCCACTGGACGGTGATCGTGTCGGCCGTGATCTCGGCCTCCATCCAGGAATCCGTGCTGCCGGAGTTGGTCTGCTTCCACGTGCCGGTCAGATCCGCAGGCTGTTCTGCCGGCTTCTTCTCTGCCGGCTTCTTCGTCGTCTGCGATTGGCTCGTGCTGCCGGCGTCGGCGGTTTTGGCGTCACTGGCGTTGCCGCATGCGCCAAGCCCGAGAATGAGCAGACCGGCGACGGCCGTTGCGATTGTCTTCCTGTACATGGTTTCCTTCTTTCCTTGGTTGATTTGCATTAAAAATTCAATCTCTTGGCGTTTCCGCTTCGAGTGCCTTGTTCGGATCGTCGTTGGCAGCCACACCGAAATCCTCCGGACGGGAAGCGATACGATCCACCAGATCATCCGTGACCTGGAACTCGCGCTCGCGGGCGGCGTAGGCTCGTGCGGCATCGCTGCCCAGGGCGCGGGTGAATAGCTCTTTCAGCGTCATCCCGCATACATTGGCAATGCGCTCGCAGTCCGAAATTGTTAGTGGTGCGTCAAAACGAGCTCGAACAAACCAATAATTGCGGCTGAACCCGCATTCCGCTGCGAATTCAGTTGCAGTCATGCCGCTCTTGACTTGTAGTGATTTGCAATACTGCATGATGCTCCGCGCACCAGCGGTCACATCGTTATTGGCTCTTGTTCCCATAGCCCAAAGATACCCAATTGTGTACTTTCTGTAAAGTATTCAAATGAATACCCATCTGACAGTATTCATTTGAATACGGTTTGTAACTGTCAGCAAAGAGCAGCAAGAAAGGAGGTCTGGTGACAAGCGAAGCGGAACTTATGAGAGACAACCTTCGCGGAGAGATGGCTCGCAGGCACAAAACACAAGAAGATATCGCGAAAGCGATTGGATGTGGACGGCCGCTTGTGAACCGAAAACTCAATGGAGAAAAAGACTTCACGCTGGGCGATATGGAAAACATCGCTGCAATGTTCGACATGACTTTTCTGCAGCTGCTAACGCTGCTCCTCCAGCCAATCGACAACATCAAGCAGATCAGACCATGAGCGTTAGGCGCTCGCCGACGAATGAATCGAAAGGAGAATCCGAGATGAGCATCAACATTCCGGCCGAGACGCCGGACGAATCCATGAACCCGATTTCCGTTGAGGAGTTCGAACGCCTGCACCCGGCGATGCTTGGCGCGATAAGGAAAGCCGTCCGCGAGGAATTGGAACTCTCTCACGCGGACGGCG
>NZ_JAHOJD010000014.1:0-20299 GCF_019129655.1 Bifidobacterium sp. MSK.17.10 | reverse complement strand
TGCGTGATTCTTTCTATAAGAATGGCGGGTATTCGTCGTTGGGTGGTCCCGTGGCGGATGAGGAGAGCATGGGCCGTGGCTGGTGGCGCCAGCGTTTCCAGTATGGCGATGTGTGGAGCAAGGACGGCACGAATTATCGTTTCGTGATCAAGTTCGATCTGCGTGATTCGTGGAACCAGCATCGTGGTTTCTCCTGGTTGGGCGCGCCTGTGGCGAACGAGGAGAACATGGGCAACGGGTATTGGCGCCAGCGTTGCGAGAACGGTGATGTGTGGACCCGTAACGGGGCTTCCGAGAAGTACATCGTGATGCTGAATCTGCGTGATTCTTTCTATAAGAATGGCGGGTATTCGTCGTTGGGTGGTCCCGTGGCGGATGAGGAGAGCATGGGCCGTGGCTGGTGGCGCCAGCGTTTCCAGTATGGCGATGTGTGGAGCAAGGACGGCACGAATTATCGTTTCGTGATCAAGTTCGATCTGCGTGATTCGTGGAACCAGCATCGTGGTTTCTCCTGGTTGGGCGCGCCTGTGGCGAACGAGGAGAACATGGGCAACGGGTATTGGCGCCAGCGTTGCGAGAACGGTGATGTGTGGACCCGTAACGGGGCTTCCGAGAAGTACATCGTGATGCTGAATCTGCGAAAAGAGTACTACGCTAAGGGTGGTTTCTCGAAACTTGGAGGACCGGTTTCGGAGGAACGTAACTTGGGCTCGATCTGGAGACAAGATTTCCAGAAAAGGTCGATTTACGCACATTAGAAATGGTGTTTCGACTCTGTAGTAGAGTTTGTTCCCGTAAAGAATTGATACCAGCTTTATGCAGGTAAGGATTATTTCATAATGGCTAAAAAATCCATTGTAATTATCGGCGGCGGTCCCGCTGGCTTGACTGCGGCTTACGAGCTTCTTAAGGATAACGGCTCCGAGCAGTATGATGTCACTGTTCTTGAAGCTTCCGGCGAGTTTGGCGGTATTTCCCGTACTGTGCGCCACAACGGGAATCGTATGGATATCGGTGGTCATCGCTTCTTCTCGAAGGATGACCGCGTGATGAATTGGTGGAAGACCATTCTTCCTCTGCAGGGTGCTCCGTCTTACGACGACAAGAAGCTGAATCGTGCTCATGACATGGAGCCTGGCGGCCCTGATCCGGAGAAAATAGACGAAGTGATGCTGAAGCGTCACCGTGTTTCCCGTATTTACTGGCATGGCAAGTTCTTCGATTACCCTGTGAGCCTGAAACCGCAGACCCTGAAGAATATGGGCTTTATTCAGACCATGAAAGTGGGTTTCTCCTACCTTAAGTCCCTTATTCATAAGCTTCCGGAAGATAATCTGGAAAACTTCTATATCAATCGTTTTGGTAAAGCCCTCTACGGAATGTTCTTCGAAGGATATACGGAGAAGCTTTGGGGCCGTCACCCGTCTGTTATTTCCGCTGATTGGGGCTCGCAGCGTGTGAAGGGCATCAGCATTATGGCGGTGCTTAAGGATGCTTGGGGCAAGCTTGTTGGCAAAGAAAAGAAGGCTGGCGAGGGTGAGACCTCATTGATTGAAGAGTTCTGGTATCCGAAGTTCGGTCCGGGCCAGCTGTGGGAAACCGTCGCTAAGCATGATGAAGAGTTCGGTGCGCATATTATTAAGCATGCTGAAGTCGTGAAGATCAACGAAACGGCCGAAGGAAAGATCGCTTCTGTTGTTTATCGCGATAGCGAAGGGCATGAGCAGACTCTTACGGGTGATGAGTTTATTTCCTCCATGCCTGTGAAGGATCTGGTTGATTCCATTGCAGCGGGAGACCAGGCTACGAAGCCGGTTCCGTCGGATATGAAGAAGATTGCCGATGGTCTTCCGTATCGTGATTTCGTGACGGTTGGTTTCCTTGTTGATCACCTGAATCTCAAGAATGAAACGGATATTCCGACCTTGGGCAATCCGCAAATCGTTCCGGACTGCTGGATTTATGTACAGGATACCAGCGTGAAGGTTGGACGTATTCAGGTGTTCAACAACTGGAGTCCGTATCTGGTTCAGGATGTCGATAACAAGGTCTGGATTGGTCTGGAGTATTTCTGCAATGAAGGCGATGCTTTCTGGGAAATGACAGATCAGGAGTGCATTGATTTCGCGGCTGATGAGCTTGTGAAGATGGGAATTATCGCATCAAAGAACGATATTCAGGATTCTCATCGTGAACGTGTGAAGAAGGCATATCCTGCTTACTTTGATACCTGGTATCAGATTGATGATCTGGTGAAGTGGCTGGATTCCTTCGGAAACCTGTATTGTGTTGGACGTAATGGCCAACACCGCTACAACAATATGGATCATTCCATGGCTACTGCTTTTGAAGCAGTCGATAACATCAAGAGTGGTCGTGGAGATAAAAAGAACGTCTGGAATGTGAATACCGACAAAGAGTATCACGAAGAGAAGTAAAAAATAGAGTGGCGCATAGTGGGTGATGTACCTCTATGCGTCACTCTATTTTAAGAGAGAATGAAATGAGAAAATTTTGGAAAAACATGTTGTTAGTTTCCGAAGGAAAATGATTTTTTCAAGTCTTTTTTCTTTACCGTTCTCCTTTTTAATGGTATTAGGATACTCTTTTTCTAAAACACATAGTTTTCAGTTTTTTGATAGTTGTAAATCGTTTATCTCATTCTGCGTTATCTCGTTAATAGCATTTGGGATTATGTACGCGGTTCTTTCTCATATGAGCGTGCCTAAAGAATCGGAATTGTCGAAGAACTGCAGGAAAGTACGGCACCCATTTTTTTCTGCTTGGGTACTGATTATTGTTGCTTGGATTCCTTATTATGCGTTATTTGCGCCGGGACTAGGGTTTTATGATAGTCTCTGGCAGCTGTCGCAGTTTTATGGCTATACTTCATATAATTCTCAGCACCCTGTCTTGGCAACTCTTGTTATTGGTGTTTTATTTTCAATTGGGAAACCGTTGGGAGCAAATTCCCAGTTCTTTATCTACACGAGTATTCAAGTACTGCTTGTTTCCGCTGTTCTAGCGTTTATAGCATGGTTTGTATATCAGCGTCTGTTTGTTGCAGAAGGTGAAGAGAGGATCAATCGAGTCTTTTGCTTGTGGTGTGTGCTTGTTGGTTTTTCCGCGCTGAACCCGCTTTTCCCGCTGTACTCATTGTCTGTTTTAAAAGATGTACCTTATGCTGCCGCGATTGCGGTGATGACGGTTTTACTCGTGGAAGTGATTGGTGACAAGAAAGTGATAAATGAAAGGACGTTTGTCGTCCTCTTTTCTTGTGCCTTTATGGTGATGAGTGTCTTCCGCAATGAGGGTTTGATTATTGCGATTGCATGTGCCGCTCTTGTTTCTTTTGTTCAGGTGAAAGATAAAAAGAAATTATACACTTTTCTTTCCGTGGGCTTGGTTGGTGTCGTTGCTGTTGCGTCATTGATGAGCTCGGCATTGATTAATCCGCAGAAGGGGAGTCGTATTGAAATGTTAACGATTCCTGTTCAGCAGATTTCGAGGGAGGTTCGGGATAATCCATCTTCGTTTACGGCTGATGAAAAGAAAAAGTTAAACGAGATGCTTGTAGATGATGCGCTATGGAGTGATCTTGGTGCTAAATATTTGCCCGAACTCGTTGATCCTGTGAAAGTTCTTTTCAGAAAAGATTTTTCGTTGAGAGCATTTCTGAAGGTATGGGGCCGTCATCTTGTTATACATCCAGATACCTATCTGTCGGCGACATTTTCTGGAACATTTGGTTTCTTCTACCCATGTAGGGCAAGTATTGGACAAGGCTCTGTATATGACAGTTTCCAATGGATGAATTCTCAGACAGTTAGTGGGTGGAAACAGTATATGGGTGTTCCGGATGAAGAATTGTATCCGACATATTTAGGGGAAACGGAAAATCTGCGTGAGAAATTCTTGCAGTCATTTGCGAAGCTGTATAAAATCCCGGTCGTAAATCTGATTGTAAAACCAGGAACATATTTTTGGATTGGGTGTCTTGCTATATGTTTAGCTTGCTTTAAGCGCAATTATAAGCTATTGATTGCAATGGTTCCTTGTGTTCTGGTTTTCTGCGTATGTCTGTTGTCTCCCGTGAATGAGAGCGCAAGATATGCTCTTCCTCTAGTTTTTTCGGCACCAGTACTTTTGATTATTTCCGCGTGTATGCCCTTTAATAGGTTGGAAAACGGTAGTGGAAAGTAAGGTCTATATTTGATTGTGTCGAGCAGAGCGACATGACAACCATTCAGAAACCAAATAACAGATGAAGACAGAGAAAAACAGAGAATCCGGGCTGGAGCTTCTCCGGATAATTGCAATCATTCTTATTGTTTCTCATCATTTAGTTGTTCATTGTCCCTTTGATTTGTGGGCAGAACCTTTTTGTCTGAAACGTCTCTTTTTCCAGTTTTTCTACAGGGCGTCAGGAAAGATTGGAATCGCTTTATTCCTTCTTATCACCGTTTGGTTCCTTGCCGATAAGGAAATATCGCTTCGACAGGCTGCGAAAAAAATTTGGTCGCTGTGGAGCATCCTGTTTTTCTGGAACCTGAGTTCTTTGGTGTTGCAGTTTATTATTGATCCGACTTCTGTAATTGCCTCGACATGGCTTGACCTTTTGTTCCCGCTTACTCGAAATGAGTGGTGGTATGTAAGCAGTTACTCGGTTTTCATGCTTCTGCTGCCTTTTGTGCGAACGTCTTTACAGAAGATGGGCAAATGGCCTCACCTGCAATTATGTATTTTAATGATTGTCTTGTGGGGACTTTTAAGGTTTGTTCCCGGGGCGAATCTAGGTATGGGGCTTAATTTTGTTGGTTTCTGTTATGTTTTCACGTTACTTGCTTACTATAAGTGGTATTCATTGAGGCTATCTCGGTTCGTTTTAAACGTTGCGGGTTTGCTGGGGCTGTTCGCTATTGTGATTTGGAATGCTGTCTTGTCGGCGGTATGGGTCGGAGATGCGGACAATCTTCCCATCTATCTTGAACCGGTTCAGGACGAATGGTCGATTCCTATTCTCGCGGTAAGTTTTGCCTTGTTTGGTCTTTTTCGTGGGATGCATTTCCATTCAAAGATAGTGAATCATATTGCTTCGGCATCATTTGGTGTTTATCTGATTACTGAGCAGCCGTTTATTCGTAAGCAGCTATGGTTCAATTGGGTCAACCTGTCTGTTTTTTATAACGACAAATACGCGATTTTGCTGTCTGTGTTGTCGATATTCGTTGTTTTTTGTGTCGCGACTGTGTTGGAGCTCGTGCGAAAGAGTTTGTATAGGGTTGCTGTGGATCGGTTGTGGACGAAGCTCTTCGATAGAGTATGGCCGAAAAAATCTAGTGACGGATATTGGAACGCCTTTGCTGTTCTTTAGCCGAAGGCAGTGTTCCTTCGCTCAGAATTCGAAATCTGGTCAATGAAGTGTTTAGTGTGCTTTTGACTAAGAGGGAAAGTACTATTGCACATATGGCTGAAGAGACGTTTACTCCTAAGAACATCATTGTGACCGGTGGCTGTGGTTTCATCGGTTCGAATTTCGTGCATTACGTGGTCAACAACCATCCGGACGTGCATGTGACTGTGCTGGATGCCTTGACCTATGCGGGCAACATCGAGAATATCGCGGGTCTGCCGGAGGATCGTGTCGAGTTCGTGCACGGCAACATCTGCGACGCGGAGCTGCTCGACAGGATCGTGCCGGGCCACGACGCGATCGTGCACTACGCGGCCGAATCCCACAACGACAACTCGATCGCGGATCCGGAACCGTTCCTCAAGACGAACGTGGAAGGCACGTTCCGCCTGCTCGAGGCCGTGCGCAAATACGGCATCCGCTACCACCACGTGAGCACGGACGAGGTGTACGGCGACTTGGCGCTGGACGATCCGGCCAAGTTCACGGAGTCCACCCCGTACCATCCGTCCAGTCCGTACTCGAGCACGAAGGCCGCGTCCGACATGCTGGTGCGCGCGTGGACGCGCACGTACGGCCTGAGGACCACAATTTCCAACTGCTCGAACAACTACGGCCCGTACCAGCATGTGGAGAAGTTCATTCCCCGACAGATCACGAACATCCTCGAGGGAGAGAGGCCGAAGCTGTACGGCAGGGGCGAGAACGTACGCGACTGGATCCACACCGAGGACCATTCCAGCGGCGTGTGGACGATCCTGACTAAGGGCAGGATCGGCGAGACCTACCTGATCGGCGCGGACGGCGAGAGGAACAACATCACCGTGCTTCGCATGATCCTAAAGATGATGGGACAGAGCGAGGACGCGTTTGACTGGGTGAAGGACCGTCCGGGCCACGACCGTCGATACGCGATCGATTCCACGAAGCTCAGGACCGAACTGGGTTGGACGCCCACGCACACGGACTTCGAGTCCGGTCTGAAGGCCACCATCGACTGGTACACAAGCAACCGCCAGTGGTGGGAGCCCGCCAAGGCCGCCACCGAAGCCAGGTACAAGCAGCAGGGCCAGTAAGACGCATACGAGAACGGTCACACCCCAAAGGGCGTGGTCCCATGATGATTCCCATCTACGGCAAAGGATTTACGAGGGTATGGATTTCGAGAAGGATTTGAGGGTCGAGGAGACGAACGTTCCGGGACTGCTGGTGTTCGACCTGCCGGTGCACGGCGACAACCGTGGCTGGTTCAAGGAGAACTGGCAGCGGGCGAAGATGACCGCGCTAGGCCTGCCGGATTTCGGTCCGGTGCAGAACAACATCAGCTTCAACGCGAAGAAGGGCGTGACGCGAGGCATCCACGCGGAACCGTGGGACAAGTACATCTCGATCGCCACGGGCTCCGTGTTCGGCGCGTGGGTGGACCTGCGTCCGGGCGAATCCTTCGGCCAAGTGTACACGACCGTATTGGATCCATCGAAGGCGATCTACGTGCCGCGTGGCGTGGGCAACAGCTTCCAGGCGTTGGAGGACGGCACCGCGTACACGTATCTCGTGAACGCGCATTGGAGCCTCGAGCAGAAGAAGACCTACACCTTCGTGAACCTCGCGGACCCGGAGCTGAACATCCAGTGGCCGATTCCGCTGGAGGAGTCCGAACGCAGCGAGGCCGATCTGCACCATCCGATGCTCAGGGACGCCAAGCCCATGGCCCCGCGCCGCACGATGGTCACCGGCTGCAACGGCCAGCTCGGCCACGCCATCCGCGACTACGTGGAGGAGCACGGCCTCGAGGGCTTCGAGTTCAACGACATCGACACGTTCGACTTCTCCGACCCGGCACAGTACGGCCGGTTCGACTGGAGCCTGTACGGCACGGTCATCAACGCCGGTGCGTACACCGCGGTCGACAAGGCGGAGACCCCGGAGGGACGCCCCGTGGCATGGAAGGCCAACGCACAGGGCCCTGCCCTGCTCGCCAAAGTCGCCCGCGAGCACAACATCACCCTGGTGCACGTGTCGAGCGATTACGTGTTCGACGGGACCGCCGAATTGCATGACGAGTCGGAGGCGTTCGCGCCGTTGGGCGTGTACGGCCAGTCGAAGGCCGCGGGTGACATCGCGGTCGCGAATTGCCCGCGTCATTATATCCTGCGTTCGAGCTGGGTGATCGGCGAGGGCCATAACTTCGTGAAGACCATGATGGGCCTGTCCGGCAGGGTCGCGAACGGTGAGCTGGAGAAGGTGACGGTGGTGGATGACCAGTACGGGCGTCTCACGTTCACCAGGGATATGGCGGATGCGATCTTCCACCTGTTGGATTCGGACGCCGCGTACGGCACGTACGATCTGACGGGTTCTGGCGCGGTGAAGTCTTGGGCCGAGATTGCGCGCGAGGTGTTCGATCTGACGAACGGGAACGGCGACAAGGTCGAGCCGATTTCGACGGAACAGTATTTCGCGAACGCGAAGAACCCGGTCAGCCCGCGTCCGACGCATTCCGCCCTTGCCCTTGGGAAGATCGAGGCGACGGGATACCGCGTGCCTGATTGGGAGGAGTCCTTGAAGGCGTACGTCGCCAAGGAACTGGCCGAGTGATCCACGGGGAAGAAACTTCCTGATAATGCGATGAAACCGCGCAGACTCTTCTGCGCGGTTTTTCAATATTGGATTGACCTACTAAGCTGGAAACGCTTATTACCCAAAGATACGTCAGAAAGCAGGACGATTATGAAGGGCATCATCCTTGCCGGTGGTTCCGGTACCCGCCTGTATCCGTTGACCACGGTCACGTCGAAGCAGCTGCTCCCGGTGTACGACAAGCCGATGATCTACTATCCCCTGAGCGTCCTGATGATGGCGGGCATTCGCGACATCCTGATTATCAGCACACCGCATGATCTGCCTAATTTCGAGCGTTTGCTGGGCGATGGAAGCCAGTATGGCGTGACTTTCTCCTACAAGGTCCAGCCGAGCCCGGACGGGCTGGCACAGGCGTTCCTGCTGGGTGAGGAGTTCATCGACGGCGAGCCGTGCGCGCTTGTGTTGGGTGATAACATCTTTTATGGCAACGGGTTGGGGCGTACCCTGCGCAAGGCTGTCGCAGTGGAGCATGGTGCTACAGTGTTCGGCTATTACGTGGATGACCCGGAACGCTACGGCGTGGTCGAGTTCGACGAGAACAAGAAGGCTATCTCTATCGTAGAGAAGCCGGAACACCCGGCATCCAACTATGCGGTGACCGGCCTGTATTTCTATGACGAGCGTGTGGTCGAATTCGCCAAGCAGATCAAGCCGAGCGCACGCGGTGAATTGGAGATTACTGACCTCAATAGGATGTATCTTGAGGATGGTTCTTTGAATGTGCAAACGTTAGGTCGTGGTTATGCATGGCTGGACACGGGCACGATGGATAGCCTGTTTGAGGCTGGCGAGTTTGTGCGTACGGTTCAGAGAGCGCAAGGTCTGCCGATCGCAGTGGCTGAGGAAATTGCATTCGAGAATGGTTGGATTACTCGAGAGCAGTTGATGGCAGCCGCCGAGAAATACGGCAAAAGCCCATATGGTAAGCATCTCAAGGATGTCGCTGAAGATAAAATCATTCTCAAGTCAAAGAAAGATTAGAAACTGTGGTCCTTTATTTTAGAAAGACTTCGGTAAGCTGATGATCAGTGTCTGAGTTCAATTACGATTTGGAGGAAGTTTGAACCTGTTTAGCAAGCGTAACCGTGTGCTTCTTCGCGAGCTCACCGTTACAGATTTTAAATTACGTTATCAGCAATCTGCTTTAGGATATTTGTGGTCTATCCTGAAGCCTCTGATGCTATTTGCGGTTATGTATATAGTGTTCGCAAAGTTTCTGGCGATGGGAGGGGATATCCCTAACTACGCTGTGTATCTTTTGGCTGGTATTTCTTTTTGGACTTTTTTTGCGGAGGCCACAACACAGGGCTTGCAGGCGATTGTCTCGCGTGGAGATTTGATTAGGAAAATCAATTTCCCTAAATACATCATTGTTCTGTCAGGAACAATCTCTGCGTTGATTAATCTTTTCTTCAACTTGATTGTGGTCTTTGTCTTTGCCTTGTTGACAGGGGTTAAGTTTCGCTGGACAGTGTTACTTTTGCCATTGAACATTCTTGAGATGTATCTGTTGGCATTAGGCATAGGTCTCTTTTTAGGATCTCTTTTCGTGAAGTATCGTGATGTTGGGTATCTTTGGGAAGTGGCTTTGCAGCTGTTCTTCTACGCGACCCCGATTATTTATCCGATAACGATGGTGAGTGCTACGCATCCTTTCATGGCAAAATTAATGATGTTGAGTCCTATGGCTCAGATAATTCAAGACATCCGGTATAACCTAGTTACAGACTACACGCAGACGCTTTGGTCGATGTGGAACAATCCGCTTATTGGCCTGGTTCCGCTGTCGCTTGTTGTGATAGTACTGGCAATCGGTTCTTGGTACTTTAACAAGAGCTCCAAGCAATTCGCTGAGGTGATGTAAGTGGTAGCGATGAATGACGATATTGCGATTGAAGTCAAAGATGTTTCCAAAAGCTTCAAGTTGCCGCTTGAGAAGGCCTCTAGTCTGAAACAAGCGATCTTTAACGCTGTAAGTGGGAAAAAGGGGTATGAAGAGCATCAGGTTTTACGTGATATTTCCTTTAAAATCAACAAGGGAGATTTTATTGGAATTGTAGGACGTAATGGCAGCGGAAAGAGCACGTTGCTGAAGTTGATGGCGCAAATATACTATCCTGATTCTGGAAGCATCAACATTAACGGCGTTTTGGTGCCATTTATTGAATTGGGCGTTGGCTTTAGCCCTGAACTAACCGGACATGATAACGTTTATCTCAACGGAGCCCTGATGGGTTTTTCAACCAAAGAGATTGACGCAATGTATGACGATATCGTTGATTTTGCCGAACTTGGTCAATTTATGGAACAGAAGATCAAGAACTACTCCAGCGGCATGCTTGTCCGTTTGGCGTTCTCTATGGCTATTCGTGCTCAGTCCGATATCCTCCTGCTAGATGAGATCTTGGCAGTTGGAGATGAGGCTTTTCAGCGTAAATGTTATGCGTATTTTGCTAAATTGCGTCGCGAGAAAAAGACCGTTGTACTTGTTACTCATTCCATGGACTCGGTGCAACGTTTCTGTAATCGCGCTATTTTGATTCATGATGGTGATCTTAAAATTGACGGTACTCCTTTGGAAGTCGCGCAAGCATATCAAGAGTTGAATAGTCAGCGTCTTGATCTCGCTAACCTTGAATCTCAATTTTCTGGTGGCGACACTGAGATGTCGATCTCCGAGAAAGAGGAGGAAACTCGTCAACGAAGGGAGAATGTTGATTTCAAAATATCCCATGAGATTACTGACAGCGAGCTTGTCTTTAATCTAGATATCCTCCCGAAGAGAAATTTAGAAGATGCGGTTTTGACTTTTGTTATTAATAGCGAGGTCGGAGAGATTGTTTTCCGTGTCGCCAGCGATGATAAGAACGTTAATCAGAAAATCGTGTTTTCCGAAGGGAAAAATATGCATCTGCGCCTTTCTGTAGATAACATTTTTCCTAACGGCATTTTTTCAGTGCAAGTAGCAGTGAAAAAGGAAGATAGAAGCGAAAACTATTTAATGGCAAACAATGCATTGTTGTTCGAGGTTCATGCTCCTGTCGACGTGAGCCAGAATTGGAAGCCTGACTTCGATTTCGTTCTGTCTCCAATGGAGGGATAATATGAAATACGGCCTTTTCAAATATGAGACCGAGAACATCGGGGATGAAATTCAGAGCATAGCGGCAAGGCGTTTTTTGCCATCGGTGGATACTTATATAGACCGAGACAGACTGGGTGAATATTGTCCTGATGAGGAGACAAAAATAATCACTAATGGGTGGTTTATGCATGCGCCGTACAAGTGGCCTCCGAAGTCCAATAAAGTGATTCCCCTTACTGTATCAATGTATATTGATCAGGCTGACTCTAAGGTTCTTGATACTTTTTTTAACGATACGAGCATTCATTATCTTAATGACCATGGTCCTGTAGGAGCGAGAGACCTTTCAACGTTGGAGCTTTTGCAGAAACATGGGGTTGAGTCTTATTTTTCAGGTTGCATGACTTTAACTCTGCAAAGGGACCCGGGTATTCCCAAAGGTGACTTTGTCTTAGCGGTGGATGTTCCTCAGCCTGTTGTGGAGATGGTTCAGAGTCATACTAACCGCTCAGTCATACAGGCATCTCCGTATTTTGATGCAGATATGAGTCAAGACGATCGTCTTCAGTTAGCTGAATATTTCTTGTATTTGTATCAATCGGCTTCTGCTGTCATTTCTACGAGGCTGCATGCCATGCTTCCGGCACTTGCACTTGAAACGCCGGTCTTTTTAGTCAAGGATCGGAATAAATACGATGAAAAAAGGTATGCCGGATTAGCTGAGCTGGTAAACAGTGCGACTGATGAAGAATATCTTAATGATTATTCACTTTTTGACGTTGATACACCGAAGGAAAATCCTAAATCGTATCTAAAAATACGTGAACAGCTAATTAAAAGAGTCACTGATTTCACAGGTTATGATAGTGGCAGCTCTTTTCGAACGGTTGATTTTTCTCATATCGCAGATAATGAATCGTATATAAGGCTTTTTACAAGAGGTTTTCATTCCCTGAATCGTGCACTTCTTTTGGAAGGTGATAAAGAGTGGCTCCAGGAGCAGTGTGATGATTTGCGCAGAATTCAGCAGCATCTTGATGAGGAACTTCAGGACGCTCGAAAAATGCAGAACGATCTTTCTCTTCAGAATGATATTTTGCGTAAACGCATAGAGGCAATGGAAAAATCTAGTTCTTGGAGGATAGGTAGGACGATTACTGCTCCTGGACGTAAGCTGAAAAATATGATCAAGGGGAACCAGAAGTGAAATATATCAGCGTTTTTTTTCAATACCTTCGGTCTAACGGAGTTAAGGTCACTTTTGAGCGGTGCATTTCTTTTATAAAACGTAAGCTGAAGCGTTCTCATGCGGTGCAAAGCGTTATTTCGAAGCGCCCTATTGACGTTATGACATCTGTGAAAGATGTTGTCAAAGCTGATTTTGTTGCTGAGCCGTATGTTGCGCCTAAGAAGGTTGATAAGGCAAAGTTAAATATTGGATGGGTTCTTTCGCCCATCAGCATTGGTAGCGGTGGTCAGCATACAATCGCTCGTTTTGCGAAATCGTTGCAAGAGCGCGGACATAATGTCACCTTTTTCATCTACGAGAGCATCTCACAACAGCCAGCTGATTATTCTCACCAGTTGTTGAAAGAGCATTTTGATATTGATGTTCGTTGTCTGCCTATGAGTCAGGCTGAAAAAGAAGACATCGATGTCCTGTTCGCGACGGGATGGGAAACCGCTTATCCTGTTTTCAATATGAAGAATCCTGCCCATAAAATGTATTTCGTTCAGGATTTCGAGCCGCTCTTTTACGGAATGGGCTCTAAAGCAGTGTTAGCTGAGAACACTTATCGTTTTGGTTTTTACGGTATTACAGCTGGGCGTTGGCTGACGAAAAAGGTCGGAGGATACGGCATGAAAGCTGATTTCTTTGACTTTGGCGCAGATCTAGATATTTATCGTCCTACTGGAAAAACTTCAAAAAAGAAGCAGATTTGTTTCTATGCAAGACCTGTGACTGAGAGACGCGCCTTCGAAATTGGCGTCTTGACTTTGGCGAAGTTCCACCAAATACATCCTGACTACAATATCGTTTTCTTTGGTTGGGATGTATCTGATTATGACATTCCATTCCCGTACGAAAATCGAGGAATCGTCAGTCCTGTGGAGCTTTCTTCGATTTACCATGACTCTCAGGCATGTTTGGTGCTTTCTTTAACGAACGCATCGCTTCTTCCTCTTGAACTGCTTGCTGCAGGATGTGTTCCTGTAATGAACGATGGAGAGAACAATCGTTTGGTAATTGGTGAGAATTCAGATATTGTCTACACTCTGGACTCGCCAATCGAATTGGCCAAAGGATTGGATGAAGTTGTCTCTGATCCTGACATCGAAGCAAGATGCCAGCGCATTTCCAAGGGGGCAGAGAGTGCATCATGGGACGCGTCATATGAGAAGTTCGAGAAAATTATCATGCGAGAGGTGACTACTGCCAGCCATGAGCGAGATTAAAGCCACTGTTTTCATTCCTACTTATTATGGTGAAGACAATCTTGATGAGCTTTTTGGAAGCCTAATTAAGCAAAAGACAAATTTCGAATACGAGATTCTTGTCATTGATACGAGCTCAAAAGATCGTACTCCTGAAATAATTAAAACCTGGTTGCCCAAGTTTAAGCATTTTCGGTATGAAACCATTGCAAAGCCTGATTTCTCACACGGAAGGGTACGTCAGCAGGCGGCTCAAATGGCTCAGGGCGAGTATGTCGTGTATCTGACTCAAGATGCAACGCCTGCTCATGATCGGTGGCTGTACGAGATTATTCAGCCGATGGAACGGTTCCCGATGGTTGCCGGTGTCATGGGCAAGCAAGATCCTCGTCCTAATGCTCTTCCTCTGCTGAAAGAGGAGATAATACGGACCTTTAAGCAGTTTGGTCCAGACTTCGGAACGACGCTTTTCTATGAGGATGACTTTATCGACTCTCAACAAATTTTTGATCTAGTTACATTCTATTCAGACGTTAATTCGGCGGCTCGTAAGTCTGTGCTCCTTGGAGACGTTCCATACCAGGACGTGCCGTATGCTGAAGATCAGAAGTTTGGCGAGGATCTCGTCAAGCACGGTTATGTTAAAGCTTATGCGCCAAGAGCTAATGTGTGGCATACTAATGAGATCAAATTACGTGATTACAAGAAACGTATGTTTGATGAGATTGTCGGCGTACGACGTGTTGGCAAAACAATGGACCCAATTTCCATGCCATTCGTCATTAAACAGATGATTCGTGCCTATACGTTAGGCTCAAAGTTCATTCTGCAAGATCATCAATATTCATGGAAACGCAAATTGTATTGGCTGGTAGTCAATCCACTTTTTGTCGCTGAGAAATGGAAAGGCGTGCGAGCAGCTATTGCTGTTGATTTAAACGATCAAGCGACAATCGATGCAAATTCTTTGGAAAAGCAGCAAGAGAAATAGTAAACGTGCGGCATTAGGTTGCCGCACGTTTACTATTTCATATTCTTAATTTTCGCATCGTATATTCTTTTTTCTATCAGTCTCATCCGCTTAAGCGAATTGCAAATCATTCTATCTTTAAGAGAAAGAGACTTGATTAGATTTGAAACTTGCAATTGGTCAATTCTAAACTGTTGCTTTTCAGTAGAACTCTTCGCAGCCTTTCCCTCATCTTTAAGATTGCCCGTAAGAGTGTAGTAGCTTCGCGCTGGTATAACATCATTCTCTTGACACAGAATGAAGTTTTTCTTAGCTGCGACGATGTGATCATGATAGAACGAGGCACTACGCATCTTATGTGTAACAGAGTCAGGCCTCTGCAACCAGTAGTACAGGGTTGCATCAACGTCAACTACCGTTTCCATCCGAAGATATAACTCTCCGGCTATTGCAGTGTCCTGAGCGTAAATACCCTCGGGAAACCGAACTCCATCCCATACTTTTCGTGCATACAAACGGCACCAATTCGCCTCATTAAAATAACGAGCTTCAGTGTTTTTGCCAGCCATCTTTCCTAGAACGCGAAATAGCTTGCTGAAAACAGTTTGATATGACTGCAGAGGATTGCTAAAAGATGTTGTTTTGCCTGTAAGAGCTGTGCCATTTGAAGCTTTCGTTTTGATTTCTTGGATCTGCGAAATGCCGAACTGTTGCCAACGGGCTTTGCTCATATCAGCATGATTGGAGACTAACGCATGAAATAAAATTTCAATATTGTCTCGTGCCATTATGTCATCATTATCAATAAAAGCGATGTAATCACCTTTCGCCAAATCCAGTCCAGCATTCTGAGCTTTGGCAATACCTCCATTTTCTTGGTGTCTTACAATAATTCTGTTGTCGGTAGAAGCATATAAATCACAAATTTGCGGCGAAGAATCAGTGGAACCATCGTCGATAAGAATAATCTGGAGATTGCTCCAAGACTGGTTTTTGACTGAGTCGAGACAAAATGGCAGATATTGTTCTGCATTATAAACGGGGATAATGATTGAAACGAGTGGCGTCTTATCCATTGTTTCCTTCTATCGTGTTGTCTTCGGACTCAAAGCTTTCTTCAGTCTACACTCATGAAGTCGCTTTCTTTTAGATAGTTCTTTCCGGAGGTCTGATCGTACTGTACAAGCTTGTAGTCTGCTAGTAGTTGCTTTTGCGTCTTGCTCATGCTGGCAGAATCAGTCACTGTGCCGTCGGATTGAAGATAAGTTGCTGTTCCGAGCCCGATTCCGCCCCTATTCGAGATGACACGGCTAATCGCAGGTATTTCCTCGTGGAGTTTAGTTAGCAAAGCTAGGTATGGCGAAATTTTTGCATTCATATGCTCAGCTGCGGATGACATGAAATAATTAGATGAAGAAAAAGCTGCTTCAGAGTCGTCAAGCTTAACATTTGCAGATGGTGACGCATCGTTTGACCAAATGAAATAATCGGTTTCATGAAGTAGGAACGAATCGTCCGGATTTTGTTCTTCTTTTAAATAGATGCCTGGAAGATGATCTCCATAGAAAATGACTGTAATAGGCTTGTTGATCTGGTTCAACTGGCTGAGGAAGTCAAGTGTTGCTTGATCCGTGTATTTCAGGCCCGTAGAAAAAACGTTAATCGCACTATGCTCATCGTCAGGTGTGTCATCGGTAACAGAAGATTGGAGGACGTCTTCCGCTTCATAGTAGTTGCTGTAAGGCATGTGGTTTTGCATAGTGACGACTTGCAGAAATTCTGGATTCTTTTGATTCTTGATCAAATCCAAAACATCTTGATAGGTGGAGGAATCACTCACATATGGTGATTCTCCTATTTTTTCGGTATGCTCGACAGGGGTTGCGCTGTCGAGAGAATAAAGGTGCGAGAAACCAAACTTTTTATAATTTGTGTTTCTTAGATACATGCTTTGATAGTAAGGGTGCACTGCCTCGGAACCGGATTCTCCATATTTCTGTGTCCAGATCTGATTAAACGAATATGGGTTAGATTGAGTCGGTACGAGTTGCTGATAAGGAACAATCATTGAATCGCTAAAATTCGCCAAAGAAAGACCTGTGAGAGCTTGGTATTCAATGTTGGCGGTTCCACCTCCATAACCAGGCGAAAGCATGGTGCCGGATGTAGTGGTTCCCATGATATCTCGAATATTCGGAATGGGATCTTCATCAAAAGTAATATCAGGGAGTCTGGTGGGGTCGGCAAATGTTTCTGACAGTATCATGATGACAGTGCTGTCGGTCAATTGCCGCGTTCGGGACTTATTTATGGAATTTGCAAGCTTTGAATATTTCTTTGAAATTGCCTGCATCTTCTGTTTTGAATAACCTTCAGGTTTATCCATCGTGGGAGCCTTTGTCAGGCTTAAGAAGGTCGTCGCAGGACCGTTATTCCGGGCATCTTCTGCTGCGTCGAAAAGTGTGGGCGTATAACCTTGTTTGGCTGCCCACATATTTGACCATGACCCACCAGTTCCTAAGTTTGTTGCATAGGATGCCAGGATGAATACACTAACCACGGCGGCGAGGGCTCGGCTGAATGTGCCGACGGTGTTTTTCGCACTGGCGAATGGTTTGCGCCATGAACAGTAGATAAAGCATTTACGTCTATCGAGTAGGAAGAGCAACAAACAGATAGCAATTATCCAAATGACGACTGTGACGGCATTTTCGACGAATTGCTGTGAATTGTCAGGAATAAATGAAGCAATATTGCCGGCGTCTCCTCCAGATATAAAAGTAAAATCCGCTGGAATGATTGGTTCATTACGTAATTGTATTTTTATGCTGTTTGCTACGCCAAAAGCTGTTATAGCTGTTCCGAAAAGAAGTGTCGCAATCCAGAATCTGTTGGTGACAAAAATGAGCGCGAGATAAATAAGACCGAGCCCGACAAAATTAACCAAAAAGAGAGATTTCTGCTCAAGCCACATTTGACTGACGAATTTGGTGACTTGCCCTGCGACACTGTTCAGGATTTTAGTTGTCTGATCAACTTCGTCGCTTTTATCGTATGTTGGTTCGGTATACATGCCCCACTGAAGGAAGATGACTTCGGCGGAAGTCAATAGGGTGAACACGATGGCGTAGAACGCGTAGGAGAACCTCATGCGCTTCTTCCACAGGGCATGCGTTCTCTGGAAGAACTTGATGATGAGTTGAACGGCTTTGAAATTAATAAAAGTATGGCATGCGTTTTTTACTGCTGTGGCAGCGGTGTGGATGGCGTGGCCGGTAGTTTTGGCGGCTTTTGCGACTGCGTGCCCTGCGACGGAAAGTGTTTTTGCTGTGGTGTGTGCTGCTTGCTTACAGACTTTAACAGCCTGCACCAGAGGATGTTTGTCAGTTTGCGTGAGTTGAATTTCAGTAGACGGGGGAACTGAATGGGTACTGTTGTTCGCAGCTTCGTCAATGAATTTGTCGTCAGCTGTTTTTGGCAGATGGAACACATCGACGACTTTGGGAATGAAAATGCTTGCGTTATCGGAAATGGCGTGAATTGCTGATTTCTGCGTATACAGCTTTGAACCATGGTGACCTGAAAGGGCGGATGGAGCGCAAGCGTTGCTGTCTTTGTCATTCGCAAGAGGGCGATACGTTCCGCCCGTAATCGGCTGCTTAGTAAGTTTTGCGTATGAAGGCGCACAAGCGTGACGGTCGGGCGAGAAAATAGGCATCGTCGCATCCTTCAAAAAGATAGCCCCCTTATAATTGGAGGCTCTGTACAATTAAACCGGGTACATTTTAGTGTTCAGCTGTGGACGAACGAGTGTCTCGTAGATATTTCCGGTCAGCCTTCCAAATCTGCCATATATGAGGTAGGTGTGAAATTGCTCCATGAACGATGCAACCCTGCCGGTACTCTGAAATCGTGAGTAGTGAGATTTTCAAGCCGCGCAACATCATCGTGACCGGCGGATGTGGGTTTATCGGAGCCAATTTCGTGCGCTATGTGGCGCATAACCATCCTGACGTGCGCATAACCGTGCTCGACAAACTGACCTATGCCGGAAATCCGCAAAATATCGCCGGTCTTCCGCAATCGCAAGTCGAACTTGTGCAAGGTGATATTTGCGATGCTGCGTTACTGGAACGTATCGTGCCTGGTCATGACGCGATCGTGCATTTCGCGGCCGAATCGCACAACGACAATTCCATCGCCAATCCTGAACCCTTCATCACAACAAACGTGGAAGGCACGTTCCATTTGCTTGAAGCCGCCCGTAAGCATGACGTGCGATTCCACCACATCAGCACCGACGAAGTGTACGGTGACCTCGCGCTCGACGATCCATGCAAATTCACCGAAAGCACGCCATATAAGCCGTCAAGCCCATACAGTGCGTCGAAAGCGGCATCCGACCAGCTGGTGCGCGCATGGGTTCGCACGTACGGGCTTCGCGCCACGATCTCCAACTGTTCCAACAATTACGGGCCATACCAGCATGTGGAAAAATTCATTCCACGACAGATCACATCCATTCTGGAAGGCGCGCGACCGAAATTGTACGGCACAGGCGAGAACGTGCGCGACTGGATCCATACGGAAGACCACTCTTCTGCGGTGTGGGAGATTCTTACACGCGGGCGGATCGGCGAAACGTACCTGATTGGCGCAGATGGCGAAATGAGCAATATTGCCGTGATGCGTATGATTCTGCGACTTATGGGATGTGCCGAAGATTCGTTCGACTGGGTGCGTGACCGTCCCGGGCATGATCGGCGCTATGCGATCGACTCCAGTAAGCTGCGTACCGAACTCGAATGGAAGCCTGTGCACACCGATTTCGAAGCCGGTTTGCAAGCGACCATCGCTTGGTATGCTGCCAACCGTGCCTGGTGGGAACCCACCAAAGCCGCCACCGAAGCCCGCTACCGCGCCCAAGGCCAGTAAAGCGCGTCAGACGGGAGCGTTTGTGACGGTGCGTCATGGTGGATGCGGCGCAGCCTGGCAATTGGGTTCGGTAAGTGGCGATTGGGAAATAGCGTGCTGCAAGTAGCCGGTTTCGTCAGGAAATGGCTGCGAGAGCCGGATGCACATTCTGGACTAATGACCCAGCTGTGAATCCAAGTCTCCCGAATCTGCCGTATATAAGCCAGATACGGTGCGAAAGTATATTTAATGGGACGTGAACGGCCAACATCACCATGATTGATGACGGCCGTTTGCATATCCACACATGGCTTTGATGTCTCAGCTGTCCAGAGCGAAGGTGATGGAATCCCGTCCTAGAACCGCCGCGTACAGCACGCCGCCGAGCACGGCGGGAACGAGCGTGCTCGTCTGGTTCACTACGTTCACCACGGCCATCGCGCGACGCATCACATCCTCTCCATGGGAGCGGAACATCTGCGGCAGCGCCGCCTCCTCGGGCCTTTGTCATGACATTGTTCTGCAAGGACTGGCTGCTGCAGCAGCATAATGTGTGTTTTATTATTCGGCCTTGGCGGCTTGCTGGTCAATCCAATTGTTGACGTCGGTGACCGCCTCGTCAAGGGTTGCTTTGGCGGCTTTGTAGTATTTGGAATCTACAGGTTGACGATTTCCGCTCCGAATGGCCAGAGCGCAAGCTTGGCCATCTTGAACGATTGCAATCCGAACGGAATACCGATGATGGAGATGCAGTTGAGTACGCCGGCTCCCAGATAGCCGAACGCCATCCACCAGCCGACCAGCACCACCCACAGGATGTTGGCCAAGGCAGAGCCGA
>NZ_JAHOJD010000013.1:0-24736 GCF_019129655.1 Bifidobacterium sp. MSK.17.10 | reverse complement strand
GCGGTGATGCCACTGATTGGAATGCGGGCGATCGGAATCCATACGGTGCCGGAATTGTTCAGGATACTATCCGACGGTACCGTGGGGTCAGCCGCCGTGCCACTGGTGGCGGTGCCCTTCAGCACCGCGAGCGCGATCGTTTCGATGTTGTTCGAGTCTCGCGTGTATTTCACGCAGATTAGGTCGTTGCGGTTCCGTCCTGTGACTCCGCTTTCGATGGTGACGGTTTCCGCCGCGGTGACGCGTGCGTATCGTCCTTCGATCACAAGGTTGAGGACCGGGATGAGCGCTTTGTTTGCTGACTGCATGGTCACGGCGGGGAATTTGCCGTCGCTGCCTTGCAGCAGGTAGTTGCCGTTTCCGACCAGTCCGGCCTGCATGGCTCCTTGGTCGCTGGATGTGATGTGCGGAGCGCCGGCCTTGCCGGTGATGAGATTCATGGTCATGGTCATTCCTTCCTATCTGTTGTGTTGTTGAGGTATGCGGCGTAGGCGGCGTCCTGCGTGGCTGCCAGCGCTTTGAACGTCTGCCAGCATGCGGTACAGACGAGCGCGCCCTGTGCGACTCCGTCGACGGTGGTGTGTGTGATGTCGTGCCAGTCGCTGGAGGTGCGTGGGTCACCGTCGGCGAGGTATGCGGAGGCGTGGCATCAGTCGCAGGTGTATCTGGTGATGTTCGTGGTTCGTGCCATTGATGTTCCTTTCTCTTTCAGGCTGTGCGCTGGTAGATGTGTCCTGGAAGGATGGTGTTGCATTCCTTCCAAGTGCCGCCGTAGGTGGTTCCCGGATTTGTTGTGGCGGTGGTCCAGTAGAGGGAGCCGACCGGGTGGGCGGCGATGAACGCCTGGCTTGCGCTCATGCCCGTCTCGCCCTTGTCGCCCTTCGGTCCGACGAGGCTTGTGTTGGAAACCGGTTTGAACGTCACGTTTTTCCCGGTGGCTGTGATCTGCGCGTACATCAGGTTCTTGCCGCCATTGGTCATGGCGAAGAAGTATTCGCCTACGACCGGGGCACGGTTGAAACTGAGTGCCCGCCAGTCAAAATCCGAGCATGCGGACGTCCAGTATCCGGATAGTATGCGTGTGCTGATCAAGGCAGGCAACCCGGTCTCGCCGCGTTGGCCGGCCTCTCCTTTCGCTCCGGTGGCCCCGGTCGCGCCAGTGGCGCCGGCAGGGCCCTGCGGTCCTTGCACTCCCTGCTTGCCTTGCGGTCCGGTGTCGCCTTTGGGGCCTTTGACGTTGCCGAGCAGAATCTTCGTCATATGCGCTCCTTACTTTCCGTCATTGATCATGTAGTACAGGTCGCCCGTCGCCGGATCGTAGGAGACGGGAGCCGCCGACGCGGTGGTCGTATCCGCGTACACGGCGTACAGGTCTCCGTTCGGGTCGACCTGCAGTGTGAAGAATCCGGAAGTTGGCGCCGTCACGCCGCTGGCACCCTGCGGTCCTGTCGGTCCCTGTGGGCCCTGCAGTCCCTGCGCACCTTGTATTCCCTGCTTGCCTTGCGGGCCGGTGGGGCCTGTTGCTCCGGTAGGTCCGGCAGGGCCGGTGTCGCCTTTCGGACCTTGCGGGCCGGTAGGGCCTTGCGTTCCGATGATGGATTGACGGGAAATCGTCTTTCCCGTGAATAGGCTGCCGGACTGTGAAACGCACTGCCAGACGATGCTGTATTTTCCGCCACCTGACAATGCGGTCGAATATTCGTTGGCGAGTGGTGTTCGGTTCAACCATTCGCTCACGTTCCCCGTGAAAGTGGATCCCACCGGATATTCGCCGACGAGGGATTTCTTCATCACGAGCGCCGGAAGGCCGACGTCGCCTTTAGCTCCCTGAACGCCCTGCGCTCCTTGCTTGCCTTGCGGGCCGGTGGCCCCGGTATCGCCCTTGTCGCCTTTGGGTCCTTTGATGTTGCCGATCAATAGTCGCGTCATGTGTCACCTTTCCGGGATGTCCACGTACAGGTTCCCGCTCTCGGAGTCCCAGACGAACGAGGGTGGGTTCGTGTTGTCCGGATAGTTCACGTACAGGTCGCCGTCGCCTTCCATGCTGAGCGTGAAGAAGCCGTTCGAGGGGGCGGATACGCCGCTGTCGCCCTTGTCACCCTTCTCCCCTTGCGGGCCCTGGATGCCTTGGGAACCTTGGATGCCTTGTCTGCCCTGGGGGCCGGTCGCTCCCTGTGGACCCGTGGGACCCTGCGGACCTGTGGAACCCGTCGGGCCTTGCGGTCCCGCCGCGCCGATCGCGCCGGCATCACCCTTATCGCCTTTCTCGCCGCGTATCCCCTGCAGTCCCTGCGGGCCTTCGGGACCGGCGACGCCTTGCGGCCCTCGCTCCCCGGTCGCTCCTTTCTCTCCCCGAGGACCGGTGGGTCCGGTCGCTCCGGCGGCCCCCTGTGGTCCTGTGTCGCCCTTGTCGCCCTTCTCCCCTTGCGGACCCTGGTCGCCTTTCGGAAGCCCCAAATTCAAGGTTTTGTCGCTGCCGGCGCCCGTGAGCGACGCGCTTGCCTGTGCACCGGGGGCGAGCGTGTCCACCGAACCGATTTTCAGGCCGGTGATGTAGTCGCCTTTCGGCTGTTTACCCGACAATGCGTTGTTGAGCGCGTCGATGTCGTTTCTGGTCACGTCGGCGCTGAACGTCCAGGCGTCGAGTTTGAGGCCGGCTCCAGCGTAGTAGGCGTGGCCACCATCCCCGATGGAGGATTCTCCGCTGTTGCCGCCGGCGCTGGCGCCTCCGGATTCGTAGGTGACGGTGAGCACGCCTCCCGAAACCTTGACGATCTTCTTGGAGATCTCGGCAGTGACGACGAGGCCCGTGTTGTTGTCACGACCCGTGACCAGGTCGCCGACGTCCGCGTCGATGCCGTCGGGAATGTCCACGTCGATGGTGCTGGTGTTCCGAAGCTCCTGGAATTTCTGCCTGCCCTTGTCCTCGAGCTCGTCGGCTTCGGCGTTGGACAACTCGTATGTGGCGGTGCGTTCGTCAAGGCCTTTGAGGGTCTGCGTGTGGCTGAACGTGCCGTTCGCGTCGGCGTACCAGTGGATGACGGTACGGTCCTTGAGTTCGCCCTTGCCCAGGCAGATGAGATGGTTGATCGGGTGCGCCGCCTGTTTGGCGGTGAAGTCGATGAGGTCCGAGTCGATGCTGTCGCCGATCGTGCGGACGGGCATGGCGCTCATGGATACCTTGTCGCCGTCATTACGCAACCGGAGTTTGAGTCCGCTTGCCCTGAGCATCTTGACCAGACCGCTGTACAGGTCCACGTACCGGTCGAACTGGCAGGTGGTCTTGTGGTCGGCGCTTTCGTCGGTGACGGTGAACAGGCCTTGCAATCCCGCACGGCTGACGAGCGTGCGCATGATGACGGGAATCGTGCCGGACAGGGTGAGGTAATCGTTGTTCCTGTCCGGTTCGATGATCTTCGAGGCGAGTACTCCATGCCAGTCGCGGCCATGCCATGTGACGGTGGACAGGCCTCCGTCCACGTCGACATCCGTGTCGTCGATGATGCCGCCGTACTCGGTGCCGTCGATCATGATGCGGCTCCCCGCCTTGAGCGCGGCGTCTTCGACCTGCAGGTCGAAGTCGTTCTCCCCGCTACCGAACGCGAGGTCGAGCGTGTATGAGGCGTGGCTCGCCACGGGTTTGCCTGTGGCGTCGGTGACGATCAGGTCCATGGCGGTTCGCTCCTTTCCTCGCAGACCGTCAAGTCGAATTGGAATCCTCCCGGCCAGCTGATCGGCTGTGTTCCGGGCGCGAGCGGTTGGAACACGTACCGGCCGGAATCCTTGCCCGACCCTCGCACGGCCTGCGCGAAGCAGTTTGTGGCGAGACCTGTGCCGCTGACCATGGTGACGGTCCTGACATCGCCGGTGCCGTCGATTTCCAGACGCGAGCCGGATGGCACGGTCACGTCGACCTCGTACCGGTTGGTTCCGATGATGACGTACGGTTGCGCGCATGGTCCGAATATCGTGAGCTTGACCGGCTGCGGGATGGACGTGTCGTTGACGATCTCGGCACCCAATGCCATGCCGGCGAAATCATGCGGATAATCATATGGATAGTCAAGGTCGGCGGTTCCGGAATCGTATCGCGGCGTGAAATGCGTCATGGTCGGACGGCGCCACACGCCATCGGCCAGCACGATGGTCAACTGCGTCTCGACCATCGTGGGCGTGATGGATTGCGGTTCGCTTTTCGTGATCCACGCTTTGGCTTCCCATTCGCCGTCGGCCACGAGCGTGCCCGGGTTCCCGGATGCCATGTCGGCGTCCGCGAGGCGGCGCAGTAGGTCGAGCGTGGCCGGAGAATCGTGGATCTTCACGGTGACTGTCGCCTCGCGTGCCTTGCGGGTGATGCCCGTCATGCCACGTGAGGCGAGGCTGTAGTCCCAGACGCGGGCGCGCAGTCCCGTGAGCGTCTCGCCGTACAGCGGCCCCTCGAAGCCGATGCGCTCACCTGTGGCCGCGCACACGTATTCAAGCGATTGCACTTCTCACCTTCCTTGCGAAGTCGCGGTCCCCTATCGTCGGCGTGTACCTGGCGATGATCGATCCGAGGTCGTCGTGCAACGATTCGACGGCCGCGATGAGTTCCCGCAGATCGCCGTCGCCGGCATTGGCGCCGGTGCCGGCCGTGACGTTCAGCCTGCCGGTCTTCGACCAGTCCGCGTCGGAGAGGCTCATCGTGGAGACGAGCGAATCCATGGAACGGCTGACCACATGCGCGGAATCGTCGATGCCCAATGCCATGCCACGTCCGACCATCACGCCGACCTCGTCGCGGAACACACGCGACGGGGAATGGATGCCCAAAGCGTTCTTGGCCTTGTCCACCAAGCCCGACAACGCGTTGGTGATGCTGGAATACAACGAGCCGACCATTCCTGTGATGCCGTTGATCAATCCCTGGATGATGTTGCGTCCCGCGCTGACGAGCCAGCTTCCCGCGCCGGACACCGCGCTCCGGACGGTTCCGCCGATCCCGCTCACGACGCTCCCGACACGGCCAACCATGTTGCTTACGGTGCCGACGATGCCGCCCCAGACGCTCGACACAATGCTTCCGACGCCATTCCACAACGCGGCCCACACGCTCCGGATTGTCGAGCATGCGGCGGATACCACTCCGCTGACCATGCCGATGCCGGCGGAGACGACGCCTTGGATGCCGCCCCACACTGCCGACACGATGCCCTGGATGGCCGACCACGCGGCGCTCCAGTTCCCGTTGACGACCGCGAGCGCCAGTTGGATGATGCCTTGGATGACGGCGAGTGCGGTGCTGATGACTGTGGCGATGATGGTCCATGCGCCTTGTACGACGGTGGATATGGTGTTCCAGAGTCCGTTCCAGACCGTGCTGATGATTGTGACGGCGGTTTGGAAGATGGTTTGGATGTTCTGTATTCCTGCTTGCAGGAGTGGTGTGATGGTGGTGATGAATGTTTGGATGCCGGTGATGATCGCGGTGAGCGCGGTCATGATGATGGGGCCGATCGTGTTCCAGACGTTTTGGAGGACGGTGGTGATGAGTGTCCATCCGGTTTGCCAGATTTGTTGGATTTGGCTCATGGTCTGGGTGATGAATATGGCGATGGCTTGCAGGATTGGCTGGCATGCGGTGCTGATCTGGTTCCAGATTCCCATGAACCATGTGGCGAAGCTGTTCCAGAGTCGTTTGCCCGTTTCGGTTTGGGTGAAGAACCATGTCAGCGCGGCCACGACCGCGCCGATGGCCACGACAAGCATGCCGATCGGATTCGCATCCAAGGCAGCGCTGAATGCCAGCTGCACGGCGGTAGCAGCCTTGGTCACCGCGCTCCACGCCGATTGAGCTGCCTTGACAATATTGAACGAGCCGGCGAGTTGCTTCAGTGCTCCAGCCGCGCTTCCCGCGTCGGAGATCTTGCCAATCAAATCGAACGTGGCCGTAGCGGTCTTCTCCACACCGGAGGCAGTCGCGGAAATGGCCTTCAGTCCACCGGAAACTGTCTTCAGCCCGGCCGAGACGATATCCCAGCCTTTGACCGCGAGCAATGCAATGGTGATGGCTTTCAACGCGCCGGATACCAGTGCGCCGTTCTGCTGCGCCCACTGTCCGACCGACTGCAGCCAGCCTCCCACCGTCATGAGCACGCCGGTCAAAGTGTTCAACAGTCCGGCGAAGCTCTGCGCCGCGGAACTGGCGGTGCGCGCGCTGTCGTTGAAGCCGAAGG
Source organism: Bifidobacterium sp. MSK.17.10 (assembly GCF_019129655.1). Taxonomy (NCBI): domain Bacteria; kingdom Bacillati; phylum Actinomycetota; class Actinomycetes; order Bifidobacteriales; family Bifidobacteriaceae; genus Bifidobacterium; species Bifidobacterium sp. MSK.17.10. The sequence continues at coordinate 18,521 of NZ_JAHOJD010000013.1, read as the reverse complement.
CCTGCGAGACCGCGGCCGCCAATACGGAAACCAGCGAGCCCAATCCGGAGATGACGCCGGTCAGGCTTTCAAGGAACGGCTGCAACGCGCCCGTCTCGATGAACGTGTTGACGAACGTCTTCGCCCATCCCGCCGCGTTCGACAACGCCTGCGCGACCGAAGCGACCACTCCCGCGAGCGCGCCGGCGGTTGTGGAGAACATTGTGGCGGCTTCGCCGCCATTGTTGAGTCCGCCTATGAGTGATGTGATTGCGTTCCAGAGGCCAGTGAGTTGGCTTTTGAGGCTGGCCGTCGCCGAGGCGAGCATCTGGAAGCCGGGGATGTTGGAGATCGTGTCGCCAAGGTTTTTGAGTTTCGCCTGTGTGGCGGGTATCGCGTTCTCGAGACCTTGTTGGAGTGCCGCTCCGACTTTTTGCAGGGTTGGTGTGACGGCTGCGGTGAATGTATCGATGAGTGGGATGGCTTGGTTGAACAGGCCGCGTAAGCCGTCGAGGACTGGTGTGGCGGCTGTTTCTCCGAGTCGGCTCAACGCGGCTTTCACGTTGGCCAGGGCGCCGGTGAATGTGGTGCCTGCGGATAGTGCGGCGCCGCCTAGGCCTTCCTGCATGGCGTCGGCGAAGGTTTGGAAGTCGATTTTGCCGTCCGAGACCATGTCGGACACTTCGGCGCTGGTCTTGTTCAGATGCTTGCCGAGCATTTGGAGGACTGGGATGCCGCTCGACATGAGCTGGAGCATGTCGTCGCCCTGGAGTTTGCCTCGGGCGGCGACGGAACCGAAGATCATGCCGATGTCAGTGAGGCTTCTGCCGCTGATCTGCGCGGTGTCGGCCACGGTCTTGAGGATCTTGGTGAGCTGGTCGCCTTCCTTGATGCCGGAGGCGGACAGGCTGGCCGCGACGGTCGCGGCGTCGCCCAATCCGAACGCGGTGCCCTTGACGGATGCGAGCGCGTCGTTCATGATTTCGGTGACGCTCGCGCTGTCGTGGCCGAGGCCTTTGAGTTTGGCTTGCGCGTTCTCGATGTTGAGGGCGCGGGTGAAGCCGCCTTTGGCGGCCAATGCGGTGATGCCGCCGGCGAGGGTGGCGATCGCTCCTGTGCCGACCTTGCCGATTTTGCCGAATGCTCCGCCGATCTTCGAGATGAGGGTGCTGGAGCTTTTCTTGGAGGCTTTGTTGACGGCGTCGCCGATGTCGCCTTCGATGCTTTTGCCGAATCCTTTGCCGGATGGTTCGACGTGGACGTATGCGACGCCTATGTCCTGTGCTGCCATCGTGTTTCCTTATTCGTAGGTTGGGATTCCGATGGCGGTCGGAGTCAGAGGTCGTCGTTGATGTGGAAGTAGGCTTTGAGCCGTTCCCTGTCCTCGCGTTGACGGCGAGTGAGGTTGTGCGTCGGGGTTGGCGGGCGGAGCGGGTCGTGCTCGTGGTCGAACCATGGGCGTTTGCGTTGTCCGGACAGCGTCCAGACCGCCTGTTCGGCTCCGTCGGGCGCGTAGACGGCGTTCTGCAACGCCATCCACGAGTGGCTCGTATGGTCTTTGAGGATTTCGCGGGTCAACGCCCAAGCGAGTCCCCAATCGACTCGTGGACGTTGGCCTTCAACCCATTCCCGGAAGCGTACGGGCCTGTAGATCTGCCCGTACGCTCGGATCCAGTCGTAGGCTAGTGCCGCGCGATTGTTGTTCCAGAGGTGGGCGAGGTAAACGCTTTTGGGTCCAGTCCGGATTCCTCGGCCCACGCCTTGATGGTCGCGGTGAGGTAGGCCATCGGACGTTTGGTCTTGCGCAGCACGTTCCAGAAGTTCGGCTGCATCGTCTGGAAGTAAGCGAGGAACGTGCTCACGCAGGCCGTGGTTTCCTCGTCGGACAATGCGGGCTTGCTTTTGACCAGGAGGATGGCCTGGACGAGTTCGATGGGCAGTTCCGCGTTGTTGAGGTTCGGCAGGTCGAGTTTGACGCCGGCGACCTCGAGGTGCACGTCGGGTTTGAGCTCTTCCGCTTCGGTCAGGTCCACGTCCACGACATGGTATTCTTTGTCGCTCATGTTGGCTCCGTTCTAATGGTTGGCGGTTGAATGGGTGTCCCGTGCGGCCGACCGCCATCGGCCGCACGGGAAGAATCAATGGGTCACTTGGCGTCTTCAATGACGAGGCCCCATGCGTGGAACTGTTCGCCGTTGGTGCCCTTGAGCATCTTGAACGTCATGCTGAAGTTCATGATCTCGCTGGATTTCAGGCTCACGTCGTCACGGTCGGACACCTTCGCGTTGGTGCCGTACAGGAGGAACGGACGGTCCTGCTGGTCGAGCGCGACCAGCACGAGGATCCACTCCTTCTTCAATCCGGCGCCCTTGATGCTGATGCCGCCGTCCGAATCGACGTCCACGTCGAAGTAGGCCGACACCACATCCTTGCGGCCCTCCATGGCGGCGAGCTGCAGGGTCCAGTAGCCCGGATCCGTGTCGGACAGCACGATGTCGCCGTTGTGGGCCTTATAGTCGGTGCTGTCGCCCGGTTCCGGATGCAGTACGGCGCCGTCCTCCGTGGAGTAGCCGATCGGCTTCTTGCTTGCCGGCGGGGTCCAGGCCACTCCGGTCGGAGCCACGAACGTGCTGTCGCCCTTGGGGAACAGGAACAGCGCGTAGTTCTTGATCAGGCGCACGTTGCCTGCGGTGTTGCCGCTGGACACGTACCCGTAGTCGGTCGCGCCCTGCGCGGCGACGGTGGTTTTTTCGTTGTTGTCAGACATTCGTCTGCACCTTTCCGTTCTTCGCGTGTGGCGGCACGTTGTCTTTGGTTGTGTTTCAGTTGACGGTGACCTCGAGCAGGAGCACTCCGTACGCGCACACCAGCCTCTTGTCCTCGTCAGTCATGCGTACCGGCCCGGATTCGAGTGACGCGTCGATGAGCGGCGCGACGGTTCCGAGCCCGATGATCTCCCTCGCGATGTCGGCCCACAGGCGTGCGGCCTTGCCCCAGTCGCCCGTATGGTCCTCTCTCATGCAGCGCACGCTCAACCGCAGCCGCACGTACTGCGAGATTGGAGTGCTCATGCCCTGCATGGAGTCGGCCAGCGTGGCTTCGGTGAAGGGAGGTTCGAGGTCGCTTCGTTCGATGGTGTCGAACGTCACGTCCGGGAACAGTGTCCTCAGTTTGGACAGGAGCAGGGGTTCCGTGCGGCGGGGAGTGACCGGGATGCTCATACGCGCATCCTTCCGAGCGTGTCCTCCAACGTGCCGTGCGCCTTCTCCACCGGTGCCGGGCAGATGATCGCCACGCCGCTGCGGTTCTTGCCGTCATGGTCGCGGACCATGCAACGGTCATCCTCTACGGCGGCTTCGGCCGCGTCCCTCATGCGCGAGCGCAATGTCTCGTTTTTGAGGACCTGTTGGCTGAACGCCTTGCGGTTGAATACGAATCTGCATCGTTTGGCCATGCTTATCCTTCCCGTTCGCCCACGGTGATGACGTCGCCGATGTGGCGTCCGTGGAGGTTGTCCCACACCTGCGGCTTGCCCTTGACGGGCAGCAGCCGGCCCCTGACTTTGATCAGGTCGGTGGCCTGGATGCCGGTCGGTTGGCTACCGCGGATGTGGATCGTGTATTCGATGGTCTGCGGGCTGGCGTTCTCCTCAACCTGGTCGGTGGTGGAGGTTGGCGCGACCATCGCCTGGAACGTGCCGACGCGGACGGGTTTGCCCTGGATGGGGTTGCCGTCCGTGTCGGTGGTGGACTGGCCGCGCCACACTTCGATGGTTTCCACTAGGACGTCTCCCCCGTTGCCATGTCGACGCTGAACGCGCGCTGAGCGTTGATGCCAAGGATGCGTTTCTCGTCGTCGCGCAGCCAGAGATCGCCGGTGGGCGCTCCGAAACTGTATTGTTCGCTGAAGCTGCCGGTGGTCTGGTTCATCTGCGTGATGCCGCCGGGAATGTCGTACGGGTCGGCCTGCATGATTCTGCGGACGATGTCGCAGGTGATCTTCGTCAGCAGGCGTGGCCGTTCTTTTTGGAGACGTTGCCAGTTCGGGGAGCGTTCCTTGATGTAGTCGGTCACGTCCGCGAGATGCGTGTCGGCCTTCTCACGTTCCTCGTCGGTGAGTTTGTGCCACCTCTGTTCGAGGTCGACGGAGGTGGCGAACACGTCTGGTTCGACAGTCATGTCGGACTCCGTCAGGCGGTGAGCAGGACGAAGCGGTTGATGTCGCGGATACGGAAGCCGACCTCGATTTCGATTCGCACGGCGAACATGTTGTGCTCCCACAGGTTGACCTGCTTGCCGTCGATGGTGATGGACGCCTGGTCGGAGATGCTGGTCTGCATTCCTTCGACGGAACCCCATGCGGCGGAGGAGAATTCGCCGCACACGCCAAGGATCTCTGCCTTGGCCGGTCCCGGTGTCTCGGATACGGCGGGCACGTGAACGCCCTTGCTGATGTAGGTGCGGTTGCCGAGCACGGTGCTCACGTCGGAGGCGGCGGTGCCGTTGAGGAACAGGGGGCGTCCGTTGTTGTCGGTCGCCTGCCGGAGCACACTGCGACCCTGGGTGCTCAACGCCCAACCGTCCACGGTTCCATCCGCTTCGGACACGAGGTCGTCGGCTTTGTTCAGGTTCTTCCACACGTCCTTGCCGATGCTGACGGTCTGCGCGCTCTTCAGGGTGTCGAAGTCCGCACCCGGAGCGTCGACGAGACCCATGATGGTCTTGTCAAACGTGCGGGCGATGGCTCCCGGACCCTTCGCGACCACTTGGTCGTAGAGAGCGCCGAAGTCTCGGCGGAACTGGTTGGAGAACGGCATGATGACCGCGATGGTGTACGGCAGCATGTCCTTCTTGCCGAAGGTGACGCCGCTCTTCGGCTTCTCCGCACCCTCATTGACCCATGCGGCCTCCGGGTCGCCGATGATGATCGGCACGCGAGCACCGTTGCCGGGCAGTTTCATCTCCGGCACGAGCTGCATGAACGCGCTCTTGTATTTTGCGGTCTGCAAGATCTCCGCCTGGGTTTCAGGGGTGAGGTCTAGACCGTTGCTTTTTCGGGTCATGGACGGATCTGTCATGGTTTGTCCTTTCAAATGAATGTTGTTTGCTGGTTGGCTCACAGGAGCGTGTTGCTCATGGCGTTGACGAAGTCCTCGCGGCTGGAATGTTTAGCCTTGGCCTGTCCGGTGCGGGCGCTCTGGTCCGCAACCGTGCCGCGGGAACGCATGTCGGCGAACACCTTCATGAGTTTCTCGGCGTATTCGCCAATCTGCTTCTCGTCGTCGCCCGCGAGGACGCTCGGGTCGGTGATGCCGTGTTTGGCCGCGACGTTGGCGCGTATCGTGGAGAGCTCCTTCTCGTGTTCGGCCTGTTTGGCTTCGCTTTTGAGCTTCTCGTTCTCCTCGAGCGCCTTGGAGAGTTTCGATTCGAGGTCGGCAGTCTGTCCGGCCTTCTCCTTGAGCTCCTCGTAGTCGCTTTTCCTGCCGCGTTCCCTGCCGAGACGCTCGTTGATTATGCGGTCGACTTCCTCCTGGGTGAAGGTCCTCAGCTTCGCGTTGTTCACGTCCTTTGGGGCCGGAGAGTGCTGTTCCGGCTCCTGTTGGCCGTCCGCGCCGGTCTGGTTTTCTTCTGCCATGGTTGGTGGCTCCTTTGCTTGTTCTTGGTTTCCACGCCTGACGCCGGCGAGTTGACGGCCATTCTTGTTGGTTTCGCGCATGGCTGCGCCCCGCCCCATCGCTGGGGTGTGAAAGGTAAAAGAAAAGCCATCACGTTTCGACGTGATGGCTTTCTGGGATTCAGAGATTTCCCAGCGCTTTTCTTCGCGCGTATTCGGACCGCAGCTCGTCGGTCGACACATAGTCGCCGACGGACCAGCGCTTCTTTCCTTCGTTCCTGACCCATTCATATTCGTCCTGTGGCATGGAGATGTCGCCATACTTGCGTTTGATTTCCGCAAGATGGCGCTCATCGGTGACTTCCTTCAAATCACCGGGCATAAACGTGAAACGGTCGGAACGATCCATAGGCTCAATCATAGCAGTCTCAGATAAACGATCGGTCTGCCGTCGGATGCTCCAAGCCCTTCGAAACGAAGAGCCCTTCCTCTCGGCAGGAGAATTTCGTATTCTCCCGGATGCTGAGTGATCGGCTCCACATACACGCCGGCGCTTCCCGGCGGTACCAGGATTCTTGTGGCGATGCGGTCTTCCCCATCAACGTCAATGCCTCCCTCCTTGATGCTGGTGGCCATGTAGCCGATGTGTTCGAAGGTGCGACCGGTATTCAAATCGAAAAGCGACTCCATGTCGTTGACGTGGAACGTCGACAACCGCATCTGCCTGTCGACCGTGAAACGTTCTCGGGTGATATGGTCGGATATCGCTTCGTCGATGCATTCGACCTGATGGATGACGTCTTTCGACGGGTTTCGTCCGCCGAACAGGTAGCCGTTGATACTTTTGTAGCTGTCTCCGGTCCAATCCATCAAAGCCGCGATCTTCTCGTCGTTGGAGAATCTATCTCCAGGCATCCTGACGCTGTAATCCGACAATCTCGATAGTTCGGAAGCGCTGATTGGAATCGATTTGCCGCTCCATCGAATCGTCGGTTGGGCAGTCACACCATCATTGACCTCATCGTGATAGATGCGTCTCAATTGGGCTAGCGTGTCACGCCAGTCGCCGTCATCGCCGGCCGCAGCCTTGGCTGCCTGGTACATTTCACGATACTTGTCCGGATCGTATCCTTTGAGTTTGCTGCTGCCCCAGCTTGGCACGATGTCGCAGTCGCAGTCCGTATGGTATTGCATCTGCCGTCCGGCGGTGTCCTCGCTCAGGTAGGCGAAGCCACGCGAGGCGAGCATAAGGCAGAACGCGCATGTCTTAGCCCCTCGCGGCACACGCGCCCAGCGAGGCTTGGTGGGATCGTTGGCCACAGCCCTCTGCATGGTCAGCCGCCCGACGGTCTGAATCAGATTCTGCACGTATTCCAGCGCCTGCTCCTCGTCAGCGAACGTGGGCCACAGGTCGTCGATGGTTCTTCCGGCGTTGTTGTGAACGGCTCCGTTTTCATCTGGAATGACATCCTTGTAGTGCAATCCCATGAAGTCAGTGTTGTTGAAACCGCCTTCCATCTGCCAGACCGCGCGGTCGGCGGTGATGGAAGGCGGCTCGTATTCCGGCATATCGATTCCGCCGTACTGCGCCCACAGGTCGCGTACGTGGCCGTAGTAGTCGGATGCGAGCCTGCTGGCGGCGTCGGCATACCGGTTGATCTCCGCTTTGATGAGCTCCTGGCTTTCACCGTCCCAGACGAGGCCCGAGACACTGTTGCCGGCCTCCTTCTGCAGGCGGCTCATGGTGTCCGTGTAATCCTCGTACAAATCATTGAGGTCGAGTTCAAGCCTTCTGCGTCGTTCCGGCGGCAGGTTCAGACTGTTCGGGCTCATTCATACCGCCTTCCCTCGCCGCCGTATCGGTCTGCTGCTCCGTCTGTTGGCGCATGCCTCGAATCTGATCGAGTACCTGACCGGCCTGGGCCTTGCGCTGGTCGGCCTTCAGCCGGACGATCTCGCTTCGGCTCAATCCGGCGCGTGTCATGCCGACCTCGCTGTTGGCGAACGAGTCGATGCTTCCAGCGAGCTTGCTGAATGCGTCGGCGCTCATGGAGCTCGACGGCGTGTTCGGGTTCTTCCAGTCGACCTGCAGTTTCATCAGCTCCTCGTCGGGCACGGATGGATCCTGCATCCGTGCCACAAGACGGGCTGCCTGCAGGATCGATTCACCGAAATCCCGGTCGCAATGGCGCGCCTCGATAATCAGGTCCTCACGTTGTGCCTCGGTCGCGTCGGCGGACGTCGGGTTCGCGTCGGACACGATGCCTAGCGAGCTGGCTGGAATGTTCATCGCACTGGCGAACATCGCCGCCCAACTTTTCAGCATCGTCAGATGCGGGTCCATACTCGACGCGGCCAGTTGCGTCACGGTCGGGGACTGCCCGTCGATGTCCTTGCTGATCATGTTGTAGCGACCCATATAAAGCTTTAACGCGTCGTCCGTGCCCAACGAGGCGAGTTCTTCGGAAGTGCCTGTCAGCAGGATTTTTGGGAACGCGTAGAATTCGGCATTCGCTTCGGCGCGCACGATAGTGCGGTTCGCGCCGTCGATGATGGCCATAGCGTCCCGGCTGATGCGGGAGCGTCCGAACGGTTTGACCTCGGTAGCCTTGTAGGCGAGGCGGAACACGCTGCACTCGTTGTCGATGGTGGGTTGCTCATCGTCCACGCGCCACCAGTAGCCGAGACGGCGCTGCACGCTGATGTTGCGGTCGGGCATGTAGAGCACGAGTCCGGTGGCCTCGTTGTTGTCGTCAACGTCGGTGATGGCCATGCACGCCCTGACCCGCCGGTTAGGGTAATCCCAGACGGCGGCCGAGCTTTCCGCGGTATGCGTGCGGATGAGCGGTCTTCCTTCGAAGTCCCGGACGACGCTGAGGAACGAACAGCCGTGAATGAGCGCAGTCTGGATGGCCTGCTGCAGAACGCTAGTGAATCCGATGCGGCTCATGAAGTCCTGCAGTTCGAATGGGTCGTCCACGCCCGGCGAGACGAATCCCTCGAACACGCAAAGCTCAGCGAGCATATCCACAGCCTTGCGTGCCCACCCAAGCGGCGTGTAATGATCCTTGATGGACTTCGGCACAGTCAGTCCAAAATCAACCAGTGGCTCCTTGGCTTCGTAGTAGGCGGTGAGTGTTCGGTTGCGGCTCGCGTGGCGCGTCCATACCTCGGCGAGTTCGCGCAGCAGCGCGTTCTCCTCACCGGAGAGTCCGTCGATGTGCGTCGGCACGACGAGTTTCGGCACCGTTCCGGCTCCTCCCGTAGGTTTCCACCCGTCCGGCGCTGCCGTTGTCTGGATGTCGCTCATTTAGATTCCTCCGATGATCTGTCGTCTTCCGGGATGTCGGAGCGTCGTGAACGCCCCGTACAGGGCGAGCGTGGTGGACACGAGCGGCGTGATGTCGACATCACTGCCGAGTTTGTTCCAAGCGATCGCGCCGGACTGTCCCAATGGACGCGTGGTCGCACCCTTGACGGCCGCGGCCAGCTGCGGCTGGTATTCGTCCCGCGGGTGCTTGAGCGTTCCGGCTTTGAGCATGTCGAGGAACCGGCCGCATGCTCGGCCCATCTCCTGCATGTTCGTGACCGTGACCTTCACATGTGCTTTCTTCAGTTCCGGCAGCAGGCTCATGGCGGGCGACTGCGCGTCGATGACCACGCTGGCGGTCTTCGGCCAATGTTCGGCGAGCCAGTCCACGGCCCACATGGTTCCCGCCTGCCGCGCGTCCTTGATGTTCGCCATCTGGACGATGGCCGAACCGTCCGCGTATCGTAGCGCCGCTCCGATGGTCAGCACGCTCCTGTCCGGAGGCATGTCGATGCCGAAGCTCATCGTGCCGCCCTCGGGCACGTCGTCGACGGCCGCGGCCTGCCACAGGTCGGGACTGATGGCGTATGCGGTGGCGGTCTCGTCCCATATGCCAAGCGCCTCACGACGGAATGAATCGTCCGACAGGTTGTTGCGCATGCGTATGATTGCCTGTTCGCTTGTACGTTTCGGATAGCTGGGATTCGCTTTAGCCCACTGTTCGCGGTCGTCCGAATCCGCGTCCTTGTCGGCGGCGAGCTCCACGTAGAGGAGGTTTCCGTCATGGTTCAGCGCGTGCATGCGTTTCTCCGTGAACGCATCGCACTGGTCTCCCGGCTTGGGTGGATTGCCCATATACACGACCAGGGGGTTAGGACTCGTGTTCAAAACCGGAATCATGTTGTCCATCGCGCGCACTGTGAGGATCTGCGCTTCGTCGAACACGGCCACGTCCACGCTGTGCAATCCTCGGCCGAAACCGTTCTCGCGGGCGCCGAACATGATGCGGCTGCCGGACGTGAACGTGATCTCCTGTTGGCCGTTTGCTCTGCGGATGCGTTCCACGTACCGGCCGAGCACTGGATTGTGCTCCATCTCGCACATGTCCGCGAATGTCTCGTCGCTGGTGCGCGTATGGTGGGCGGTCCAGATGGCTTTCAGGTTCGGTGTGAGTATCGCCTTGAGGAACAACGCGGTGCCGACGGTGAAGGTCTTGCCGATCTGCCTGCAGCTGGACAGCACGGCGCCGTCCGCGCCACACGCATACTTGCCTTCCGCGTTCTTGGCGAACAGAAGCCACAAGAAGCCCTGCTGCCACAAGTCGAAACGGATGCCGGCCTTACGCGCGGCTTTGTTGATTCGAGTGAACTCGCTGCCGACGATGCCTTCCGGCTGGCGGAGGACCTTGGCGATTTCAGACAATCGACGCTCCGACATCGTCCGTCACCTCGTCTTCCTCATCGTCCAGCAGGTCGGTCAGACCGCCGCCTTGGAGCGCTTCGATGCGTTCGCATACGTCGATGAGCTGGCGGCTGATCGCGGGCAGCGCGTTCGCCGGCGTCGTGGGATCGGCCATGGCCTTGAGCAGCAGGTCACGGTTGTCTCGCAGTATGTCCAGCATGCTGCCGTCCATCATCCGTTCGAAGCTCCGCTGGTCGAGATCCTGCTCCGGCTTCTGTTTCGTTTCCACGGCTTTGACGGGCGGCTTACCGTTCCGGTCCCGTGCGGGCCTGTTCTTTTTCCGACGATAATCGGCTTTCTGGCGGCAGGACTTGGAACAGTACTTCTGCGGCCGCCCATGGCCGGATGGCTGGAATTCCTTGCCGCAGAGCTCGCACTTCATCGGCGCCTCCCTCGCTTTCCGACCTTTCGTTGTTTCCCCTGTTTCCGACGTTTGCATTCCGGGAGGGATATCGGCACTGCACCCGAGGCGACCGGGAGGGGGCATACCCGGGGTCCCCGCCCTGGTATCGGAGTCAGATGCCGAACGTTTTGAACGGCATCGAGCTTGCTTTCACTTCCTGTCTGCCAGCCAGCAGCGCTCGTGCGTGTTCGTCTGTCTTGTCGCTCTTCATCCTGTTGCAGATGCGGTGCGTGAGCCTGCAGTTAGTGAAGCTGTATGGATCACCGCCGCGTGAGACCGGTACGAGCTCGTCGACTTCGGCGCTCATCGGATGTGGTGTCTTCAATGTCTTGTCGACTGGCTTGCCACAGATGGCACACACGTCGTATGCGGCCAGCACTCTTGCCCTGAGCTGTCTGCGCCGCCAGCCGTTGCTGACACGCTCGTTACGCCGCTTGCTCATGTGGCCTCCCCACATGTATGAGCCCCGGGGTGTCATGGATGCATCAATGATTATCTTCGCCGTTGGCTTGCTGGAATGCCGGTATAGGGGCTCCCGTATATGGACACTCCCGTGTCTTGTAGGGGCTCCCCATCATCTGCGAATACCCCTCCCGGATTGTCAATACCCCTACCCCGGATTTGTTTCATGGGTGCCTTCGGCGGGATTCGAACCCGCGTCCACACGCGGCCACAAGGAAGAGAATCCAATAAAGACTCGCGGCCGGTACGATCTACCACTGATTCCTACGAAGGCATACCGGCAGGCGGATTTGAGCATCACCGCATCACGGAAGCACGGGATTGGCTTGCCTGCCACATTGAGGTATGCCCACTCTGACGGGAGTGGGCGGAGCGTGTCCGATATGCCGTTCGGACAGGACGGGATATAACCCAAGGAGTTAGGAGAATCCATCGGTGGATATGAAAAGGGTTCAAACCGTTTTCCGGTTTGAACCCTTTAATCCACTGACAATTCTGCCTTGCACTTTGAAAAATGTCAAATCACGTCATGCCGGGCGAGGCGCGCGTGTACGTCGGACAGGCGGTACAGCGGCTGTCCCTTCTCGTTTCTGCCGGCCGGTTGGATCCTGCCGCGCTTGCGCCACGAGTAGATCGTGTTCGCGTTGCACTGGAACCCGCATTCGCGCAGCAGCTCCGCGCACTCCCCCGCCGTGAACGCCCTGCCGGATTCGATGCACTCCTTCAGGAACCCCAATCGCACGTCGACCACGCGATGAGTGTTGCCGCACACCGGACAGTCAACATTTACCGCGCCGACCTCCGCACTCAGCTCCACGCCGCACAGAGGATTCAGGCACCTGCCGATGCCGTGCTTGGATGGCGGCACGTCGATGATGCCCAGCGTCTTGCGCGCCAACCGCTCCCAGTCATGCCAAATCAGACCAATGTCCGGCAATCGTGAAAGACGATTGCAATCCGCGCAGATACTCAGGCATTTCAACACGGACGGATGAATCCTGCTATCGGCCCATGGCATGGCCGGCGGAGCATACAACCGCCGCCAAAGAGCGACAGCCAGATCATCGATCTCCTGCAGATGGTCAATCACAGACAACCTGACCGGCGTCGGAGCCGAAGCCAAATTGGTACGGCCGGGCTGATGGCCACCGTAATGTGCGGTGCTGTCCAGAAACTCGCGCAGGACCTGGATCCATGACGGATAGTCGCGGAGCCATCCCCTCATTACGGCATCGCACTTGTCACACAGCGTATTGCGCAGATTGCACTCCCCGCCGCACACTTGGCACATGCCGGCGAGCGCTGGCTTGTGTTGGTTGGTTTGTGCTGGTTGTGTCTGGTTTGGTGTTGGTTGGGATTCGTTGGTTGGTTCGTTCATTTGTTCGATTCCCTCCGGCGTGGTAGTCTTCTGGTGGTGTCAGGAGCCCGGCCGGAAGGTCGGGTTTCTTGTTATTCGCGGGTGTGTTGGATGATCGCTTTGATTTCCTCTTTGGGGACTTGTGGCATCAGTGGCGCGATCTCATCGAGGCTGTATCCGGCCTGATGCCATTTGATGATCATGTCCATGAGGGTTTTCTTCACTTTCATTTCGTTTCCCTTCGTATTTGCTGGATGATCGTCTCGTATGGTTTGCGGTGGAAGATGCGTATCCACCATTCGGGGCGGCGGCCCCATATGGTTTTGACTTCGGTGAGGGGAAACCATGATACGTACCATTTTTGGCAATTTCCGCAGTACAGCACCTCGCCTTCCTCCTTCGGTCTGGGATGCTCATGGTCGAACGCTGGCGGCCTTGGCACCAAATAACTTCGATTGCTCATTTTGTGTCCTTGAGTGTGATGCGTTTCATTCCTTCGCCGCCTTCATTTCTTGGACTTCACCGTCGAAAAAATCGATGATGAGATTGCAGATGGCGACCGCCGACGTTTTGAGCTGGGCTTTTTCCTCTTCGTTTTCGGCTTTGATGTCGAAAACGCCATCCTTACTGTTGAAATTGATTCTCATTTCGTGTCCTTCGTGGTTGGGCGGACGGTGAATGCGACGAGTCCGGTCTCGGCATTGAACACCTTGGCCGGCTCGCCAGTCCTCAAGGACATGGCCTGCGCGTAGTCGCCAGCATCGTCGATGTTCTCGAACGTTCTGACCCCTTCCCGGGTGACGACGTTGTAGCTCATCGCTCCGGCTCCTTGTCCGCGACGCTCACACGGTCCCAGTCGCAGGACAGGCCGCCCTGGTTGTAGTCCGAGTAGACGATGCAGTCCACTTGCCTCGTGTCGGTCAGGGTGATGACGCATTCCGTGAATACGTCGGCCCCGGCGGAGCACTGCGAGTCGACGGACCTGACCGCATGCGCCGGCGTGGATGCTTTGGCCATGCCGCCGCATCCGGCGAGCGCCGTGCAGAGGGCGAGGGTGATGGTGGTGAGTGTGGCGCAGATGGTGTTTCTCATTGTTCGTTCCTTTGATGGCTGGCGTGGTGGTTCCAGAGGCGGATGGCTTTTTTGAGGCTTCTGCCGTCGACGTGGAGGATGCATTTGTGCCGACAGTTGGGGCAGATGCAGCCGTAGATGGTGTTGACCGGTTTGCGTGTGCGGAGTTTGTAGATGGCGCCGAGGGTCAGGATGAGCGGCCGGGACTTGCGGCATGCCGGGCAGGGCGCAGGTCTGCGCCATTTGCGTGGGTTGGTGGCGATTCTGACGGTGTGCATTTCATTCCTTTCCGTAGATGGCGAGGCTTCGTATGCCGTCGCTCATGCTGTTGGAACATGTGTTCGGATCGTGGGAGATGATGTCGTTTCCGATGCCTTGGAAGCGGAGGGTGGCGATGCCGTCCGGATGTCGGATGAGTTCGAGCCGGCCGTCGATGACGACGTCCTGGTCGGTGCGGGCGATGCAGCGGCGGCCGATCAGGATGGCCGGGTCGGCCGACCGCCACTTGTGCAATGGGACGATGATGCTCATTCCCGGCCACCCATCCAGCCGATCAGGAAGGCGAGCGCCAGGAGGATTATCGCGGTGTGGCTCATGCCGTTCCTCCGATCTCCGGGCTGGCCAGCATCTCGGTGATCGCGTCCTTGGCTATCAGGCGCCATGGTTCGCGGCCGTCGTCGTCGAGGTTTTCCCACGTGAGGTGTTTGCGGTGGCCGTTGGCGTGGAATCGGTTGTAGATGGCGTGCGCGACGGCGTATTGCGTGTCGAGGCTGATGACGAGCTGGTCTTGCTGGTCTTCGGTCATTGGTAGGTCTCCGGTCTTGGCGGTGCGAGCAGTGCGGCGATCGCGTAGCTGGCGAGGCTGGTGGCGAGCGCCGCGATGGTCAGTGCGGTGTGGATGGCGAGCCACGTGATTGGTGTCCACTGGTGGAGCGCCTGTCCGATGATCGCCCTGATGACGGCGTGCGGGATGAGCAGCAGCGCGAGGAGGGTGAACAGCGTGGCCATGGCGTCTCCGAGCCGGTCGGCGAGGTGGCTGATGGTCTTTCTCACTTGTGGTCTCCCGTCTTGACGGCGAGTGTCTCGAGCATGGCCTTGTAGTCTTTGATGTCGCGTGCGATGCAGGATTTCACCCGGTGCGGGCCGCTGTCGCCCTGGTATGGATCCGGGGCGCCGAGCACGGTGACGAGTCGGCGGATGGTGGCCATGTCGTATTTGCGGTAGGTGAGCCACGCGTCAGGGTTGAGGTTGAGTCGGCGGAGGAAGTCAAGGTCGAAGTCCACGTTGGTCCCCGCGGGGACGAGGGAGAAGCGCTGGGAGAGCGAGTCAAGGAATTCCTCCACGGCGTTGGCCACGACGACCATGCTGTCATTGCGCACGGAGCCTCCCATGAGTTCGAACAGCAGGCCGTTGTCGGTGTGCATGGAGAAGGCGACGGGGCTCATGGACAGGAGGTCGAGTCTGTCCGGGCGGATGATGCGGGACAATGATCCGAACTTTTGTTCGCCCAGCATGTCGGTACATTCCATACCGATCTCCAATGGCAGGCTTTTGCGCCTGTCCACGCCTGTGGTCTCAAAGTCGATCCACAGCAGCGCCTCCGGTTTGCCGTTATTCTCGTGCATTTGTCATTCCTTCCGTTTGAATTGTCAATGTTTCGCGCATGGTCAATGGCGTGGCCGTGCCGTCCTGGTTGAGCCAGAGCCATCTCCCCTGCCAGTCGCGCACTGGGGTGGAGAGAGGATCTATGCCGAGCGGGACTATCAGCCCGAGGCGTTCGGCCTCCTTCACATGCTGGTGGACCCACCCATGGCAGCCGGTCGTCCCCGAACCGCACAGCTCGACAATGTTGACGGGACTGTGCCTCACATCCGGATCCGCCGCCCGCCGCAGTTGACGGTGATGGCCGCTTCGTCCGGGCCAGCATGACGGATCGTGGATGTTCGCCCCGCAGCGCAGGCAATGCCAGCCCTGGCGTTCCAAAGCGATGCGCTTCGAGTCCTCGAACTCACTCACAACGCGCTCCTTCCTGCATCAGGCCGTTGACCAGCACCAGACATGAAGTGCAGTTCGTTCTTAGTCCGGAGGCCATCGCGGCGATGCCGTCATCCGCCCTGCCACCGGCGAGCGCTCGCAGTTCGATTGTGCCGGCGGTCTGGGCGGTGTCGGTGAGGAGTCGGGCGAGTCTTTCGAGTTGTTTCCTGGTCATTGGTTGTTCTCCTCGTCTTCTTCGTTTTCGTCGGAGTCGGCTTCGGTGATGGCGGCGATGAGCTGGTCGAGGTGGCTGGTTTCGTCGTCGGTGGGCGTGTAGCCGAGGTCTTGGAGGATCTGGTAGTAGCCGGGGATGCGTCTGCTGGTGTCGTTGACGGTGGTCCAGTCGGTCGGGTCGATGAACCATTCGATGCGAGCGGCGAGGATTTGCACCGCCCAGACCGCCCAGTCGGGTTCGTCGAGGTGGTAGCGGAGTTCGGCGAGCGCCCGTTCCGGTTCGATGCCGCTGATGGTGGCGAATTGTTCGCCACCGCATGCGGCGTCGTTCCATGTGCTCAGCGCCAGCGTGTAGCCCTGCGGGTCCGGGTCGATGATCTGCAGGAGTCCGAGCCGGGCCGTGGTTTCGACGAGCTTGGCGCGCTTGACGCCGTGGAGGTTGGCGTGGAGCCATGCCATACGCTTGCCTGCTGATGCGGCGGCGTATTCCTCGAGCGCGTGCCGGCGGGCGTCGCGTTCGGCCTGTTCGGCGGCTCGTCGGGCTTCCTTTTCGGCGTCGGCGGTCTTGTCACGGCGGGTCCAGAGATAGACCTGCTGCGAGACCGTGTGGATGGATACGGCGGCCGGGTTCTGTTCGCGGATCTTCTCGATGACTTCTTCGGGGGTGCCGGTGGATGGGAACATGCAGCCGCGGTAGCACCATTCCGGGTCGTTGAACGGCTTTTCGGGGTCGGGGATGAGGTTGATGCCGCTGTCGGGCTCCACGAGGAGCGCGGCGACCGATTCGATCCATTGCCGGGCGCGGTCGTCGCGTTCGATGCGGCGGAGGATGTAGTCGAAGTTCGAGGTGCCGGCCGCCTGCGCGAGCTCCTTCTGCCTGTCCGGCTGGCCGTCATATCGCGCTATGGCCACGAGCTGGCCGATGGTGAGCTGACCAAAATCGTCGCGTGTCCGCCTGACCTCGGTCTTGATGCTGGCGGCCTTGGCGCGGTCACGCACATAGTCGGCGCTTCGGCCGAGCCGGTGGGCGACGCTGGCGGTGGTGGCCCCGAGAGCGAGCATGCCCTGGATGGCATCGGCCTCCTCCATCGTCGTGAGCTGTTCGCGCTGGCAGTTCTCGGTGACCATGGCCTCCAACTGCTGCAACGGGTCGAGGTCAAGCACGAAGCATGGGACGGCTCCGATTCCGGCCTGTTTGCATGCGGCGAGTCTGCGGTGTCCGGCGATGACGCGGTAGCGGCTGCCGTTGGGTACGACGCTGAGGGGCGTGAGGAGGCCGTTGGTTTTGATGCTGGCGGCGAGGTCGGTCACGTCGCCGATGTTTTTTCGTGGATTGTCCGGGTGGGGGTCGATGAGGCTGGTGTTGATGAGCTTGATTTCGCTGGTCTGGTAGTTGCTCATTGCTTCTCCTTGCTGGTTTCTTGGTTGAGTTCATCTGCGCATGCCTGGCACGCGAGATACCACTTGGAAGGGTTGCCTTCCCTGAGGCTGCCGCTGTGGTCGTATTCGTCCTCATGTGGATCCATGAGCTGGTGGACGTGTTCGCAGTTCCAGGTGTGCTTGTGCTGGCGCGTGGGTGTGATGGGTTCCGGCGCCCATGTCTCCCATTGGTCGCGGAGCCATGTGGCGAGTCGTGGGACCTGCCGTTGTGGCACGTGGCCGTCGTTGACGGCTCGCCGGTAGCGTCGGACGGCGGATTGGAGTCGGGCGAGCTGGACCGGGTTCTCGGTGATCGTCTCGACGAGGTCCCGCGCTTCGCGTTCGGCCTTGCGGCCTTTCGCGCCGATGGTGCCGGGGTAGGTTTCGGCGATGGCGGCGAAGGCGTCCGGCGCTTCGCTGGCGGTTTGCTTCGCGGTGCCGGCGGGAGGGGTCGGAGAGGGTATATCGGTATCGGTATCGGTTTTATGCCATGTTTTTGCTTGGCTGTCCTCTAGCAACTTGCTAGACGGTTTGCTACCTGTCTCGCTACTGTTTTGCTCTCCGTTTGCTTGGCTGTTTTCCGGCAAGTCGCCAGACGTTTGCTTGGCTTTCTGGTTGGCCGCCTTGCGGCGTCCTCCCTTGCTTCCGGCCTTTCTGCGCGCCTCGCGTTGCTCTTCGGTCAACACTCGCGGCTCCCTGCAGATGCCTTCCGCGTAGACCGGACGCCATCCGCCGTCGTGCTCTTCCATGAGGCCCGAGTCGATGAGCTGCTGCAGCTGTTTCATGGTGCCGCCGGCGTCCTTGAGGTCGATCCTGTCGAAGTGGCCGGGGTATGCTGCCGGGTCCTTGGCCTGCATCGAGACGCCTTTGGAGTGGATGACGCACAGCTTGACCCACAGGCCCACGGTGGCGAGCGGCAGGCGGCGGATGCGCCTGTCGTCGGCCATCTGGTCGTCGATGATGAACCACATCTCTTCTTCTCCTTCCTGTGGTTCAGTCGATCTCGCCGGTGTCCGGATCGACGGTCGCCTCCACGTCGCCATCGTCCATGTCGAGACTGCGGCGCAGGTCGTCGATGAGGATCATCTGCCGTGACGTGGCCGGCTTCGCGCACATGTTCTCCATGGCCAGGCCGGCGTCGAGGATGCGCTGAGCGAGGTCTGCGCAGTCGTACACGGCTTCGGTGATGGCGTGGATGCCGCCCCACTTGTCGATGTGCTCCTGCTTGTTTTTGGTGT
>NZ_JAHOJD010000012.1:0-63437 GCF_019129655.1 Bifidobacterium sp. MSK.17.10 | reverse complement strand
GGCGATGGTACTGCACTCGAGAGGGTGTGGGAGAGTAGCACGCCGCCGCTTCACACGTTGGGGGTTCCCGTCGAGCTTACGCTCCGGGAACCCCATTTTTTATCCCCGAATCTTTTGTTCCTCCTCCCGGTTCTTCCGGCTGACCCCATGCGGGTTCCCGGAAGGGCTTTTTTATTTCCCGTATTTCCTTCTTCCTTCCGGGACTCCCGTGGGGCTTGGCTTCCGGGGACCCCGTCTTTCCATCCTTGATTTCCATCTGATTCCCAGGTCTCCCGCAGGGGCATGGAAATCCTTTCCACTCCTGGTTTTTTCTCTTCGGCGCCGCGGATTCCTGTTAGAAGACCGGAAAAACTATGGTTTTGGGACCTCGTGTGTGTCCCATGCATCAAAGCGCTTAGACTGGTCTTATGGCAAGAGTTACGGTGTATGACGTTGCAGAGAAGGCGGGTGTGTCTACCGCGACGGTCTCCTTCGCCTTCAGGCATCCCGACAAAGTGAAGGATGATACCAAGGCCAAGGTCCTCAGGGTCGCCGAGGAGCTTGGCTACGTTCCCAGCGGCAACGCACGTAGCCTTGCCAAAGGCAGGACGGGCACGTTGGGCATGTACGCGTTCGATATGCTGCTGGAAAGACCTCAGGGAAGCAACCTTGAGGATGATTGGCCTGATGTTTCCCCCAGATCCATCGACGAGCCTCTGGACGGTGACGAACCCAACGTTCTTGTATATCCGTTATACGTTGATGAGGTGCTTCGTGGTTTCGAACTCGAATGCTGGAAGAGCGGCAAGGGAATACTTATGGGAGCCGCCTCGGAAAGGGATGATCACAGATCGGTAACGGATATCGCCGGCCGCGTTGATGGACTGTCGCTGATGCCAAGCGGATATAACGATGCGCTTCCTCTTTCCATGTTGGCGAAGACCATCCCGCTTGTAATGGTGGGTGTGGGCGATGAAAAACTGCCGGCCGCGTACCTGCAATGCGATAACGCATCGGGCATGAGGCAGATCGTCGACCATCTTGTAGACGTCCATCATGTCGACGAGATGGCGTTCGTCGGCGGCTTCGATTCGGACGACGTCGTCGCCCGCTACGTCGCCTTCCGGAAATGCCTCGAGGAACGTGGTCTCGATTCCAGCGACGCGCTGTTGGATGACTCTTTCGCCACGTCCGATGAATACATGGTGGGTTTGTGCGAGGCGATAGGATCCGGCAGACTGCCGCAGGCCTTGGTCTGCGGCACGGACCAGACCGCCTTCGGCGTGATCAGACTCCTCGAGGAGGCCGGTGTCCGGGTTCCCGACGACGTCATCGTCACCGGATTCGACGGAATCCTCGCCGGACGGCTGATGGAACCGCAGCTGACGACCGTCCGCCAGCCCATGGAGGACATGGGGCGCGAGGCGGCTCGCATGCTGCTTTCCAGGAACGGGGAGCCTTGGGAGAAGGCTGAAAGACGAGTATTCCCGGTTCGCCTCATTGTGCGCGGCAGCTGCGGATGCAATCAAAAAATCTAAGCGCATAAATCATATGGGCGTGTCGCCTTGACTTCCTTAAATCTAAGCGCTTAAATTGTAATATCAATCTAAGCGGTTAGATTGATATGAATCAAAGGAGATTTCAATGAGGAAGCCATTTTTCAAAGCGGTCGTGGCCGGCATGGCCAGTGTGGCGATGATTGCCGGTATGTCCGCGTGCGGACGGTCCGCGAACAACGCGGATTCCGATTCCGATGCGGTCAAGACCATCGATTCAAGCAAGGCCACCGGCGACCTGACCATCTGGGCCATGGGCAACGAGGGCGACCTGCTGGGTGATTTCGTCAAGGGATTCGAAAAGGAGAACCCCGACGTCAAGGTCAAGGTCACCGCGATCCCATGGTCCTCAGCGCACGACAAACTCCAGACCGCCATCGCCGCGGGCAACGGTCCCGACCTTGCGCAGATGGGCACCACCTGGATGGCCGATTTCTCCAACTCGTTCTCCACCGTGCCTGACAACCTCGACATGTCCGACTTCTCCGACGGGTCTAGGGCTACTGGCCAGGTCGACGGGAAACAGCTCGGCGTGCCTTGGTACATCGACACCAGAGTGCTGTACTACCGTACCGACATCGCCGAGATGGCTGGTTGGAACAAAGCTCCGAAGACTTGGAATGAGCTTAAGCAGATGGCTAAGGACATGCAGAAGGTCGATGGGGTCAAATACGGCATGAACCTCAACCCATCTGGCACTGACGCGTTCCTCGGAACTTTGCCGTTCTCCTACTCGGCCGGGGCGTCCTTGACTAACAAGGAACAGACGAAATGGACTTTCGAAGATACTGGCATAAAGAAGGGACTGAACTTTACCACCAGTCTCTACAAGGACGGCGTCGCGAACGTCAACGCCGACGTAAGCTCCGGTGCCGACATAGCGAACTTCGTGTCCGGTGACACTCCGATGATGCTGCAGGGGCCGACCGCCGTCAGCCAGATCAACGAATTGGGCGGCGATGGCTTCGAATCCAAGTACGCCACCGTGATTCTGCCGTCGATGAACGAATCCTCGGGTCCTGCCACGTCCTTCGTCGGCGGCAGCAACCTCGTGACGTTCAAGGACTCCAAGAACAAGCAGTCCGCATGGAAGTTCATCCAGTGGGCAAGCAAGCCCGAGGTGCAGGTCGAATGGTACAAGAAGTCCTCCGACCTGCCCGCCTCTCAGAAGGCATGGGATGAGGACGCGCTCTCCGGCAACGACAAGCTTTCGGCATTCGGCGACCAGCTGAAGAACACCATGGCTCCGCCGGCGCTGTCCACCTGGGCCCAGGTGTCCTCCGCTGCTGACCGCATCCTCGAGCAGATAAACAAGGGACAGGTCTCCGTTGACGAGGGCTTGAAGAACCTGCAGTCCGAAGCCGACTCCATCGGAACGGGAAACTGATCCCATGAGCCTCGGGACAAGAAAGACGAAGACGGAGGGCTCGGGCAACGTCCTCCGCCGCCGCCGTACGATTCTCGCATGGGGATTTGCCTTGCCTTTCGCAGTCGTGTTCTGCGTATTCATGCTGATTCCCCTCCTGTCCTCGATGGCGATGTCCTTCACCGACATCACCTCCAAGGACCTTCGCACCCCGTTCAACGTCAACTTCGTCGGACTGGACCAGTACATCACCCTGTTCCACGACCACCGTTTCCTGCACGCGTTGGGCGTCACCGGAATCTTCGTGCTTGTCGGCCTGCCGATCACCATGGCGATCGCCCTCGCATTCGCGGTGGCCCTCAACAAGGGATCCAAGCACCTCAACGCGTTCTTCAGGGCCGTGTTCTACGCGCCGGTTGTCGCCAGTGTGGTCGCAGTCTCCGTCGTGTGGAGGTACATCCTCCAGAAGGACGGCCTGCTCAACTCGCTCTTGGCCGTCTTCGGCATTGCCGGACCGGACTGGCTGCACGACACCCGCTACGCACTGCCCGCGCTGATGGTCATGACCATCTGGCGCAACATGGGAACGCTGATGATCATCTTCCTCGCCGGCCTGCAGGCCATCCCTGAGGAGCTGAAGGAGGCCGCGGCCATCGACGGCGCGGGCAAATGGCGCACCTTCCGCAGCATCACGCTTCCGCTGCTCAAGCCCACGCTGCTGCTGGGAGCCGTGCTCCTTTCCGTCGCCTACCTGCAGTTCTTCGAGGAATCCTTCGTGATGACCCAGGGAGGGCCGCTCGACTCGACACTCTCCGCCGCGTACTACGTGTACCAGAAGTTCGGTTTCGGACAGTACGGAATCGCTTCCGCAGCCAGCTGGGTGCTGTTCATCATCATCGCGCTGGTCAGCGTGCTCCAGTTCCGCATTCTCAAGGAGGATTGAGATGACAGCCACGACAGTCGCGGCCTCGAGGCCGCAAAGCAACAAGCAGTCGCTCTGGCGCCGATTCGTCAAGGGGCGTGGACTCTCCTACTGCGTCCTCGCGGTGATCGGAGTCTTCTGGATCTTCCCGTTCCTGTGGATGGCGCTGGGCTCGTTGAAGACCCAGAGGGAGATCCTCGCCAAACCGCCGAAGCTCCTGCCCGAGCACGCCTCGCTCGCAAACTTCGCGAAATGGTTCGGGGAACTGAACTTCGGCACCTACTTCACCAACAGCATGGTCGTCGCCGTGATCACCGTCCTCGGGAACATGGTGCTCTGCTCCATGGTCGGATACGCCCTGGCGAAGATGGACTTCGCCGGCAAGAACATCTTGTTCGGCGCCGTCATGGTGACGCTCATGGTTCCGAGCGTGGCCACGTTCGTCCCCCTGTTCGTGATCATCTCGAACATGGGACTCGCGAACTCCTACGCGGCGCTCATCCTGCCGTTCCTGTGCCAGCCCATCGGAGTCTTCCTGATGAGACAGTTCATCTCCGGAATCCCCGACGCGCTGATGGAGGCCGCGAGGGTCGACGGCGCCGGTGAGCTGCGCATATTCTTCCAGATCGTCCTGCCCCAGTGCGGGCCGCCGCTGGCGACGCTGTCCATCCTCACGTTCCTGTCCTCCTGGAACAACTTCCTGTGGCCGTTGGTCGCGGCCCAGACCGAGGAGAAGTACACGCTGCCCGTGGCACTGTCCCTCTACTCCACCGGCCAGAACGCCACGAACTACAGCGTCCTGCTCGCCGGAGCGGTACTGGTGGTCACCCCGATCCTCCTCCTGTTCGTATTCCTGCAGCGCTACTTCATCCAGGGCGTCGCCGGAACGGGCATCAAATAGAAAGACATGTCATGAAAGAACAATACGAATTCCCGCCGGAATTCATCTGGGGCGCGTCCACGGCCGCGCACCAGATCGAAGGGAACAACGTCGCGAGCGACTGGTGGGCCAGGGAGCATGCCGAACGCACGGATCTCAGCGAACCGTCGGGAGACGCGGCCGACAGCTACCACCGCTACGGCGAGGACATCAGAATGCTCGCCGACGCCGGATTGGGCATGTACCGCTTCTCCATCGAATGGGCCCGCATCGAGCCCGCGGAGGGCTGCTTCTCCAAAGCGCAGCTGCTGCACTACCGCCAAATGATCGACGCGTGCCACGAGAACGGCGTCGAGCCCATGGTCACGCTGAACCACATGACACTGCCGCTGTGGCTCGCCACCAAGGGCGGATGGCTCAACGCCGATGCCGTCGACTACTTCGCCCGGTACGTGCGGTACGTGATGCCGATCCTCCACGACGTCACCTGGGTCTGCACCATTAACGAGCCGAACATGGTCGCGCTGACCCGTGGCGGAACCGAAGGCAGCGACTTCGTGGCCGCCTCGCTGCCCGCGCCCGATCCGGACATCTCCGCCACGCTCGTCAAAGCGCACAGGAAAGCCAGGGAAATACTGTCCGAGAACCCGCGTATCAAGTCCGGGTGGACCATCGCCTGCCAGGCGTTCCACGCCATGCCCGGATGCGAACGGGAGATGGAGGAATACCAGTACCCGCGCGAGGACTACTTCACCGAGGCCGCGGCCGGGGATGACTTCATTGGGGTGCAGGCCTATCTGAGGACCTTCATCGGCAAGGATGGCCCCGTACCGATCCCCGAGGACGCGGAACGCACCCTCACCGGCTGGGAGTACTTCCCGCCGGCGCTGGGCATCGCCATCCGCCATACTTGGAACGTCGCCAAACGCACGCCGATAATCGTCACCGAAAATGGCATCGCCACTGCCGATGACCGCCGGAGAATCGACTACACCTTCGGCGCCATAGCCGGCATGCACGACGCGATGGACGACGGCATCGACGTGAGGGGATACCTCCACTGGTCCCTGCTCGACAACTACGAATGGGGCTCGTTCACCCCGACGTTCGGCCTGGCCTCCTGGGACAGGGACACCTTCGAACGCCATCCGAAGCCATCCCTGGACTGGCTGGGATCAATCGCGAGAACGGGGGTCATGGCCAGATAGAAGCCGTTTCCTCTCCATCCATTACATGAAAGGGCGCACGTTTTGAAACGTGCGCCCTTTCGTTTGATTTGGCGGATTCAATAGAAAACGGGTATAGCCCTCGATCTGGAAGAACATGTCCGTCCGGCGGCCGATGCTCGCGGCTGGCATACGCCGAAAACGCAGCACTGCTGTTCCCGTAAGGTCGCATCTCCCTTAACGTGTCAAGCGTCTCCTGATACGTTGCTGTATCGACGCCGGTTTCGTCATTCCTTGCCTTTCCCGAGTGGCCCTGTCGGCCAAGTGCGTTTCAACTCGAGAAAATAGCCGGGTTATGGCGGGCCGGCGGGGAGGGGCGTGCTGGACGCCTGCGCGAACTCGGTCTGACCCGATTCGCTGGATGTCTAGCCACAATGGAATGACTTGATGCGTATTCCAAGCCGGACGGAGGATGGAATGCATCTCCACGCGGATGGCGGCCGAATTCTTAAGTGTTTGCACCAGCGTTACATAAAACGCTTAGCGAACCGAAATGATGTCCGGCGGAACGTGTCCTTGCGCGTCTTGGAAACGGATATCCGTATTCGTTCGAAGGTTTCTCGACCAGGGGATGGGCTTTGCTTTTTCAGATTGACAGTCCGTAATCATTTCGGATATGTCGGAATTTAGACAGGAATCCCTTGGATGCGCCGCGGGCGATAAATACGGGCCGTGGTGCGGGAAGGACCTCGAACATGACGATTCGAAGAACACGGTCGCCTATTTCGGCGAGCGTGCCGCTTCCCACCCTCGGCGAGGTCACGGCCGGCACCGCGAGCCTCAGCCGGTAGGAGCTACCCACAGGATCATTCGTGTTGGTCGGAGTTCTCTCGTTCGGCGACGGAATTGTATCCGTGGGGTACTTCGTCGTTGTTTCTACGGACGGATCCGAGGGTGTCCATCCACCAGTGTTCGCGGTCGATGATCTCTTTGGGTGACTTGTTCATGTCGAAGATCTCCAGGATCGAGTACTGGAAGTTCTTCTCGATGTATCCGGCGCCGAGGTTTCTGAGCTGCTTGTTTCCCCCGGAGTGGTCTCCGGACGCGTATTCCTTCCAACGCGACAGCAGACCGTGCGAGGCTCCTTTCCGTGAGTAGGCGGACCCCACGTAATGCCATCCCGTTCGTCTATCGGTCTGCAGATAGACCGCCTGGACGCTGCCGAGGGCCGCCCGCCATTCCTCGTTGTTCACGGCCGCCACGAGCTGCCGGTGCGTCAACCGAACGTTCTCGTATCCAGAGAACGGTAACGCGGATACGGGGGATTGAGCGATTTTCTCAAGGGTCATCGTCTTGAGAAAATCCCGGCGTCGTTCTTCATTGTTGGACAGGTTAAAGACGACTCCCGTGTAACCCGGATCTCTTTTGTAGTACACTACCGCCCTGGCCTTTAGCGAGGCGTATTCCGGGATCTCATTGTAACGGTATAGAATCTTGCCGTCGTTCTCCGTGTACTCGTCGAGGACGTCGTAGGCTCCGACGAACAGCCATTGTGTGGGGTGGGGATTCTCTGGCTTGAGCTGAATGAACTGGAGGACTTTACGTGTGTGAATCTGCGCTGTTGCCTTATCCTTATCTGGCCATTTCTTCGTGAAAATCCACTTCATCAGGTCATCATAGGAGAAATAGTAGGCGTCGGGAAGATCACTCCATTTGCCCCATTCCGGGTTGCTGCCATTCAGACGAATGCTATAGCCGGCTAGGTCCTCTTCGTCGAGTCCCAATAGTTCGAGGAACCGGATCGGTTCCGTATCCTGGATTCCGTCTTCGATGCGCGTCATTGCCATCGCCTTTCCATTCCCGATTGCCGCCGGACGGTATGATTTTCCGGTTTGTAAGACAGTCTAGCGTCTTGATGATGAGGATTATGGAACCGGCTGGCTCCTTGCCAGGTGGACGTGGAGTCCGACGAAGGGTTGCGGGTCCGGCTGTCTTCGTGGAACGACGACGGTTTGACGTGGCCGGGTGATGGGAATGAGACCGGTCGCGCGGTGTCTGGGCGTTATCTGTTGTCATGTCGCCATGTCGCGAAATCGGTTCGTTGTTGGATGAGTGTGGTCCTGTGAATTCTTAAATGTTGTACCGAATGCAACATGCAACACTTGGTGAATCCGACTAGGACCATCGGAATGCGTCTTGGACCATTTCGAAAACGGACGTTTTCGGAGCGTAAACCGGACTGGGGAGTTGTCTCCGACACTCCGGCGGAAAGTGTCTCAAAACCCGTCCCGTAATCAACGTTCCGAAACTCCATGCCTTTGACGGGTAATGGTACGGTCGGTCAAATTGCGGTGATGATGGGCGTTGGGCAATCCACTGTATATCGGTATCTGAATGAAGCGGATGGCAAGCGCTGAACAGTCGTTTCCTAAAAATATGTTCATATGTCGCCGGCGTTTGGCGAAGGATCGGCCGTGCGGACCATTGTGACCATGGATGGGGACGGCAGGCTCGCCATAGACCTGCGTCACCAAGGTGAGGGCATTGGCGCGATGCTGTTGAAGGGCGCCGCGGAATAAGCCTGACCTCCATTCCGCAAGCCGGCCGGGTCGCCGCGCGACGTTTTACCGTTAATCTGTAGAATCGTCGGAATCGGCGTTTGATGCAGTCGCGCGGTCGGAACAGTGCCGCTCGGTATCCGGAAAAGTGCGGAAATCGGGAAACCAGGGATGACGGCCATGTTTTGACGGGGTGCGCAATGCCATGCTTGGATGAAGGGGGTGATTTCATGGCGGAATGGCGCCGTTTTTAAGGGGTGCATAGGGTGCGCAGGTGGCCATGGAAGGGTGGCTCTCCCTCATGAAATGTTACGGAAGGGCAAAAACTCGCTCATAAAAGTGTGAGATGAGGATGCCGGATGTTTCAGAGAAAACGATGACAAGGTCAGCCATGGCCACATCGCCGTATCGCAATTCGTCACAGCAGCTCGTCTCTCTTAAGCGCTCCGAACGGGTCTTCCTCCGTCTGATATTCCATTGCATGGTCTTTGAACACGTTTGATATACAGAACATATTTGTTGCGGGCTGCAAGTGCGGAACCGGGCTTATAGAGACAAAGTGCGAGCGTATTGGACGGTTCGTTGTCGGACGGCTTGTATTAGAGAGGTAGTTCCCGATAGACCAAATCGTCACGGACCGCAAACCCCTGATGCTCCCAGAAATCGTTGCCGGCATCGTTGTCTGCGGGCACACCGACGGCGACTTTCGGCAGGCCGATCGCACGAAGCGCTTCAACCACTCGGCCCACCAAAAGCGAGCCAATGCCCATACCGCGCGCGTCGGGATCGACCGCCGTGTGGTAGATGCGCGACCGTCTGCTATCGTGACCGGCAAGAATCGCTCCAATAATCCTTCCGCCATCGTCTTCGGCTACGAAACAGGTGTCGGGATTGCGTTTGAGGAACGTTTTTATCGCATCCTCGGAATCGTCGATGTCCCTCATGGTGAAACCGGTGCATCGCGTCCACAACCCGTATACCAGCGGATAATCCTCGATTTTCATATGGCGTATGGTCAGTGCTGTCGGTTCGGTCATATTTCTTGCCTTTCTTTTTGAACGCCAACTTCGATTCTCGCATCGTTCCGGTATTTTCTGTGCGGGTATGCCATATTTGCGTTGCACGGCCGTTCGTGGCGTGCGTGTCGGGGAAGCCGTGGAAGTGCCTTGAAGGACAATCCGTCGTTTTTCGGGGATACACCGGATGTGAACACATGGCAACGGCACGGTGAACTATGCTTAACTGGAATTATGCATATGAAGAACAGAAGGATCGCGAGAGCGGCGGCTGTGGTAATCGCAACCGCCATATTGTGCGGCATTGTGCCTATGATTGGCGTCGCACTGCGCAATTCGGCAATCGCAACAACGCGTGAAACCAATATTTTGCAGACTTTAGCGACGCTGCCAGAAGGGTTGCGCGACTGCTCCACGGTACTTGCGTACCTATTTTCAACGGTAGGCTGCATCGCAATCGTCGCCGCGCTTGCCGCTGTCGATTTGCGTATTACCGGCAGCAGGCGCGTCGTCATCCGCGATGTCGTCGTGTCGGCGGCGCCAATACTGTACGTGACCGGCGTCAAATGGCTGGTCGAACGTCCCCGTCCGGTCACGTCCGCCGGCAGTGGTCTGTTGCCTGGCGATCCAAGTTTTCCGAGTGGCCACACGGCGGCCGCGGTGATCGTATCGGTCATGATGATTCTTACCGTACGTAATTTCGCGCGCAAATGCTTCCCCGACGGAGAAGATGACGGGCGTGCAAACCGAAGACGGGTATTCCTCCGCAGGGCGATCATTGGCGCTGTCGCGCTTGTCGTGGCGGTTGCCTGTTCGCGACTACTGCTCGGCTTGCACTATCCGACCGACGTGATTATTTCCGCCACCATATGCCCACTCATTTCCTACGCCGTGTGGTGTGTATGGAACGCATGCGAAAGCGCGGGGGAGCGGTAAAATCGTACGCTGGGTCGACGTCGTCGACCAGATGCCAATTCCAAACAGAGTGCTATCTGCCATGTGAGTTCCTTTGATTCTGAAATCAGTTTGGGGATATCCGATTTTGCGTGCAAAACGACAGGTTGTGTAATACGGCAGTGGTGGTGTGACAAAAGCTGGTTCAATCAAACTAGCGGCGAAAACCTGCGTGCGGAATGTCGAGTCATACTAATTTCGTACATAAAACAAAACGCGTGTGCGTCCGGGCGGAAACCATCCGGACGCGCACGCGTTTTATTTTGAATTATTGCGATGAGGTCAGTTACGGGTCAGCACTTCGGCCAGGGCCTGGATGACCGGCTGCGGCATGTGGGACTGGTGCTTGGTCTGCGCGCCAACGCCGTGCAGATCCTCCAGCGTGCTCAGTGCCGGCAGCGCATCCTTGCCCAGCTCGCGGATCGCGCGGTATGCGTGCTCCTTGGTCATGTACAGCATCTGCGCATCCTTCAGCACGGCGAACGCGTCGGCTTCAACCGGATCGTCCGCAACGGCAAGACCGTCGGCGAAATCGATGGCGATTGCGGCGCTCGTCGGCACGTCACGCAGCGTGACGGTCAGGCTCAGCGTCTCCGCATCGTACGCGACTTCCGGAGCGGCGGCAGAGCCGTCGACGGTCGCACGAACGGCGCGCATCGCTTCCGGAGCGATGCCACGGAACGTGACCGTCCAATCGCGGGAAGCTGGAATGACGTCCGTCGCGCCTTCCGCAGGGGCGATCGAGAACTGTGCGGAATCGCCCTCAAAACGCAGCGCCATTTCGGTGGATGCCCAACGATCCTTGCTCTGTGCGGCACCGTCATCCTCCCACAGCGTGAAGCTGTTTTCGGCACCCGGGAACACCACTACCTGCAGTGCGCGCGGGTTGGCCACGGAGTTGAGCGCCTCACCCTCGGCGGGCATCTGCAGCGGCACGATCGCGCCGGGCTTGGCGAACACCGGCATGCGGTCGAGATCGCGCCAAGCCTCCAGACGGCGGCCTTCGGCCGGACGAGACGTGTAATGGCGACCGTCGAAGAAATCGAACCATTCGCCCTGCGGCAGCCACACGTCGGCCTTCGCACGCTGCACGGAACGCTCGGCTGGATCGACGATCGGCGCGACCAGCAGCTCGGTGCCGAAACGGAATTCGTCGGTGAGCTTGTATGCGGCTTCGATTTCCGGATAGTCCCAGTACAGCGGCTGCACGAGCGGCTCGTTGTCGAATGCGGCGCGACGGTTCATCGTGTACAGGTACGGAATCATCGCATGGCGCAGGCGCAGCGCGGACGTCATCGCACGTTCCGCATCGCCGTGGAAGTTCCACGGCTCCTTGCCGTTGAACGGCGAATCGGTGGAATGCAGACGGTTGATCGGGCTGAACGCGCCCAGCTGGTACCAGCGGACCTCCAGCTCCTCGTCACGGTAGCCGAACATGTGGCCGCCGATGTCGTGGCTCCACCAGCCGTAGCCGATGTTGGAAGCGCAGGCGGTGAATTCCGGCTGGAACTTCAGCGACTCCCACGTCACGACGGTGTCGCCGGAGAAGCCGATCGGGTAGCGGTGCGAGCCCGGGCCGGCGTAACGCGAGAAGGTGAGCGGGCGCGGGTTGCGTTCGCTGTAGTCGCTGCCGTCGTTGCGGGCGGAATCGAGGTAATGCAGGTGGTTCAGGCCCCACAGCGGGTCGAGGCCCGGCTGCCGCGTCAGGCCGCCCTGCTGCCAGTCAATCCACCAGAAGTCGACGCCATCTTCCTCCATCGGGTGGTGGAGCTGGTCGAAGTAGACCTCCATGAACTTTGGATCGGTCAGGTCGAACTGCACGGCCTCGCCGCTTTCCGGATCGATGTTCATGGCCTTGGCGACCTGCGGATACAGCTCTTCGAACGCGCGCACGCCGTCCCTCGGGTGGACGTTGAGCGTGGCCTTCATGCCATGCTCGTGCAGCCAGTTGAGGAAGCGCTTCGGATCCGGGAAGAAGTCCTTGTTCCACGTGTAGCCGGTCCAGCCGGAGCCGTACTTCGGGTCGACGTCGTCAACCAGGTGCCAGTCCATATCGATGACGGCCGTGGTGAACGGGATGCCTTCCTTTTCGAAACGTTCGACGAGCTGACGGTATTCGGTTTCGGTATAGCGGTGGTAGCGGCTCCACCAGTTGCCCAGCACGAAGCGCGGCAGCAGCGGGGTCGGGCCGGTCAGGCGGTACAGGGCGTGCACGGCCTCACGGTAGCGGTGGCCGTAGCCGAACAGGTACAGGTCGGTGGTCGGCTCTTCCTTCGGGGTCACCCACGTGCCGAAATCGTTGTGGTTGCCGTTCACTTCGGCGGTTTCGCGGATCACGTTCGACTTGGAATCGTCGATGATCGCCCAACCGTCGGTGCTGTTGACGCCCGGATCGACGGGGATGCGGCCGTTCGCCTCGTCGAGCGTACGGTAGGTGCCGCCGAGGTTCCTGCGCTGCACGTCGCCGTAATGCCAAGTGTTTTCGATGGCGTTGACGTGCTTGACGGTTGCGTACAGGCCTTCCGGAGAGAACTTGCGCTGGTTGTAGGAGATATGCAGCGACGGGGTGTCGATCTCCAGCCAGCCATTACGTTCGGCGACGGTGAATTCAGGCTTTTCGCCGAAATCACGGACCATCGCCATCTGCGTGGCGTCATCCACGAAACGGCCGCTGTCGGACCATTCGAAACGGACGAGCGCGTCCGTGATGAGGCCGATGCGCCAATGATCGCCCTGGATCACCGAATCCGGATTCATTGCCGGATGGGCGTTGAGCGTGGCCAGCGAGAACAGTGTGCTGTCTACCATGTGGGGCTCCTTTGAGTGTGGAAAAAATCGGGATAACTGGATTGGAACCGTGCCATCATATGCGACGGCACGGTCCCGTTTGAATTACTTGATGCGCTTGATGGTCAAGACCGACGCGCCAGCGCACAGTGCGATGACGATGGCGGTGGGGAACACGAGATTGTAGTTGTGGGTCATCGTGACGATGCTGGACGTCCGTATTGGCGTCCAGGGCGATGCTCGTGTCGCTGCTTTGCTGGTCGCGCATCTCATTATCCTTTCTGTGCGCTGCGAAACATCGCTCTCCGCGTTGAGTGATCAAAGCATGTTCCGCATTGAAGAAAAGTTAGCAAAACTTACTTTCGTTAAGTATGATAGCGCTTGCGCAAAAAGGTATCAATATCGGCGAGTCGCTTGAAATTGCAACGATATGCCCATATCGAAACGCTTGCCAGCGATTGCAAAATGGAACGATGCGATTTTATGCGCGTTCTGCGCCACCGCATACCCTCTTCACCGCGCCCATATGCCGATTGTGCGAGCAAAACGACAGGTTGTGTAATACGGCGGTGACGGCATCGCAAAAGCTGGTTCAATCAAACTAGCAGCGAAATCCCGCGTGCGGCACGGTGCGATGCAGCGCGGTACGGCAGCGGGAAATCGCAAGAAAACAGCGCAGCCGGGCAGAGCGGACAGGGCAGGCTCGGCAAAGCGGGTTTTGGCAACACCTAGTGCGAGGGAGAACCCATGGAACTTGAAGATCTTTCGATCGTTGAAAAGGCGGCGATGCTGTCCGGCGGATCCGAATGGGATTCGCGCGGCAACGATCGCGCCGACATTCCCGGCTTCGTCATGAGCGACGGTCCACACGGCGTGCGCAGGCAGCTTGGCGAAGGCGACCACCTCGGCATCGGCGCATCCAAGCCGGCCACCTGCTTCCCGACCGCCTGCACCGTGGCCAACACCTGGGATCCGGCGCTCGCCGAAGAGATGGGCGAGGCGCTCGGCAAGGAAGCTCACGATCTCGACGTGAACGTGCTGCTTGGCCCGGGCATGAACATCAAACGCAACCCGCTGTGCGGACGCAACTTCGAGTACTATTCGGAAGATCCGATCGTCGCCGGCCGTATGGCCGCCGGCCTCATTCGCGGCATCCAGAGCAACGGCGTCTCCGCATGCCCGAAGCATTTCGCGGTCAACAGTCAGGAGCTGCGCCGCCAGGCCAGCAACTCCGTGGTGGACGAACGTACCATGCGCGAATTGTATCTGACCGGTTTTGAAATCGCCGTGCGCGAGGCCAAGCCGATGAGCATCATGACCTCCTACAACGAGGTCAACGGCGTCTACGCCCACGAAAACAAGCATCTGCTGCAGGAGATCCTGCGCGACGAATGGGGCTTCGACGGCATGGTCGTCTCCGATTGGGGCGGCTCCAACTCCGCAGTCGCAGCCGTCAAAGCCGGCGGCTCGCTGGAAATGCCGTCGCCAGGTTTCACCTCCGTGCGCGAGCTGGAAGGCGCGGTCAAAGCGGGCACGCTCGCCGAGGCGGACATCAACAAGCGTGCCGCGGAAGTCGCCAAAATCGCGGCGGCGACCAAGCTCGTCGGCGTCGGCCGCGACGATCTGCTGTCGGACGACATCGCGAAGGCGCACCACGATATCGCCAGAACGGTCGCGGAACATTCCAGCGTGCTGCTGAAGAACGACGCCGCCACGCTGCCGCTCAAGCCGGGCACTCGCGTGGCCGTCATCGGAGATATGGCCGCGACCGCACGCTATCAGGGTTCCGGCTCATCCAAGGTGAACGCCACCAAGGAGGAGAACATCCTCGACGAGGTCAAGAACGCCGAAGGATTGGTATTGGCCGGCTACGAGCAGGGTTACGACCGCCAAGGCAAGCCGGATGAGGTGCTGCTGAACGACGCCGTCGCGCTCGCCAAGAAGGACGCCGTGGATGTGGTGTTGGCCGTCGTTGGCCTCGACGAACGCAGCGAATCCGAAGGCCTCGACCGCTCCACCATGGCGATTCCGCAGGCGCAGAACGATCTCGTAACGGCGTTGGCGAAGACCGGCAAACCGGTGGTGATCGTGCTCGTCGCCGGTTCCCCGGTGGAATTGCCGTGGTTCAACGATGTTGCGGCCATGTTGTACGTAGGATTGTCCGGCCAGGCCGGCGCGTCCGCCACCGTGCGCGCGCTGACCGGCGAAGTCAACCCATCCGGACATTTGGCCGAAACCTGGCCGATGCAATACGAGGATTGCCCAAGCTCCGGCTGGTATCCGGCCATCGGACGTGACGCGATCTACCGCGAGGGCCCGTTCGTCGGCTACCGCTATTACGAGACCGTGGGCGTGCCCGTACGTTTCCCGTTCGGCTACGGTCTGAGCTACTCCACGTTCACGTACAGCGCGATCACCGCCACCGCGACCGGTGTGGATTTCGTCGTCACCAATGATTCCGATGTCGCCGGCTCCACCGTGGCCCAGTTGTATGTGCGCGCGCCGCAGGGCGGCGTGCTCCATCCCGACCGCGAGCTGAAGGGCTTCATCAAGGTCGAGCTGGCAGCGCATGAAAGCAAGAGCGTGCACATCGATTTCGACCGCTACACGTTCCGCCATTTCGATGTTGCCGCCAATGCATGGAAGACGGAAAGCGGCGAATGGACGCTGCTGGTCGGCGACAATGCGGAGCATTTGCCGCTTGCGATTCCTCACACCGTGGCCGGCGATTGCACGACCGCCGATTGCGCCGCCGATCCCGCGCTCGGCCACTATCTGACCGGCCGGGTCAAGGATGTGACCGACGCCGAAATGGCCGTGCTGTTCGGCCATGAGGTGCTTGCCCCCGGCAAGCCGACGACGTTCGGTGTCAACGATCCGATCATGTCGTGGGTGGATTCCAAGGGATTCGCGGCGCGCACTGTTGCCAGGACGCTGACCAAGCGCGAAGCGAAGATTCGCCAGAAGACCGGTTCGCCGGATCTGAACACCCTGTTCATTCTGAATATGCCGCCTCGCGCCATGAGCAAGATGACCCAGGGCATGGTCGATTCGGCGATGGTCGACGCCATCGTGAAGATCGCGAACGGCCATACCTTCCGCGGATTGGGCGGCGTGATCGCCGGCTTCTTCCGCAACCAATCCGCAAACAAGCACACTGCAAAGGAGCTGAACCATGACTGACAACAATGCTGCGAAGCCGGCTGAAACCGGTGCCGGCGAGAAGAAGGTCGGCCCGATCCGCCAGTGGATCAAGGATCATCCGAACATCTGGGAGTTCATCCTGTTCAACGTGCTGTCGAACATCTCCACCATCACCCGCTTCGTGGTGACGTGGATCGGTACCGCCATCTTCATCTCCGGCTTGGGGCTCACGCAGCCGTTCCACTTCCTGATCTTCAACTATGACACCAAGGGCAACGGCCTGGGCGGATTCCTCACCTTCCTGCTGGCCGAGGTGCTTGCGCAGGTGGTGAACTTCTTCGTGCAGATGAAGTGGGTGTTCAAGTCCGACTCCAGCTTCAAGGACGCCGCTTGGAAGTATGTGATCCTCGCCGTGATCATCGTGGTGGTGAACCTTGTGCTGCCGGGCTACGTGACCGGTCTGTGCCAGGGATGGGGCATGAACGCCGGCATCGCAGGCACGATCGCATCCGTGGTCAACACCTTGCTTGCCGTGATCGTCAGCTATCCGCTGCTCAAGTTCTGGGTCATGCCGAAGAGCGGGTCCAAGGAGACGGCCAAGAGCGAGGAGGCCGCCAAGTAGCCCTATTCTGAATTCCTTTCTTCCTGCCCGCCCGGATTTTCCGGGCGGGTTTTCCATGCCTGCTTCGCGCCTGATGTCGTTGGAAGGCGTAGCGTACCTTGCAAATAAGAAGGGTGGTGACTCAGTCGATGAGCCACCACCCTTTGTCATGCCGTGCTATCTAGCGATCAGGCCGGGAAAACGACCTGGCAATTCACGCAGGTGATTACCATGGCCAAAATCGCGTTGATGATGCCACCGAGGTACGGATTGCGGGTCTTGGAATAGATGCCGCGAGCCGTCAGCGGAGTGATAAACAGCAGGAATACGGTGAGGAACATGCTGTCCGGAATGCGGGTGTAGGCCGCACCGAACAGGTCATTGACACCGGTGAGCATGAACTTGGCCCAGCCTGCGCCGGACACCAGTGCCGGCACGGCGGCGGTGACGAGAGCGAGTACCAGGATGTTCACGATCTTGTTCTTGCCATAGGAAGTGTTGTAGTTCATGCAGTTGATGAAGATGGAGGAAATCACGTAGCCAATCAGGAAGATCGGGAGTACCTTAAGCATGTCCACGATCTTGAAGGAGCCGAATGGCATGATGCCCCAGTACAGGAACGAGAAGTTCGTCTTGAAGAAGTACTGCGCTCCCCAGACCAACAGCAGAGTGCCGCCGGTGACGGTGAGAGCCAGCATGATGGTCTTGAACACGCTGAAAGCAGATGTCTTCAAATCGATTTCATCGATGTTCATACCATTCTTCTTAGCGAAGCAGCGGTACCAGATGTAGGTGACAATGGCGGTGAACACAGAGGAAATCGCCAGCATGGAGCCTGCGAACAGTGCCTGCCCCTGCCTGAAGAATGTGCCGATATGGGTGTCGACGCCGTTGTAGTACAGGAACAACGTGCTGACGGTGGCGAACAGGGTGTTGACGATAAGGCAGCCCCATGCCCAAGCCTTGGTTCCCGGATGCGATTCCGCGATACGCATGACGGCATTGCCACGAGAAGTTCCCCTGAAGAGCGGCATCTGGGAGAGCCACAGAGCGAAGAACACGGCGAACATGAACATGCCGATGAAACCGATGGTGCTGCCGATCATACGCCACTGGTAGATCTGGTCGCCCGACTGCAACGAGGTGTTCATATTGAAGGCTTTGACCATGAACTCCATGGCAGCTGCGGTAGAAGACGACTGGAAGAGCTGCGAAGTGTGGAAGCCGTTTTCCAGATAGATGACACGGAATGCTTCCTTGCCATCGACCTTCTTCGTATAGTACTTGCCGCTGACGCCGTCCGCAGTCGAAGAGTCAGGCGTGATGCCGAAGTTCAGGAACGATTTGGCGTTATTGTGCTTGAGATAGTCCGGATTCGGCAGCATCTTGCCGGTCGTCTTGTCGGTCTCCTTGAAGGAGTACTGGTCGAATTTGCCGGCGATGATGCCTACATTGCGATTGCCGTAATAATTAAAGTACTCGCCGTTATTCTTGGAGGCGGCCTGGGCTGAAGTGGTCTTGCCTGGCACATAGCCGAACGACTGAGTTTCGTTGTCTTTGTAGACGGCGTCGCGGCTGACGTACAGCACGGCCTTGATCAGCTGCTTCTTGGCCTTGTTGTCAAGAAGGATCGTCTCGTGAATGGTGTTGCCTCCGCGGGACTGGCCGGATACGGCGATCTGGTCCTTGTCCACGAATGGAAGTGTGGTCGCGTACTTTACCGTGTCATACAGGCCACGGCCGTTGACCAGCCATTCGGTGTTGTTCAGAATCTCGGAGTCGCCGTGTCCGTAAAGATCGAAGGAGAACACGACGAAGCCTCGACGTGCCCATTCGATCTGGTATAGATCCCACTTTTCCTTGAGACCGTTGCCGCCATGTGCGAACACGATGGTGGGTGCCGGCTTGTCGTTGGTGGCGGTCTTGGGCTTGAGCATGTTGATGCCGAGCCTATGTCCGGATGATGTTTCGATGGTCAGATTCTCTTTGGTGACGTTGCCGAAATCCGTCTGTGCCAGATTCGCGATGCAGCTGCCCAGAATGCACAACAACACCGTAACGATGGTGAGTGCGCCATACGCATGCTGCTTCAAGTATTGCCATACTTTCGACATGGTATTTTTCTCCCTCTGTTCCTTCCGCGTCACCCGAAGATCATCCTTCGGTAACGCGGGGCCCGGTTCTTCCTGGAGCCGGTTATAGACTAATTTGAGGATGAAATGACATTGGGATGTGAATGAGAATATGTGCAGTTCGCCACACTGCTGGTTTACCGGAGTATCGGTTGATGATGGGCTTAAAACGTATGCTTATCGCGCGTGTTCGTATGGACACTGGAGATAACATGCACATATGTTCAAAGATTCCGCGCTTTCGTCGATGCAGACCAGACAGCATATCGAAAAGCTGATTCGTGTATCACAGATGTATTATGACGAGGGACTCAATCAATCGCAGATTGCCGGAGAGGTCGGCTATTCGCGGTCATCGGTGTCACGCATGCTCACCGAAGCACGGGAAACCGGAATCGTACAGATTACCATCGGGCACCCATTGCAACGATTGCAATCCCTTGAGGAGAATCTTCGGAACAAATACGGGTTGAAAACGGTACGCGTCGCATATTCATACGATGACAGCATCGCATCGACGCTAGTGTCTCAATGTGCGGCGCAGCTGCTGGTGGAAAACCTCAAACCGGATTCGTTGATCGTTACATCGACCGGGACGCCGATGGCGGCGACAATCAGAGCTTTGCCTCCCCTTGACTACCCTCGTGCGCATGTGACTCAGATGCTGGGTTCGTTGTCTTCCGCCAACTCGTTGACTGATTCTCCGGAAATCTGCCGAATGATGGCAGAACGTCTGGGATGCGCTTACTCGTTGCTTCCTGCACCGTTGATTATGGGATCCGCGGAAGTTGCGCAGGCTGTGCGTTCGGAGAAACTGATTGCCATGACTTTGGCTTTGGGTAACCGAGCCGATATCGCCATTGTCGGTGTAGGAGCGATTCGGCAGGGGCATTCTGGGAGGATTTTCCATTCGTTCGAAGACGCTGCAGTAGCACGGGAGTTGCAGGAAAAGGGAGTGGTCGGGCATATTTGCGGACATCATATCGATATGCATGGCAATCATGTGCGAACCAGTCTGTGTGAGCGCACCATCAGCATCGATTTCGAACGGTTTCGTGACATTCCATTGGTCATTGGAGTCGCTTGGGAGACGTGGCGTGCGCGGGCACTGCACGCATGCTTGGTCGGTGGACTGATGTCGGCACTCGCTACCAATCAGGGAATGGCTGAGTTGTTATTGGATATGGACTAATCACCGTTAGGATGCTGGAAGGATTGGGTATGCCCGTGCGCCACCGTGATGATTGCAATTGCTGCCAGCACGTACAACAGCACGTTGAGCGTCAATGACGCTCCATATCCGCCGGTCATGTCGAAAATCAATCCATGAACTGTGGTAGCGATGGCTACGGTCAGCTGGCCGGTGGCGTTGATGACGGACAGCGCGCGGGCATAATCATCTCCCGGGAATACGCGGCGTATGCTCCAGGGAAGTGCAATCATGAGCAGGCATTGGCCGATTCCCGCCAGAAAACTTGCAGTGATCGCAACTTCCATATTGGCTCCGAAAAGCAGACTGAACCATCCTGTGGTTCCGATGGCGGCAAACAGCGTGATTGCGAATTGCGGTCTGACACGGTCCAGCGTCGAACCTATGGCAAGTTTGCCGACGCTGGCTCCAATCATGCGGGCCGTGACCACCCAAGCGGCCTGTGTAAGCGTGAGTCCGATGGAAATCCCGTACGCGGGAATATGCTGATTGATGCCGGATACGATTTGCAACAAAATCATGGCGGCTGACAGCAGCAGAAACGCCGGTGAACGAAGCATGCCGATGAGATGCCCGCTTTTCGTCCGTGTATCATGCGCAGGTTTGGCGTTTGGGGCAGACGCAGTGTCGAGCTTGCCATGTGGATATGGTTTAAGCAGGTAGGAGCAGGGGAGTAGCAGCACCATCAGCATCGCACCGGTCAGTAGATATGCCGATCGCCATCCATATGACGCGATGACGTGCGAAATCAGAGGATTGAATATGGCTCCTCCCAATCCTGACAAACAGCCGGTTATGCCAAGGACCGTGCCGAAATGAGTGGGAAACCATGCCGCAAGCAGAATGGGTGGCATCAGCGTTATCGGAATAACATAGGCGAGTCCCATCACAGCGAATGCGAGATAGAACTGCCAGAGGGCATACGCCCGACTGCAAAGCAGGAATCCCACGGCGCAGATACCAATGCAGCCGATAAGTGTGGGGCGCAAGCGAATGCGATGTGAAAAGCGACTGAACGCGGCCATGGAGATGGCACTGCAAATCAATCGAATCGATACGGTTAGGCTGACCTTGGCTCGACCCACATGTAAATCACGGCTGATGGCGTCGAAATACAGCCCTGAAGTGTTGGTGATGAGAGCGAAGCCGATGAAGGACATGGCGCAGCAGCCTACGAATACTGCCAGTGAGGAGCGGGTGGAGCGAATCCGTTCTTCCATAGCGTCCTTTCCTAGCTGGTCGTTGGGCGGTACCGTTTGAAGAACGTCGCCGCCTCTTTTACGATTTGCTGTGATTCCTCATTATGCTCCAGGCCGACCTCCTTGACTGCGAAGTCGTGTACGAGAGCGTGGTCAAGACCTTTCGGGAGTAATCGCAGTTCATAATCATGATGGCGGTATTGCAGGATTCTTGCGAATTCCAGAGTGTTGTCCGCGAGATAATCCTCGGTGCTGGTCTGCAGATAGAAGGGCGGAAGATTGCCATCAACTACAAGGCGATCGACATCAAGATAGGGGGAGATGCGAATTCGTTCCTTCAGCGTTGGAAAGTAGCCTTCCGCATAGTATCCCATTGCAGTTCCATGCACGCCTCCCTCGAAGCGATACATGCCGCTGCATCCTGCAATGGCGAGGATGCGGGCGGTTCCGCAGGCTTCCTTCATGCCAAGCTGTGACGCGACGACCGGTGAATGGAGTACGGCGGTGAGGTACAAGATAAGCAGGGTGGCCGCGGAATCTCCAATCAGAAACAGAGCATTCGTATCCATGCCATAGTCATGCGCGTGCTCATTCGTCCAGATAATTGCGTCAAGCGCATCGTGTAGTTGGCCTTGGAATCCAATTTGCGGGACCAGCCGATAGTTGGCATTGACCACGGCGAACCCATACTTCGCTAAATACATATCGCGACACATGGTATTTTGTTTGTCGCCATGGTAGAGACCCCCGCCATGGAAGTCGATGATGACCGGAAGAGGTTCATGTTGTGTTTCCGGACGATACAGGTCCAATTTGCGCAGTTGGTCCGGAATGCCATATGGGAGATCCGTCAGTACATGCACTCCGTTCGGCTTATGCTCTTTGGCGAGTCTGTCTGCGTCGCCGGCATGACGGGCGTTGGTGTTGGACTCAAATAATGCTTTCACCGGTTCGCTGAGCATATGTCACCACCTTGGTTGCGTATGATACGAATACTGTATGCCTGTATCTAGCGCGAACAGT
The DNA here is from genome assembly GCF_019129655.1 of Bifidobacterium sp. MSK.17.10. Lineage (NCBI taxonomy): Bacteria > Bacillati > Actinomycetota > Actinomycetes > Bifidobacteriales > Bifidobacteriaceae > Bifidobacterium > Bifidobacterium sp. MSK.17.10. The sequence continues at coordinate 40,944 of NZ_JAHOJD010000012.1, read as the reverse complement.
CTAGGAGTTGCACATATGTGCAACCTACGATTCAGACAAGTATCCCAACTATTTCGTCAGTACGTCGAACGGCGGATTGCCTATGCGCTCATGACAGTGTAGATGTTGTCATGGGCTCCGACTTCACGCGCTATTGTGCACGGCTAGTCATTCGAATAGCTAGGAGTCCATCCCCCGTCCAACGTGCCGCCGTTTCATCGTATGATTTTGTTGTGTATGTTTACGATTATACAAATCGTAAACATACACAATAAAGTGGGTGAACGCGACGAAGGACGGGCATGCACCTGACGGCGTCAGCGATTCCTCTCCGCAAAATCGCACATACGACGCAGTCCCTTACGCAACTCATCCGCATCGCCGGCGTACGACAATCGCACGAATCCCTGCCCTTCCTCGCCGAATGCCTCGCCGGGCACCACGGCGGTACTGGCAGTGGGTGGTGAAAGGTATGGTGGAGGTCCGGTTCCTTGCTTTTGGCTGTGGCAGAAATCGTCTGTTTTGTGCAAAAACAAGCCTTTGAAATTGTCTATTTTGTGCATCTTGTGTCTTGAATGCTATATATTCCAATATATTTGCCGCCGATGAATCTGCCGCTGTACGCCTTATGGTGTTTGGCGGATGTGGCCGGCCTTGTTGCCGAGGACGACGAGCCTGATCGGCCGTTCACTATGCAGACGCAAGTTGTGTGACTGACATTGGAATTCATGTTCTGGTGGGGGATGTTGGCGAATAAATCCGCCGTCGGTGGAACGATGGTGATGCGGTAACACGTATGACGAGACGGACTGGAGACGAGGTACACACAACGTGAGAGAGGCAATGGTGTCGGATCAATCGCAGGACGAGGCGGAACAGCAGCCGAAAATCGGCAGAATACCGGCGCTGATCGCGGCGGTGGCCGTCGTCGGCATCGCGATCGGCGCGGCCGCAGGTTTGCTGACGCTCATGCTGTACCAGGTCGAACGTTTCGCGCTTGGATACATCGAGAATGCGCATGAATCCGGTCCGTTCAACGTGCCCGCCATCCGTCGTGCGATCTCCGTGACGGTCGGCGCCTCCATCGCGGCCGTGATGTGGTGGCTGCTGCGCACGCGTACCACAGAAGTGCCATCCGTCAAGAAAGCCGTCGGTGGCGCAATCATGCCGGTCTGGCAGACCATCGTGCATGTGCTGCTGCAGATCTTCATCGTCGGTACCGGCATGTCGATCGGCCGCGAAGTGGCGCCTCGCGAACTTGGCGCGATGTTCGGCCAACGATTCGCCCGCTGGGTGCGTCTCGGCGCGAAGGACACGCGTATGCTGGTGGCCATTACCGCCGCGGCCGGTCTCGCGGGAGTCTACAACGCGCCGCTCGCCGGCACGTTCTTCGCGGTGGAGATCCTGCTCGCCGACGTGACGCTCGAGACGGTCACGCTCGCGTTCGCCTGCTCGGCGCTCGCCTCATGGGTGGCGAGCCTGGTCAAAGGCACGCACGTGTTCTACCTGATTGGCAAAGCGGACGGCCTGTTTACCCCCGATTACATGCTGTTCGCGCTGATTGCCGGCCTGATGCTTGGCGTCGCCGGCGCGCTGTTCCGCCGCGGCTCCCAGTGGGCGGAGCGGAACAAGCCATCTGGAGCGGGCATTCTGTGGATGATGCCGCTTGCTGGCCTATTGACAGGCGTTGTGGCGATTGCCGTGCCGCAGGTCATGGGCAACGGTCGCGCCACCGCGCAGCTGAGTTTCTCCTCGAAGGCCGATCTGGCCGTCATCCCGGTGCTGCTGCTGTCTTTTGTGGCCAAGGCGATCGTCACCTTGCTGACGATCCGTTCCGGCGCGTCCGGCGGCGTGCTGCAGCCGGGCATCGCGTTGGGCGCGTCCGGTGGTGCGATGCTGGGCATTCTGTGGATGCAGATGTTCCATACGAATTCGATCGGCATGTACGCGCTGCTGGGTGCGTGCGCGCTGCTCGCCGCCTCGCAGCAGGCTCCGCTGATGGCGATCTGCCTAGTGATGGAATTGGCCGATGCCCCGATCAACCTGTTCGTCCCCATCGGCTTCGCCGTAGCCGTCAGCGCCTTCACCGCCTCCCGCCTGGCCGCCCCCTTAGCCGCCCTGCATTTGCCACGTCCAAGTACCCCCGTCAAGCGGTAATCTGCGTACCCCTCCTACATGGCCATGAGGCCGGTGCGGCGGGGGATGAGCGCGGTCAGCACGAACCAGTGGTTGTCGGTGCGGATCGTCACTTCGCCGCCATACTGCTGCGCGATGTGCCGAATCGACTTCACGCCGAAACCATGCCGATGCTGGTCGTCGCGCTTCGTGGTACGCAGGTTGCCGTCGGCGTCTTTGCTTAGTCGGGAATCGTAATAATTCTCAACGCGAATCACAATAAAGTGATTTTGTTCGAACAAAGCCAGTTTGATAAGTCGCTGTTCCGGATTCGGCAGTTTCAACGTCGCTTCAATCGCATTGTCGAGCGCGTTGCCGAATAGCGATGCGATGTCCATCGACGACATACCGTCCAGCAGCGAGCCGTCCGCCACGGCGGTGAACGTGATGCCACGATCGGCGCAAGTGCGCTCTTTTGTGGTGAGGATGACGTCGAGCACGGGATTGCCGGTATGCTGCTGGGCGCTGTAGCGCTGCACCGACTTCTCCAGCTGCTCGAATCCTGCCGCCGCGTGCTCAGGATCGACTTCGGCACGCAATGCCGCGATCTGATGCTTCAGATCGTGCGCAAGCCGACCAAGCGATTCGATGTTCTCCTTCGACTGCAGGTACTCCTGATGCTGGCTTTCCAGCTGCGCGTTGATTGACGCGATTTCCGCGCTCGCTTCAATGCGCCGAGCCTGCTCCTGTTGCGCGTATAGAATCGCGAATCCGCAGAAATCCACCAGTGTGCGGATATAGAAGATTTCCTGGCCCATCGAACCGGAGAATGGCGTATTGGTCGAAACGAAGCTCAGATTGCTCATGGCGAAGGTGACGATGGTGATGGCCACCGTCGCGGTTGCCGCGGAGGCGGTCGGTAGCGTGGGTGTGGTTTGGCTGAAATTGCCGCGTTCCACCAGCCATGCCAGGCCGAAACACAGCGCGTAGATGACGATGAGCATGACGATGGCCTGCACACCGTATGAAGTGGCTTGAGCGTCATGTGTGCCGATGAACGCGACGATCTGCCAATGCAGCGACGCCACCAGTTCCGCCAGCACGAACGCGCGTGCCGTGATGTACAGCCCTTCGCGCTTGCCGGTGCCGGCACCGAACAGAATCGTCAGGTACATGCAGCCGAAGGCGAGCAGCATGCCGACGATCCAAAACCAGATCGGCATACTGCCGTCGAAATACTGCACGGCGACGATCGCGGGTAGACCGACCGCGCTGACGATGATGGAACGACGCAACGGCACACGTCGGTACAGCACCGCGATGTACACCATGCACGCCGCCCATTCGCAGATGGCGGTATACGAACGGGGAATGTCGGGCAAGGTGTGGGTGACCGGCACCGTCGACGGTACCGACGCCGCCAACACGTGCACAATGTGTGCGGCATTTGTGGCATCTGCGATATTCACGATATTTGCGATATGCGCGATGCCTGCGATCGCCCCGATCATCTGCCGCCGCCCATGTAATCGGTCAGCGCTGTCAGAAACGCTTTCTTGCGCGGCCGGCTCACGCGCAGCTGCTCGCCGTTCGACATGATGCAATCCTGATCCGCCACGCCCGTCACATGCTTGAGATTGACCAGATAACAGGAGTTCGAGCGGAAGAAATGGTAGTCGGCAAGCTTAGCTTCCATATCCTTGAGCGTGCCGTTGATGGACAGCTTGCCGTCAAGCGTATGGATGACGATGGTGTGCCGAATCGACTCCAAATACAGAATATCCGCCAGATTCAGGCGCATCTGCCCTTTGCCGGTGTCGATAAGCATCGAATCGTCGTCATTGCGCCGCACCATGTCGATCGACTTCTTCAGTTCCTGCGAGAACGCGAACCACGGCAGCGGCTTGAGCAGGTACGACAGCGCGCGCACCTCATATCCGCTGATGGCGTATTGCGGCGCGGCCGTGATGAAGATGATCACCACCTTGTCGTCGCGCTCGCGGATGCGACGGGCGGCTTCCATGCCGTCCATTTCCTTCATTTCGATATCGAGCAGCAGAATGTCGTAGACGGGGCTGTATTTTTCCACGATGCGCGCGCCGTCGTCGAATACGGAGACGGTGAATTGCTCGCCGGTCTCGCTTTGGTAGCGATTGAGGTAATCGAGTACCAATTGGCAGCTTGCAGGGTCGTCCTCGACGACTCCGATTCGGATATTGCGCACGATGAACCTCCACGTCTCACCGTTCAGACTACCGTCCATTCTCTCGCGGAATGAGGATATTGTGATGAAAAACCATCGATTTGAGGGGATGATAACCCCCTAATAGACTGTTTTGAGCGGTGAAAACCCGCGACACGCATTGACGATTCGGTTTGGGTGTGTATAGTAGGTCATGGCTCAACGAAGAGATCTTCGCCAAACCAAATAAGTAAACGCTTTGAATTGTGGCTTTGTCAAAGTAGTAAGCCGCGAGGATGGGCACCGAACAAAAATCCCTTTACAACGGATCGTGAGGCACGTACCTGCCTCTGAAAGGATGACAAATCATGGCAGAAGTCGTATTCGACCATGTTACTCGTATCTACCCGGGCAATGACAAGCCGTCTGTGGATGATCTGAACCTCGACATCAAGGATGGCGAATTCCTGGTGCTGGTCGGCCCGTCTGGTTGCGGTAAGTCTACGACCCTGCGTATGCTCGCAGGCCTCGAAGAGGTCAACAAGGGACGCATCCTCATCGGCGGCAAGGACGTCACCACGATGCAGCCGAAGGACCGCGACATCGCAATGGTGTTCCAGAACTACGCTCTGTATCCGCACATGACCGTCGCCGACAACATGGGCTTCGCCCTGAAGATCGCCGGCACCCCGAAGGAAGAGATCCGCAAGCGCGTCGAGAAGGCCGCTGAGATCCTCGACCTGACCGAGTACCTCGATCGTAAGCCGAAGGCTCTGTCTGGTGGTCAGCGTCAGCGCGTGGCTATGGGCCGTGCAATCGTCCGTGAGCCGAAGGTCTTCCTCATGGATGAGCCGCTGTCCAACCTCGACGCCAAGCTCCGTGTGCAGACCCGTACCCAGATCGCCGCTCTGCAGCGTCAGCTGGGTGTCACCACCCTGTACGTGACCCACGATCAGACCGAGGCTCTGACCATGGGTGATCGTATCGCCGTCATCAAGCTCGGCATTCTGCAGCAGGTCGGCGCTCCGACTGAGCTGTACGATCGTCCGGCCAACGTCTTCGTCGCTGGCTTCATCGGCTCCCCGTCGATGAACATCAACACCCACCCGGTGGTCAACGGCAAGGCAAAGATCGGCGAGGACACCGTGGATCTGCCGACTGAGGCCGTCAACAAGCTCACCGCCGAAGACAACGGCCAGATTGTGGTCGGCTTCCGTCCGGAAGACGCCTCCTTGGCTGCCCCGGATGAGGCCAACGCCTTCTCCCTCAAGGTCATGAACGTTGAGGATCTGGGCTCCGACGGCTACATCTACGGCAACATCATCACCGATGGCTCCGCTGCTGAGGCGTCCACCATGATGTCCGATCAGAACAAGCTCACCACGATCCGCGTGAACCCGCGTGCTCTTCCGAAGGTCGGCGATACCGTCAAGATCAAGATCGACCCGTCCAAGATGCACCTGTTCGCTCCGTCCACCGAGCTGCGTCTGAACTGAGACGATAACGAGTAACCAACCGTCGGGCGTTCCTTATGGAACGCTTGGCGGGTGGTTGAACCAATACTTGGCGGATGTGCAAACGTCCGTCAACCATTAAACGAGACATTCTCTTTCCTCTCTTATTGTCTCGTTGGAAAAGCCCCGCGTTGGTGCGGGGCTTTTCTTTTCCCGCTGTTCTCATCGTGACACTCGTAGTCCCTTTGCCGCCTGCCGTGGGTAGGTCAGCGGGTAAATTGAAGAGCTATGGAATCACATGAATTGCCACAGATGGATCCCCGTGTGCTTAAGGCCACTTCCGTGAAGGCCGAGGACCCCGCAGCGCAGAGCCCGGAGCCGCAGGCGTTGAAGATCACCGCCGCGAGTTCGAATCCGAAGATGTTCACGCTGCCGTGGGAGAAGCCGCTGGCAACATGGCCTGAGGACCTGCTGGTCAACCTGCCGCGAGGCATCTCCAGGCACGTGGTGCGTTTCGTGCACGTGGGCGACGAAGTCTACGCCATGAAGGAAATCACACGCAACGTGGCGGAACGCGAATACGAGCTGCTGCGCCGACTGCAGAAGCTGGAACTGCCTACCGTGCAGCCGATCGCCGTGGTCACCGGCCGCCATAATGCGCAAGGTGAGCCGCTGGAAGCCATCCTGGTCACCAAGCATCTGAAATTCTCGCTGCCGTACCGCGCGCTGTTCGCCCGCAACCTGCGTCCCGACACCGCCGAACGACTCATCGACGCGCTTGCCGTGCTGATGGTGCGTCTGCACCTGGCCGGCTTCTATTGGGGCGATGTGTCCCTGTCTAACGTGCTGTTCCTGCGTGACGCCGACGCTTTCTCCGCGTTCCTGGTGGACGCCGAAACCGGCGATCTGCAGGTGAACCTCACCGAAGGCCAGCGTGAATACGATGTGGATTTGGCCCGTACGAACATCATCGGCGAACTGATGGATCTGTCTTCCGGCGCATTGCTGCCGAGCAACGTGGACGAAATCGAAATCGGAAACCGCCTGGTGGACCGCTACCATTCGCTGTGGAGCGCGCTGACCGACACCGACAAGTTCAGCCCGGACGAGATGTGGAAGATCGAAAAGCGCGTCAATAAGCTCAACGAACTGGGCTTCGACGTGGACGAGCTGGAAATGAAGACCGCCGAGGACGGCAAGCGCGTGCTGGTGCGTCCGCGCGTGGTGGACGCCGGCTACGCCAACCGCAAGCTGCTGCGACTGACCGGTCTTGACGTGCAGGAGAACCAGGCCCGCCGTCTGCTCAACGATCTGGACGCCTACCGCACCTCCACGTGGCGTGATGGCGAGGATCTCGAAATCGTGGCCACCGACTGGATGCGCGAGGTGTTCGAGCCGACCGTGCGCATGATTCCGCGCGAATACCGCTCCCAGATCGAGCCGGCGCAGTTCTTCCATGAGGTACTCGACCATCGTTGGTTCCTTGCGGAGAAGGCCGGCCACGACGTGTCCATGACCGAAGCCGTGAAGAGCTATGTGGAGAACGTGCTGCCGCAGTACAAGCTCGATTCGAAGGATGTCGACGCGCTGAACGCCGAGGCCGATTCCGGCGTGATCGATGACGAATACACTTACGGCACCGACGAGGACGGCTACAACCCGGACGATGATCCGGACGCTGCGGTGTGGAGCCATTAGCCGTTAATGGCATATGAAAAAGCTCAAGCCACAAGGCTTGAGCTTTTTCATAAATATCGTAATAAACGATTACTTGGCTGCTGCGGCCTCGCGACGGGCGCGTGCCACGGCATACAACGTGATGCCCGCTGCCACGGAGGCGTTCAGCGATTCGACCATATTCGACATCGGAATGCCGGCGATGGAATCGCACGCCTCTCGTACCAGACGGCTCAGGCCGTTGCCTTCCGAGCCGAGCACAACCACCAGCGGATCGGTTTCGAAGCCGGTTTCGCCGACGAGCGCGTCACCGCCGCCGTCAAGGCCGACGCTGTAGTAGCCACGTTCCTTCAGGCTTTCGATCGCCTTGGTCAGATTCACCACGCGTGCCACCGGCATGTGCGCGGCGGCGCCCGCGGACACCTTCCATGCGGCGGCCGTGACCGAAGCGGAACGGCGCTCCGGCAGAATCACACCATTCGCGCCGAATGCGGCCGCGGAACGGATGACCGCGCCGAGGTTCTGCGGATCGGTGACGCCGTCGAGCGCGATGAACAGCGGACGTGCCGCGATGCGCGCGCTTTCCGAATCGGCTGCTTCCATGGCACGCGCCTTCTTATCGGCGCGGTCCACGAGCTCTGCCAGCGAGGAATACTGGAACGGTTGCGCCTTCAGCACCACGCCCTGATGGTTCGACGAGCGTGCGATACGGTCCATTTCGAGCCTGTCGGCTTCCAGCAGATGCAGTCCGTGGATGCCGGCGAGACGCACGATTTCGCGCGTGCGATCGTCATGCTCGATACGTGCCGCCACATACAGCGTGGTTGCCGGCACGCCACAACGCAGCGCCTCAAGCACCGCGTTACGACCGATGACCAGATCGTCGGATTCCGACGTGAACTTCGCCGCTCGACGGCGTGCGGCCAGTCGTGGATCGGCCATCTTGCGGCGATCCGCCGCCTTCTTCGCCTTGTAAGCCTTGTGATATACGCGATCTTCGGCCTTGGGGGTCGGCCCCTTGCCCTTCAGCGCGTTACGATGCTTTCCGCCCGACCCCTTGGTCGGTCCTTTTTTCATTGCTCCCATAACCGTCTATTGTCCCAGCACCCCGGGAAAAGTGCCTCGGGAAAAGCGCTTCAGAAAAGCGGCTCGGCTGCAGGCGGTCGGCCAAGTATGATGAAAAGAATGGAAAAGAAGAGAGAGTTTTTCGGACTGCCCATCATGTTCTGGGGCCTGTGGGTCACGCTGCTTATTTTGTGGATGGGCCGTTTCGTCACCTCGTTTCTTTCCATGTATCTCGTGTCCGACATGCACGTGAGTGCGGGCGTTGCCGGCACGATCGTCTCCATGTATGGCTTCGGCGGCATTTTCGGCTGCCTGTACGGGGGTGCGCTGTCCGATCGGTTCGGCCGGCCGGCGATGATCGTCATCGGCAACCTCGGTTCCGCCGTGATGCTGGTGTTGCTGGCGTTTATCGGCAATCCATGGATTATGGCGATTGCGCTGCTGATTTACGGCGCGATTTCCTCCATGCCAACGCCCGCGGTCGCGGCCTACGTTTCCGACGTGGTGCCGTTCCGCAAGCAAAAGCGCGCGTATTCGCTGCAGACGTGGGCCGCGAATTTTGGTTTTGCGATCGGCCCGATCATCGCCAACCAGCTGGTCAAAATCTCCTATTCGCTGATGTTTTATGCGGAAGCGGCGGTGCTGGTGTTCGCGACGTTGCTGATGATTGTGTTTTTCAAGGAAGCTGGAATTGGCGGGCGTGCTGCGAAATCGTCTGTGAAACAAGTTGTGGAACAGCCTGCGGAAGCGGCGGAATCGCAGCGATCGCAACAATTCTCCATCTGGCGTAGCTACCGTCGCGCCTGCACCGACAAAGCGCTCATGTCGATGGTGGTGCTGATGTTCCTGTACACGCTGGCGTATTACCAGATTGTCAGCGGCTTGCCGATTTCCATGACGCAGATCGGTCTCGGCACGGACGAATATTCCAGCCTGCTGACCATTAACGGCGGCATTCTGTGCCTGCTGCAGATTCCTGCGATCGCACTGTTCCAGCGCATGAGCAACACCCGTGTGCTGGTGCTGGGCATGTCCATTACCGCGGTTGGCTACGCGTTCCAGATTGGTGCGAATTCGTGGGCGACGTTCGCGATTGCGACCGTGCTATGGACGCTCGGCGAGCTAGGCACATTCCCGATTGCCGCTACGACGGTGGCGAACATCGCGCCGAAGGATGTACGCGGCACGTATCAGGGCTTGTACAACCTGGTGTGGTCGCTATCCAACGCGTTTTCGCCGCTTGTCGGAGGCTGGATTTTGAACGCGTTCGGCAGTCACGTGCTGTGGACCTGCTGCACGGTGATGTTCGTAATTGTGGCGATCGGCTTCTACGTGACGCGCGGCCCCCGCGAACGCGCCGCAGCCCGCAATCTTGCGATGGAGGAACTGTAGCGGTTGCGCTGCGCAGGTGGCGTGCGGTAGATACGCCACCGAACTTGCCAGACAACTTAACATAACTTAACGGCAACTTCGCATCTGTTAAGTTCGCTGGTAAGTTGCTGTTAAGTTCGTGCGAAGTTGACGGAAAGCGATGTATTGGCGTGATTGTGTGGCACAAATAATGGACATTGCCGGCAAGACAGGGGTGCATGTGCGCGTATGAAAAAGCGGGAGGCCGCGATTCGGTTGGAATCGCGGCCTCCCGCTATGCGATTTAAAAAATCGGAAAGAAGAGAATCGGTGCCGCAGCGTTCGCTGCGGCGGTGCCTTGCCTCACGCGGTCTGTTTCAAAGAGATGGCCTGACGCGGTTCGGCTTGCCTTCCTGCTTGAAGGTCTTACTTGTTGAGGACCTTCTTCATCAGATCAGCGGAAGCCTTGGCAAGTGCGAACTGGCCGAAGCCCGGATCGATGGAAGCGAGGTTGGAGTTGAGGATCTGGTTGAAAGTGTCGTTGTTCTTCATGATGTTTCCTTTCGGACGACCGCCTGGTTTCTTGCTTCTTTTTTTCTTCTCTACATCGTGCGGTGCGTCGCTATTGTGTTGTTTTTCTTGTTCTTCGTTCTTCTGTTGTTTTTCTGTTGTGCCTTTACTATACGCACGTCGGTATGCGTCTGGCATGCCGCAATCGTCATTTCTATTGTAAAATCATCGGGTTATCTTGAAGAAAATGTGATTACTGTGCCCGCATAACAACACAATCGCCGTATCGTACGCTGACACGAGACGGAACATATCCATTCCCATGTCAACGCGCGATACGGCGATATCGGCGTAAATCAGCGGAATAATCGTAAATCAGCGGGGCTGACGGAAGTGACGGTCACCGATTGGATCGAACGGCGTGTGCGGTTCAAGCTGGTACCAGTATGCCACCGACGCGACGTCATCCTGCCGCTCGAAATTGCCGGCTTCCTCGGTGCCGATCTGCTGCCAGGTGACGCGCAGGTCAGAATCGAAATAAATCGGATCCGGAATGTGCCAGCGGTACAGGCCGCGCATGACGGGTGTGGCCACATCCCAGTAGTCGCTTTCGCGGTGCGCGGCAAGACGCTGCGAATAGAACGGGAATCCTAGGTACGGTCCGGTGAACGTGTTCTCGCGCATGCGGCCATGCTCGTCGAAGTCGGCGAAACTCCACGCGCCGCCGAAGTAGTCTTCCGCTCCGGTGCTGCACCACGTCGGGTACTGTTCATCGCCGTCGATGTACATTTTGACTTCGCCTTCGCCCCACCAGCGGCTTTCCAGCGCGGTCAGCGCAAGGTAGGTGCCGATGTACGCGCCATGGCCGTGCACATTGTCGAGAATCGTGTAGTCACGGGCAATTTCGGTGACGCGTTCGCGGCGCCACTGCGCATGGAAGCGCATCGCATCGGCTGGCAGCGCGTCGTATTCCGTGTAGTCGATTTGGTAGAAGAAGGCCGGCACGTCCTCGTTGTGATCGTTGCGCAGCACAATGCGCGCGTGCTCGAACGGCATGGCGAAATAGCAGTTGAAACCTCGATTTGGCACCACCATGATCGGGATGGAATTGATACGGCAGGCCTGTGCGTGACCGCAGCAGAAGAAATCGCCGATCGGGCACTGCACGGACGGCGTCTCCTCGCCATCCCAATAGAATTCGAGGATGAGATTGCGCAGTACGTTCGGACCGGTCGGGGAAGTGCGGTCGGTGACCGTCATCCAAATGTGGCGAATCACGCCCGGGCCATCGACGTCCATCAGCGTGACCGAATCGCCCGCCTTGATCGTCTGGATGCAAGGGCTGCCCTTACGTGACGGGCCGAGCGCGCTGGCGGCGGTGGCTGCAGTGCCCTTGCCGCCGGTCGGGTTTTCGGCGTTGACGCAACGTGTACGGCCGTGGTCCGTCGCGATTGCTAGCGAATCGAGGGCACCGTTGCCGAAACCGGAAGTCGCCATAGTATTCATTGTTCTCTCCTTTGTTAAACAGCTTGGGAAACGCGGAAATGGGTGCGCCGCCTACCACTGCCGACTATCGTAGATCCCCCTTGCGGTGGGCGCGTCGATAATGCCGGCCACGGTGCTGAAAGCCGCCGCGGCCGGTTGTATCTATTTTTGCGTTATTTCACAACATCCCAGCGTTGTTGGGTCGCGTTACTTCACTGCACCGGCGGTGATACCCTGCGACAGCTTGCGCTGGAAGATGATGAAGAAGATGATGGTCGGGATGATGCTCAGCAGTGATGCCGAAGCCAACGTGGTTGCTTCCATCGTGCGCTGGCCCTGCAGGGTGGCGAGTGCCAGCGGAATGGTCTGCACATTATCTCCCATGAGGAACGCCATTGGGATCATGTATTCGTTCCACGTCCACACGAAGAAGAACACAAACAGCACGCTGATGGTCGGCCAAGAGATTGGCAGCACCACCTTGCGCAGGATTTGCCAGCGGGATGCGCCGTCGATGGCTGCGGCCTCAAGGATGGCCTGCGGGAACGTGCCGTATACGGAGGACAGCAGATAGGTGCCGTAGGCGCTTTGGATGATGGTGAAGATGATGATGATCGCGAGTTTGGTGTTGTACAGACCGACCTGCTTGAACATGGTGTACAGCGGGTAGAGCAGCGCTTCCTGCGGCATCATGTTGGCGAGCATGATGCCGAGCACGATCCAGGTGTTGCCCTTGACCTTGCCGATGCCGAGCGCGAAGGAGTTGAGCACCGACAGCACGACCGCCGCGACAGCCACCACTAGGGAGATGATGAAGCTGTTCCAGAACTTCAGCGGGAAGTTGGTGGTAGTCCAGAAGGAGATGATGCCCTCCATGGTGAAGTGCTTCGGCAGGGAGAGCGGGCCGGTGGCGTTGTAATCGGCGGAGGTCTTGAACGCGTTGACGGTCAGGACGAGCAGCGGGAACAGGACGAGCAGAGCTCCGGCGACGAGCAGGATCAGGGTGATCCAGTCACCTGCGGAACGCACGTGCTGCGTTTTCTTCGAGGCCTTGCGCGCGGCGGCCGTGGACATGGAATAAGTCATGATGGCACCTTTGCTTTTCGGATTTTTAGTATGTTCTTGCGATTGTTTTTCGGGTTTTCTCTCAGACGAGTTCCTTCTCGACGTGCTTCTGCACGAGGGTGAACACGATGGAGAAGACGATGATTACCACAGTCAGCGCTGTGGAGATTGCGGCACCGTAGCCCACCTGCTGCACCTGGAAGAACTGGTTGTAGGAGTAGTACGACGGAACCGTGGTGGAGGTGCCCGGACCGCCCTTGGTGAGCAGGTAGACCGGAGCGAAGGTCTTCAGTGCGCCGATGGTTGCGGTGAGGATGACCACCAGCAGTTCAGGGATGATGGACGGCAGGGTGACCACGCGGAACTTCTGCCACCAGTTGGCGCCGTCAAGACCTGCGGCCTCGTAGAGTTCCGGATCGACGCGCTGCAGGCCCGACATGAAGATGACGATCGGGTAGCCGAGCTGGATCCACACCAGGATGAACATGAGGATCGGCAGTGCGCTGTCAGGGCTGCCCAGCCAGTTGTGCTGCAATGCACCCAAGCCGATCTTGGCGAGCAGTGCGTTGACGGCACCGTCCTCCGGACGGAAGATCCAGCCCATGATGATTGCGGCGACGGCCACCGGAAGCAGCTGCGGCAAATAGAACAGCGCGCGCAGGAAGGAAGCGGTTTTGCCGCCGAACTTCTTTTGGATCACGTCGGTGAGCAGAGACGAGATGAACAGGCCGAGGATGGTAGGGATGACCACGATAGCCACGATGATCCAGAACGAGTTAGCGAAGGAAATCCAGAACGTCGAATCGGAGAACAGGCGTTTCCAGTTTTTCAGGCCGACCCACTTGACGGGACCGACGCCACGCCAGCGGGTGAAGCTCAGGTAGATGTTCCAGATGAACGGAACAATAACTACCGCGAACAGACCGATGAGGCCGGGGATGAGGTATGGAACGAATTTCGCGGAGCGGTTGCCGGGAAGTCTCGACATGGAGGCTTCGTGCTTGGTCTTTTGAGACATTGCAAGTCCTTTGAAATATTGATGATCCGAGGGATTTCCGATGGATTGTTCTGTGATGACGCACGATTTGGCGCGATGCGACGTGCGGAATGTATGGGGGAGGAAAGGGTTGGTGCGGTCCGCCCGAAGACGGGCCGCACCATTATTGGAGTTGGAATGGAAAGGAAGGATCGGTTGTTTTTAGTTGTTCTTGACGCCCATGTCCTCGACGCCGGTGTCGTACTTCTCGTGGATGTTCTTGAGCACGTCTGCCGGCTTCTTGGTGCCGTTGACCAGCTCCTGGAACTCCGCTGGAACCGCGTCGGTGAGGTTGGAGGCCGCGTAATCCGGGTAGTAGCTGAGCTTGCCGTCCTTGGCGTAGGAATCGTATTCCTCGATCATGGCCTTGCTCTTCGCGTCGGTGATCTTGCTGGTGTCTGCCGCTACCGGAATGCCGCCTGCGTTGCCGAGGAAGTTCTGCACATCATCGGAGAGGACGTAGTCGATGAACTTGGCGGACAGATCCTTGTGGTGCGACTTCTCAGGAATCACCAGCAGGTTGCCTGCGCAGCCGACTGCGTAGTTGGATTCCGGCATGACGGCCGCGTCCCAATCGAACGACTTGATCTGCTTGACGAAACGGCCCTGGTTCCAAGTACCAGTCTGGTAGATCGGATATTCGCCCTTGATGAAGGCCTGCGTGGTGTCCTCGGCCTTCATGCCAGTGGCGTTGCGGGAGATGAAGCCCTTGTCAAGCCACTCGTTGATGGTCTTGACGGAGCTGGTCAGCACTTTGGAATTCCAGTCGACGTCACCCCTGTACAGCTGCCAGTTGTCGATGAACTTGGAGTCGGCATTCTTGGAAACGAGCTGCCACCACAGCCACATCACGCCGTATTCCTGCGCGTCGGCTGCAATCGGGGTCACGCCGGCGTCCACGAACTTCTGGCAGGCGTCCACGAACTCGTCGTAGGTGGTCGGAATCTTGATGTTGTACTTGGCGAACAGGTCCTTGTTGTAGTAGACGCGCTGGAATTCAGCGTAGCTGGTCATACCGTACCAGGTATCGCCGTCCATGATGCCGTTCTCGTCGTACTTGGCGACTGCTGCGTTTGCGCCGGTCACCTTCTTGTCCCAGCCGTACTGCTTAACATAGTCGCCGAGGTCGGTGAGCAGGCCCATGGTGGAGAGCACGCCGGCGGAGCCGTTGCCGCGGTTGGATTCCATGAGGTCCGGGGCTTCGTCGGAGTTCAGGAATTGGCTGCCGTTCTGCGCGATCTGGGTGAAGGACTTGCGCTCGAAGTTGATCTTGACGCCGGTCTCTTTTTCGAAGGCCTTGGCCGCGCGACGCCAAGCCTGAGTCTGGCCTGCGTCGTCCTCTTCGTAATACCAGAACGACAGGCTGTCCGGCTTTTCCTCGTCCTGTGCGGTTATCGCTACCACATGCGGCGAGGGAGGTCAGCGACAGTGCTGCGATGGCCAGCGTGGCCAGTCCTCGTTTGATGTTCATTGCTATTCTCCTTGTTTCCTTCTTGAGGCGCGCCCTGCGGCACGGCTCACATCTGGTTGTATTGAAACGTTTCGATGACGTGCGTGCGATTCCGCGGTCCGTTTGGATTCGCCGGATTTCGCCCGGCTTGTTCGTTTGTTCGGTTTCTTCGGAGACCGTTGTATCGTCATTGAAACGTTTCGATTATCCGTATGAAATTATGTTGCCTTGCGATTCCGTCCGGCCGCTCTGCCTTCCGGTAATTGCAGGAAAATCTATATTGTTCCGCCGGACCCCGCTTCCGTAACGGATCCGCGTCGCTTCAGCGCGGGTTCGATGAGTTCCACGGAACCTTTGATGTCGGTGTGCTCCTCGATGGCGGAGACCAACAGGTTCATGGCTTCGGCGCACAGCTCCTCCGGCATGACCGGCATTTCGGTGATGGGGAAGCGCGTCGGCTCGCCTTCGAAATACGTGCCGCACGACAGGACCGAAACGTCCTGCGGAATCGACATGCCCGCGTCGTGCAACGCCATCAGCACCTGGCTGAGAACGCTTGCGTTCGCCTGGTTGATGATGGCGGTCGGGCGGTCGGGGTGCACGAAGACGGTGCTGACGAAGTGCTGCGCGTCGAAGCTGTCCGCTTCGTAATGCTCGGATTCGATGACCGTCATGCCGAGCTCCTTCGCGTGCGCCAGCAGGCTTTCGCGGAAGATGACGACGTAACCGGAATGGCGGTTGTAGTCGGATTCGTTGTTGCGCAGGAACACGACGGTGCGGTGTCCCTTCTCGTACAGGAAGTCGACGGCCTTGCGGCCCATCAGCGCGAAATCGATGTCCACGCAGGCGCAGCCGGCGTGCGACGACGGATAGCCGATAGCCACGCACGGCTTGGAAAAAGTGCCGGATTGAGCGGCGCGCTCGTCATCCTGCTCCACGTCGAGCAGCACGATGCCATCCGCAAGATTGCTTTGCGTCACGCGGCGGATATCCTTCACTGCATCCGGACCGGTCAGCAACATCACGTCATACCCTGCATTCCTTGCGGCCCATGCGGTGCGCAGGAAGTAGGCGTTGTACCTGGCCTGGTTGATGTCGCCTCGAATCGGGGCGCTCAACGCGATGATCTGGTTGCGCATGCCGCGCATCTTACGGGCGCTGGCGTCCGGAGTGTAACCGAGCTTCTCTACGGCGGCCATGACTTTGTCGGTGGTTTTCGCAGAGATTGAACGCTTGCCGGATAGTACATAGGAGACGGTGCTGGCGGAAACTCCCGCTTCGCGGGCCACGTCTTTGATGCCTGCCATGCGTCTCGCCTCCCTCTTGTGCCGTTCTATCCGCTATTTATCGAATCGTTTCGTCGAAACGTTTCACTTAGCATAGCGCGACTATAAAATCATGTCAATCGTACGGCACGTCGCGTTCTCCCGTATGGGTTTATCGCCTATACGGGAGAACTACGCGTAGTTAGCGCTTCTTGCCGGACTTGCCGACCTTGCCAAACGTGAACGCGCGGACGATCGCCACAATGCCAAGTGCAACCAACGCGCATCCGCCAAACAGAATCAGCCAACCGGTGGAGGCCAGCGGGCTGAACAGCATGATGCAGCCGGCCACAATCGAAATCAGCGCGTAAATCACAGCCCATGCGGAACTTGGCATATGCCACGACTCAACCAGCGCCATCACGCCTTCCATCATCCAGCCGAGGCCCACCACCATAGTGACGAGCACTGCCAGCATGGCGCCGGACAGGGTCGCATTCTTCAGCATGACCACGCCACCGACTGTCAGCAACAGGCCGACCAGAATGTCAAGCACGCGCCAGCCTTCCGGCAGACCGAGCTCCACAATTGCGGTGACGATACGGATCACGCCGGAAATCACGAAATACGCGCCCAACGCAACCGCGGCGATCTTCAGCGTCACCCCCGGCCAGATGAGTAGCGCAATGCCGAGCACAATCGCCATCACGCCGAGCACGCCGTACACACCGCGAATGGCATTCTTCGCGCGTTGCGGCAGCCACGATTCCACCAACTTGAACGGGCTTACCGGCTCCCACTCGCCACTGTCGTTGCTATGGCTATTCGGGTTGTAACCATACGGATTACCGTACGGATATCCATACGGATTGCCGTACGGGTTGCCATATGGATTGCCGGAATAGCGAGGGGTCTGCTCGGCATCTGGTCCGCCGCTTTGTGGACCGTCCTGCTGTTGCGATTGCTGCGCTTGCTGGCTCGGTGCATAGGCGCCGTATCCCGGCTGCGGTGGTTGACTGGGGTCGTTGGGATTGCTGGGATTCATATTTGGATAGCTCATGATGCCCTCCTTCAGAAAAACATGCTTTGAGGCGTCGTTTGCTTCAAAGACGTGCTTTCATTTTAGGCACCCTGCCTGTTTTCAGCCATCAACAGAATCGGCCGGCCTGCCTATTGGCAAGTCGGCCGGAATTATGCCGCGAATCGGCGGTTATGCTTGAGGCTGAAGCTGGCTTAGCTTAGAACAGCTTGAGCTGAACGTTAAGGCTGAGCGGCTGGCCGGCGGGCAGCTGGTACTGCTCATGCACCGGCGACATCCACGAATCGTCGCCGCCGACGCCCATTTGCGCGGCCAGCAGACGCAGGAACATGTGACGCGGCTTCGGCAGCTCATCCTGATGCAGCGCCTCTTCCAGCATCGTGCTCGAATACGGCAGTAGGCTCATCGCGAACGGCTTTGCGCCGGCACCGCGCTTCACGCGCACACCGTGGCCGGAATCGTCCGTGATCTCCGCCCAACGCACATCCTCATGATTGCCGGTTTCCTGCGGCAGCAGGTACGGCGCGCAATCATCGCCAGCCGTCGTGCTCCATACACCCAGCTTCGCGTGCCTGCGGTCGGCGTACGTCTCTTCCGGACCGGCGCCGTAGAATCGCAGGTTCGCATATTCCACCGGCAGCGCCCATTCGATACCGAACGCCGGAATCGTTGGCAGATCGCCGTTCTTCTCGCCTGGATACTCGACGTCGAGCGAAACGAGGCCGGCCGTGTCGGCAACGTAACGGACCGTCACTTTCGTGCGCTGCGGAATCGCCAATTCGTACGTATACGTGGCTTCCACGGCATTTTCTCCACGATTTGCAATCGCGCAGTCGACGCAACGCGCATACTTTCCTGCGACCGCCCACGCGGCACGTTCGAAAGCGTGTCCAGCACCGCGATCGTTGTCCGTCAGCGGACGGAACGTGGTGATCGACGGGCGGCGCAGCACGAATTCGCGCTCGCCGAACGTATATGAAACCATACCCCCTTGTGTGCGGGAGAACAGTGCTTCACGACCCTGTCCGCGCACGCCGGCGTTCCAGCGGCCAAGGGTGACGGTGCCGTCGGCCGGAGCTCCGGCCGCGTCAACGGCATCTGCAGTGGTCTTCGCACCTGCCACCACGCACTGGCCGAACGCCAGCTCGTAGCCGGCCGGTGCCCAATCGCAAGCGTTGCCAAGCTGCTGCGATACCTCCAAAACCAGCTCTTCGGCGTTGCTGCGGTAGTCATCAACCGGCCAATCGACTTCGAATGAAGCGCTCTCGCCGGCGGCCACGTCGAAACGGCGCGTAGTCGACCATACCGGCTTGCCGTCGGCCAAAATCCGCAGCACGAAGCGATAATCGCCCGTAGACACGAACAGATTGTCATTCGTAATACGCGCTTCATCGACCGAAACCGCAATTTTCACGTTCGCATACAGCTGCTTGACTTCCTGCGCTTTCGGCGAGGGGGTGCGGTCGGCGAACAGCAGGCCGTCGCCGGAGAATTCGTAATCGCTTGGACGATCGCCGAAATCGCCGCCGTAGCACATGCGTGTCGTGCCGTCGGGCAGCTTGGTCTCGATTGCCTGGTCGATGAAATCCCAAATGAAACCGCCCTGGTACATCGGGTAGCGTTCCAACGCCGTGTATTCGTCCATATTGCCGCACGAATTGCCCATTGCGTGCATGTATTCGCAGGAAATGTACGGCTTCTTTGGACCGTCCGTATGTGCCGGGCTGCCGTCGTTCAGATAGCGTTCGATTTCGTCAGCATGCGCGTACATACGGCTTTCGATGTCCGTCACATCCTCGAATTCGCGCATGTGCACGGAACCCTCGTAATGTACCGGACGATTCGGATCAATCGTGTGCGCGTGGCGATACATCGCACGGAACACCTCGCCCGCGCTCGACTCGTTGCCAAGCGACCAGATCAGCACGCTCGGATGGTTGTAATCGCGGCGCATCATGCTGTTGATGCGGTCCACGCACGCGCCCTCCCATTCGGGGCGGCTGCCGGGGATGCCGTCTTCAGGACGCTCGACATTGTTTGCCACCCACGTGCCGTGCGTCTCCATATTCGTCTCGTCGATCAGATACAGACCGTACTCGTCGCACAGGTCGTACCAATACTCCTGGTTGGGGTAGTGGGAGGTGCGGATGGCGTTGATGTTGTGCCGCTTGCAGAAGACCACGTCGGAAAGCATGTCCTCGCGGGTGATCGCGCGGCCGCGCTTCGCGTCGAATTCGTGGCGGTCCGCGCCCTTGAACACGATGCGCTTGCCATTGAGCGTCATAATGCCGTTTTCGATGCGGAACGTGCGGAAGCCGATCTTCTGCGTCACGGTTTCGATGATGGCGCCGTCATGTCCGACGACGCGTACGGTCAGCGTGTACAGCGTCGGCGATTCCGCGCTCCACGGCACGATGTTCGTCATTTTGCCGGAATTAAGGGCGATTTCGCCGTTGCAGGCCTGCGTTGATTCCCATACGACATTTCCGTCGCCGTCGCGCAGCGTGCTTTCGATAGTCATCGCGTCGGCGGGGTTGCGCAAGGTGAGTGCCGCGTTGAGTTCGGCGGTGTCGGCCGTACCGGCGGTGTCGGCTGCGGTGTAGTCGGCTTCAAGCTGCACGGTTTCGACGTGCGTATGCGGCTGGGCGGCGAGCTCGACGGTGCGGAACAGGCCGTGCAGTCGCCAGAAATCCTGGTCTTCCAGCCAAGAGGCGCTCGAATATTCGTAGCAGGCGACGGTGAGCGTATGCTCGGCTTCGGGGGAATCGGCGGCGTTGCCATTGCCGTTTCGCAGCGCTTCCGTCACATCGAATTCGCTCGGCGTGAATCCGTCCTCGCCGTAACCCACGAACGTGCCGTCAAGCCATACGTAGATCGCGGTGGCGGCACCGTGGAAGGTGAGGCTGACCGTGCCGTCGTTTTCCAGCGTGCGCGCAAGCTGCGCGTCGAGCGCGAATCGACGGCGGTAGATCGCCACATGGTTGTTTTCCGGAATATTTGGCGCCTGCGGATCCTCGTGACCGTCCCACGGATATTGGATGTTGACGTACTTGTTCTTGAGATAGCCGGCCATCTGCAAGTGGCCCGGCACCTCGATCGCGCCGAAATCGCCATCCTCGAAATCGACGGCCGCGAACGGAGCGCTTTCCACGTCCACGTTGCGCGCTTGTTCGATACGAACCTTCCATTCGCCGTCGAGGCTCTGCTTCGGCTCGCTCGTCTCGCCGATGACATATCGGTGGCTGGAATGTGCCGGCTTGCGGTTCGCTGCGAACACCGTCGGATCGGTGAGCCAGCTTGCACTTGCCGTGGTTGCATGTACGATTGCGAGTTCGGCTGTATCTGCCATCTTGCATCCCCCTGTATTACTTGGTGTCACTGCATCGTTGCGGTTGCGCCGTGCGATGTTGCACGACCGTTTAGTAATGAATTTTACTAACTACCGATAATATATCACACTTCATGGTATCGTGCATCCGTCGCGTGCCATGCATCGTTCCGCCACATGTCCATTTTTTCACACGCCGAGGATGTGCGATAATAACAGGATGCGCCGATGGCGTCCGCCCGGTGCCCACAACCGCGCAGCGTTGCCTCGCCTTTGCAAAATGCTTGCGATTCCGCGGATTTTCGATTTCCGCGATTCGAGGCATACGTAAGACGGGGGAGAGCTGACTACTCCGCGGCGCTCCCAAGGAGATCACCATGGATGATCGCAAGAAAGATCAGTCCATCCAGTCCCATGCCAATTTTGACGGCGATTCCGCTACGGGCGATCGCACGCAGATTCGGCAGGATCAGCAAAACCAGCAGCCGCCACAAATCGACCCGTCGCTTGCCGACGCGCAAGCCGTGGCCGCATCGCTCGGCGTCGATCCGAACACCGGTCTGAGCCAAGCCGAAGCTGAACGCCGACTCGCGCAATACGGGCCGAACGAGCTCGCATCCGCACCACCCGTGCCAAAATGGAAGAAGTTCCTGGCGCAGTTCAAAGACCCCCTCGTCTACCTGCTGCTCGCTGCCACCGGCATCTCGCTTGTCGCATGGTTCATCGAAAAAGCCAACGCTGCGCCAGGCGCGGAAGGCGGCGAAATACTGCCGTTCGACGCCATCGTCATTGTGCTTATCCTTATCGTCAACGCGGTACTCGGCTACATTCAGGAATCGAAAGCGGAAGAAGCCGTCGAAGCGCTCTCCCAAATGACCGCGCCGCAAACCAACGTGCTGCGCGACGGCAAAATCGCACGCATCAACACCGTCGACGTGGTGCCGGGAGACATGGTCGTGCTCGGTGAAGGCGACTCCATTCCCGCCGACGGACGTCTGCTCGCTTCCGCCAGCCTGCGCGTGGCGGAAGCGAGCCTGACCGGTGAAAGCGTACCGGTCGGCAAAAACGTCGACACACTTGCCGAAGCCAAGGCCTTGGGTGATCGCGCCAATATGGTGTTCAACGGCACGTCCGTGACGCAAGGCACCGGCCGCGCAATCGTGACGAGCACCGGCATGCGCACGCAGGTCGGTAAAATCGCGGACCTTCTGCAGGCCACGGATGATGATGACAGTCCGCTGCAGAAGGAAATGAACTACGTTTCCAAGATTCTCGGCATCGCGGTGTGCATTATCGCGGCGGTCGTGCTGGTGGCGCTTGCGCTGACCGAAGGCTTCAACGACATCCACGACGTAATCGATTCGCTGCTGCTATCCGTTTCGCTGGCCGTCGCGGCCGTGCCGGAAGGGCTCGCCGCGATTCTGACAGTCGTGCTCGCGCTCGGCGTGCGCCGCATGGCCGAACATCATGCGATCGTCAAGAAACTGCATTCCGTGGAAACGCTCGGTTCCGCGTCGGTGATCTGCTCCGACAAAACCGGCACGCTCACCCGCAACGAGATGACGGTGGAACGCGTGGTCACGCCGAGCGGTGAGGTGCAGCTGACCGGCACCGGCTATGCGCCAGAAGGCAGAATGATTGCGATTTCCGATGCCGGGCTTACATCCACCCCGTCGCTCGCGCAGGAAGCGGCACAGCTTGAAGCCGTTGCCACGCTCGCAGTGGGCGCGCTGGCCAACGACGGCGAACTGCGCGAAAACACAGGTGCCGGCGATGGTTCCGCTGCTTCCGACATAACGTGGGAAGCCGTCGGCGACCCGACCGAAGTGTCGCTTATCGTCGCCGCACGTAAGGTGAAGGCCGATCGCAAGTACGCGAACTACACGCGCGTGGGCGAGATTCCCTTCACTTCCGATCGCAAACGCATGACCGTCGTCGCGCAGGATAACACTGATGCCGGGCGTCTCACCGTCTTTGCTAAAGGCGCCCCCGACGTGCTGCTCGGCTACTGCAGCCGCATCGCGGTCAACGGTGCCGTACGACCGATGACGCAAGGCGATCGCCAGCAGATCCTCGCCGCCGTGGAACGCCTGTCCGCCGAAGCGTATCGTACGCTGGGCCAGGCGTACCGGCCACTCGGCACCGCGTCGCTCGCCGCAGTGCCGGGCGTGCGCATCAACGCCGCCGGTCACGTCGCCGACATCGCCGACCAAAGCGATGTGCTGGAAAGCGACTTGATCTGGGTCGGTATGGTCGGCATCATCGATCCGCCGCGTACCGAAGTGCGCGATTCCGTCGCCGAAGCGCATCGCGCCGGCATCCGCACCGTCATGATTACCGGTGACCATCCGCTTACCGCGGCACGCATCGCCAGCGATCTGGGCATTATTGAAACGGACGGAGACGGCAGCTCGGTCGGCAGCGCCGACCTTAGTAGCAAAGTGCTCACCGGCGTTCAACTCGACGAGCTGCCGGACGAGCAAGCGTTCGACAAGGCCACCCGCGAAATCTCCGTGTACGCGCGCGTTGCGCCGGAACACAAGCTGAAAATCGTCGAATCGCTGCAACGGCAAGGCAATATCGTGGCTATGACCGGCGACGGCGTAAACGATGCTCCCGCCGTCAAAACCGCGGACATCGGCGTCGCGATGGGCATCACCGGTACCGAAGTTACCAAGCAGAGTGCCAAGATGATCCTCGCCGACGACAACTTCAGCACCATCGTCGAGGCGGTACGCGAAGGCCGTGGCATTTTCGACAACATCCGTAAGTTCCTGCGCTATCTGCTGAGCTCCAACGTCGGCGAGGTGTTCACCGTCTTCGGCGGTGTGATGCTCGCCGGATTCCTCGGCATCACCCAGCCTGGCAGCCAAGGTGTCACCGTGCCGCTGCTCGCCACGCAGCTGCTGTGGATCAACCTGCTTACCGACGCAGCTCCGGCGCTCGCCATGGGCGTCGATCCGTCCACCGACGACGTGATGGCACGCAAACCGCGCAAACTCACCGATCGCGTGATCGACGGACAGATGTGGGGCGACATCATTTTCATCGGTTTGATTATGGCTGCCGTCACGCTGATTGGCATGGACATGCACCTCGCCGGAGGTCTGTTCACGGACCGTTCCGTGGATGCTGTCGGACATGATGCGCAAATGACTGAGGCGCGCACGATGGGCTTCACCATCCTTGTGTTTGCGCAGATGCTCAACGCGCTGTGCTCTCGCTCGCACGACCAATCGGTGTTCGTTGGACTGTTCGCTAACAAATGGCTGTGGGGTGCGATTGCGTTGTCTGCGCTGTTGCAGGTGGTGGTGATTTACGTGCCGTTCCTCAACACCGCGTTCGGCACGATGCCTCTGTCCGCCGGCGCGTGGGTCGAATGCCTTGGATTGGCGATGGTCGTGCTCGTCGCGTCCGAGTTGCGTAAGTGCGTTCTACGTGCGATGCGTGAGTAGCCTGTCGTTTTCCGGCCTCCAATCCGCATTTTGCTGTGTCGTGAGCCGTTGCAGCGGCAAAATGCGGATGGGTGCTCGTTGCATCCGTCTTATAGCGCCGCCGCGCTAGACTGGATTGCGATTGGCGGGCGCGCATTGGTTGCGCGTCCGTTCGTATGACGATTGTTCCGGCGTTTTTTTGGAGGAATTTCGATGCTGCTGTCCGATCGCGACATTCTCGCCGCACAGGCCGACGGTCATATCTCACTCGATCCGTGGACCCCGGAGATGGTGCAGCCGGCATCGATTGACGTGCGATTGGACCGTTTCTTCCGTTTGTTTAACAATCATGCGTACACGTACGTGGATCCGGCTGAGAATCAGGGCGAGCTGACCGAACAGTTCGAAGTCAAACCGGACGAACCGTGGATCCTGCACCCGGGCGAGTTCGCGCTCGGGTCCACATGGGAGTATGTGAAGCTCGATGCATCCATCGCGGCTCGTCTTGAAGGCAAAAGCTCGCTCGGTCGTCTCGGCATCCTTACCCACTCCACCGCGGGCTTCATCGACCCTGGCTTTGAAGGTCATATCACGCTGGAATTGTCCAATGTGTCGACACTGCCGGTGAAGCTGTGGCCGGGCATGAAGATCGGCCAGATGTGCTTCTTCCAGCTGAGCTCGCCGGCCGAGCATCCGTACGGTTCCGCCACGACCGGTTCGCACTATCAGGGCCAGCGCGGTCCGACCCCGAGCCGTTCCTACGTGAACTTCTATAAGGCCGACATCACCGACTAATCCGACTGTTCTAACTGGCCCGGATCTACAGGATGCCCGGCGCGATGTTGTGCGCGGCAAGCCAATCGCGCAAATCGCTGAACTCCTCCATACTTACGGAATGGTCGAGCCCACGATAGCTTTTCTCCGTAAGGAACGTGTGCTCGTCCAGCCACGCGGCGGTCGCGAACAGTTCCGGCATGGGAATCACGGTATCGTTCTTGCCATAGCCGAAGAACGTCGGAATGTTGAGTTCAGCCACGCGATCGTCCGCCGGCGCGGTTCCCGCAACAGTGCCGGGCGCAAGAAAACCGGACAACGAAATCGTCGCCGCGTAGCGTTCCGGGTGCACGCGCAGCAAGTGAATCGCCAGCAGACCGCCCTGCGAAAAACCAATCGGCACCACGGCACGGTCGTCGGGAATGTTCGCCGAAACCCAATCGTCGATTGCTTTCGCTGCGGCGAATGCGTCACGGTCCAAATCCTCGCCGGTATCCACACAATCATGCAGCCACGAGTACGCGCCGGGTGCAAAGCGGCCAGCCGGCTGCAACGTCAGCGGCGCGCGCAACGAGGCGAAATCGTTGTATGGCGCGACGTAGCGCATCATGTCGGCCAAGTCCGTCTCGTTCGACCCCCAGCCGTGCAGACACAGGAACAACGGTCGTTTCGGCGCGGTGTTGCCGCCGCCGCGCGAATACTGCACATGCGTGATTTGCAGCGGTTCACCGAAACGTCCCGGCACCACGTCCGATTCGCGGCCGATCAGCTTGGTCTTATCATTGCTGTCTGCGCTGCCTGTTGTGTTTTCGATTGCGTCGCTCATGATTTCCAATATAGCGTGCGATTGTGGCGTACGCTCGCAGTGCGAAAAGATCCGTGAAAAGGGACGTGAAACAAGCCGTGAAACAAGCTGGGAAAGGGAGGCGAAGCAAGCGGCGAAAAAAGAAGACCCCGGCGGGATCGGCCACCGGGGAGAGAAAGGAGAGAGAAGAAGAAAGGGTTCAATTGTCGGGAACTTCGCGGCTCCCGGTCGGCTTGTGGTGCTGACAATTCATATATAAACATCCGATTCTGAGTGGACGTCTGGTGTTTTCTGGGAACTTCCTGAGAATTCCGTACGGGGGTACCCTGACGTGGCGTGCTGGCGCCACGCCAGATCGTCAGATCTGCGCGTCCGCATCCACGCTCATCACATACACGTTGCGTCGCAGCTGCTTGCTTTGCGCGCGCGTGATGTCGCCGGCCTCATACATGTCCTGGATCACGCCCAGCTCGATGCCGTAGCTTTCGCGCTTGACCTCCTCGGCCTGTTCCTGCGCTTCGGCGCTGATGCCCATATTCGGACGCGCCCTCAACGCGGATTCGCTGCGTCGGTAGTCCAACAGCAGGCCGGAGCAGTGCTCGGTGTTGTACGTGTCGCCGCCCATCTCCTCATACAGTCGGTCGATCACATGTTCGATCGCATCCACCTGCACCACACGCGTATGCGCGAACAGCTCATCGTCGCTGAACAGCGGGGTCGTGCGCCGGATACGGCTGTTCACGCGTTTCGCCAACGTGCCCATGCGCCGCTGCAGCGCCTTGTACCGGCCTTTGACGCGCCAGATCATACGGCCTGAATTGTGTGCGGTTTCGATGTGGCGCAGCGAGCTCATGATCTGGTCGAGCAGGCGCTCGCAGGCCTCGGCCTCCAGATCGTTCGCGGCGCGGTTCTCGGCGGGATTCGCCTTGATTGCCGCGCGCACGCCCGCCAGACGGTTCTTGACGTACTCCTTCTCCCAGTTGAGCGCGTCGATCTGCAGCTGCATATACCCCTGCGGATCGATTTCGCCGGTGCGCTGTTTCAACCGCGTGATGCGTTTCGTATAGGAATCGATGACCATAAGCACCGCCCGACGGTTGTCCGGCGTGACACGGCCCGACAGCTCTTCGACCGTCCGCCGCAGCACTTCGATGGTGATCTCCGTCATTTCCGTCGACGTGTCCTTGTCGCGATTCGGCGCGAGCAGCGGCAGCAGGAAATTCGCCAGCAGCAGCGTCACCACGATCACGCCGGCGGCTATAAAGATCAGTTCGTCGCGCATCGGGAAGTTCGCGCCGGCCGCCAGCGTGTAGGGGATCGTGAACATCAACGACAGCGTGATGGTGCCCTTCGGTCCGCCGAATGTCATGACCGCGGCGGAACGCCAGCGCTGCGCCGTCATTTTGCGCCGCTTGCCGGTGGTGGTGTCGCGCGCGAGCCGGAGCATCAGCGAGATCCACAGGAACCGCATGGCGATCACCACGGCGGAGACGGTGAGGATCGCGCACATCAGCAGGCCGTTGCTGATGTGCGGATCATCCCAGCTGGCCGACATCGCGTTCGGCAGCAGCATGCCGAGCAGGATGAACACTGTGCCGTTGAGCGAGAACGACAGCACGCCCCACACGCTTGACGATACGATGTTCGTGCGTGCCACATTCGGTCCGATGCCGGTGCGATCGAATCGGATGATCAGGCCCGCGGCCACGACCGACAGAATGCCGGAGACGTGGACCGCCTCTGCACCCAGATACAGGATGAACGGCAGGAATAGCTCCATGAGAATGCGGCTGGTAGTCGTTTCCCAGCCGAGGGAGCGCAGTGATTCGAACAGCAGGTCGGCCATGGTGCCCACCACAAGGCCGAAGATCGCGCCGCCGAAGAACGAGATCACGAATTGCGCGGCCGATTCGCCCACTTCGAACACGCCGCTGACCGCCGCCGCGATGGCGAACTGGAAGCCGACGATACCGGAAGCGTCGTTGAACAACGATTCACCCTTCAGTACGCTCGTTTGGCGTTCGGTCAGCGCCGCCTCCTTGCCGAGCGACGACACTGCGACCGCATCGGTCGGCCCGAGCGCGGCACCGAGCGCAAGTGCCGCAGCGAGCGGAATCGCCGGCCAGACGGTGTGCAATGCGAAACCGACCGCCACCATGGTCGCGATCGCCAGGCCGATCGCCAGCGACAATGACAGTTTGACGGATTTCAGTAGCTCGGTTTTGTCAATCTCATGCGCTTCCAAATACAGCAGCGGCGCGATGAACAGCACCATGAACAGTTCAGGGCTGAGCGTCACGTCCGGAAAGAACGGCAGCTGTGATGCCAGCGCGCCCAACGCGATCTGCACGAGCGGCGTGGAGACCTTGGGTATGAAACGACTTAAGAAGGAGGATAATACGACGGCAGCGATGATGCATAGAATCAACTCGAATACCGCCAACGTGCCTCCTTCGCGCGTATTTCCCAACCTTTTCCAGCCTACCAAGAGGCGGTTATGAGCGTGTTTCGCCATGGGCTGACGTTCGTGCCGCTTCGGTTGGGTGCGCAGGTCGGGCATGCAGGTCGGACGTGCGGACCAGTCGTGCGGAGCGGTCGTATGGCCGCCGCTACACTGTGGCGTATGCGATGGGACGATGATATGGAACCGGCGATCGCGCTGGCCCGCGAAGCCGCTGCGGATGGCGAGGTGCCGGTCGGTGCCGTCGTGCTTGCCGCTGACGGACAGGTGATTGGCCGCGGGCGGAACCTGCGTGAGACGCATGCCGATCCGCTTGCCCACGCCGAAGTCAAGGCGATGGCTGAAGCGGCCGCCTCGCTTGACACTTGGAATCTCGCTGATTGCACGCTTGTCGTTACGTTGGAGCCGTGCCCTATGTGCGCCGGTGCCTGCCTGCAGACGCATATCGGACGTATTGTGTTCGGTGCGTGGGATGCCAAGTTGGGTGCATGCGGTTCGGTATGGGATATTCCCCGCGATCCGCACGTCGGACTTGTACCGGAAGTGATTGGCGGTGTGCGCGAAGCAGAATGCGGGCGATTGATGACCGATTTCTTCGCGCGCCGACGCTAATTACTTTCCGAAAGAAACAAACACGCAGGGCGACGAGAAGAAAAGCGGTATGCAGTACCATCAAAGCGTCATACCAACCAAGAATCGCAAGAAAAGGATGCTGCAATGACGCTCATTCAGACTTTCCACGGCACCGCTTCCAACGGCACACCCCTTACCGCCGTGTATGCCGAGCAGCCGGCTGCCGCCGCAGCTTTTGCTCTGGTGTTCCCCGGCAGCGATTTGCCGAGATTCGTGCATTGGGGCCGCCCGCTCACCGCACCGGAAACCGTGATCAACACGTTCGACGCGCTCGCTCCGCAGCGTGTTTCCGGAGCCCTCGACTACACCGCATGGCCGAGCGTGCTGCCGACACAGTCCGAAGCGTGGTCCGGCTCTGACCGTTTCGACGTGCGCCGTGACGGCGTGGAACTGTTCTGCAAGTTCCAGGTCACCGCCATCGAAGCCGAAACCGTGGCCGCCGGCAAAACCTACACCATGGCCGAAAAAGACGGCTACCCCAGCTGGAGCGTGGCCTCCGAGCCCAAGCAGACGCCTACCGTCACCGTCACTGCCGAGGACGTGGAACAATGCGTGAAACTTACGTGGACCTGTGAGCTCGATGAAACCGGCCTCATCCGCCAGCATGCGGAGGTGACGAACACCGGCGAGGGACGACTCGAGATCGGCAAGATCGAACTTGCATTCAGCGTGCCCGCCGACGCCAACGAGATCCTCACCACCACCGGTCACCATCTGCGTGAGCGTTCCCCACAGCGCCAGGACTTCACCATCGGGCGCTTCGCCAAATCCTCCATGATCGGCCGCCCCGACTTCGACGCCACCCTGCTGCTCAGCGTTGGCGAACACGGCTTCGGTTTCACCCACGGCAACGTCTACTCCGCGCACGTGGCATGGAGCGGCAACAGCGTGCTGTCCGCGGAACGACTGCCCTACACCACTGGCGTGATCGGTGGCGGCGAAGTGCTCTTCGGCGGCGAAGTCGGTCTGGAACACGGTGAAAGCTACACCACGCCATGGCTCGTCGGCTCTTACGGCGAGGGGCTCAACGAAGTCGCCTCACGCTTCCACGGTTACATCCGCCGCGTGCACCGCGACTGGCTCGTGGACCATGGCATCGCGCCCAAACCGCGTCCGGTCATCCTCAACACATGGGAAGCCGTCTACTTCAACCACGATTACGACACCCTGACCGCGCTCGCAGACAAGGCCGTGGAAAGCGGCGTGGAACGCTTCGTCGTGGATGATGGCTGGTTCGGTGCCCGCCGAGACGACACCGCCGGTCTGGGCGATTGGCAGATCTCACAGGACGTTTGGCCCGATGGGGACAAGTCCCTCAAGGCGCTCGCCGACTACGTGCACGGCAAAGGCATGGAGTTCGGCCTGTGGTTCGAACCGGAAATGGTCAACCCGGACTCCGATATGTTCCGCGCCCACCCGGACTGGGTGCTGAAGCCCACCGCCAACCGTCTGCCGATGCAGGGGCGCACTCAGCAGGTCGTCGATCTCACCAATCCTGACGCGTACGCGTACATCTACGGCGCCATGGACAAGCTCGTCGGCGAACTCGGCATCGACTACATCAAATGGGATCACAACAAATACGTCACCGAAGCGGTGTCGCCGCGCACCGGACGTCCCGCCGTGCACAACCAGACGCTCGCCGTGTATCGGATCTTCACCGACCTGAAAGCGGCCCATCCCGGTCTGGAAATCGAAAGCTGCTCGTCCGGCGGCGGCCGCGTCGACCTCGGTATCCTCGAAGTCTCCGATCGTATCTGGGGTTCCGACTGCGTCGACCCGGTGGAACGCGCCGACATCCAGCGCTACACGTCGCTGCTCGTGCCGCCGGAGATGATCGGAGAGCACGTGGGCGCTTCCCCGGCGCATTCCACGCACCGCGCCACCTCCCAGGAGATGCGCATGGCCATGGCCTTCTTCGGCCACATGGGCATCGAATGGAATCTGCTCAAGGAACCGCAGGAGGACATCGACAAGCTCGCCGAATGGACGGCCGAATTCAAAAAGCATCGCGAATGGTTCGCCGTCGACACCGCGGTGCATTCCGACGCCGCCGATCCGGCCGTGCGCGTGGACGGCTGCGTCATGCCGAACAAGGCTGCCGCGATCTACCGCTTCACGCAGCTGACCACGTCGCAGACCTACCCGGCCGCTCCCGTGAAGCTGCCCGGCCTCGATCCGGACGCCGTATACGTGGTGTCCCCGCTCGACGTGAGCCTCGACCTGGCCAAGCAGGACATCGGCAACGGCCAGAGCCCGCTCGGCTGGTGGACCGCCGACGGTGTGAAGATGACCGGCCGCGCGCTCGCCACCTACGGCATCCGTCCGCCGGCAATTCATCCGGCGCAAGCCGTCCTGTTCAAGGTGGTGCGCGTCTGAAGTAACTGGTTTACTTTCTGATTCGCTTCCGATTTATTTTTGATTTGCCGGCACTGACCCCCTTCAGCGCCGGCAAATCGTGTAATCAGCCTATGTACCGGCTGTATCGGTCTGCGTAGTCAGCCCACATACTGCCGAATCGCCTGCGCGGCGGCGGCTTTGCCCCACATCGCCCAGTCGTGGTCGGCGATTTCGAAATCGACCGGCGCCGCCTGGCTGTGCCGGTACATATTGATGCCGTTGCGCAGGTCGCCCACGCCGAGTTTCGCGATGAACGACGATTCGCCGGCGATCATGATTTTGTCGGGCATGGCAAGATTGGCGATGGTCGCGATCAGCGTGCCCAACCGGAAGCAGGTGCGGTTCACCAGATTCGTGGCCTGTGTTTTGCTGGCGCGCGCGGCGGCCGCGAATTCGTCGAATGTGGCCGGCCGGCCGATTATCTTCGAATATTCCGTTGCGATCGAATTGTCAGTCAGGCACGTCGCGCATCCCTTATGTCCGGAAATGCAGCGCGGTCCGTCCGGATCGACAAGAATGTGCCCGACCAGTCCGTAGCTTTTATCGGGATTGTTGACAGGCTCGCCGTTCACGGTGAGCGAGTAGCCTACGCCGATGCCGATCGTCACCACGGCGAAACTGTTCAATCCGACGCCCGAGCCGAACAGGCATGCGTCCACCGCCAACGAATCGATATCGTTGTAAATGCCGGTCGGCAGGCCGGTCGCCTTGCGAATCATCGCCGAAAATTCCACCGGCTTCGACCAGTGCAGGAACGGTGCGAACGTCGTCACCGAATCGTCCGTGATATGTCCGCCCAATGAGACGCCGACCGCGCACGGTGCGGGCAGGCCCGACATGACCGCCTCGTCGGCGCAATCCATGGTCAGCTGTTTGATGACGTCGACCACCGATTCCGGCGAATCGTCGTCGAGCGGCAGGTCATGGCAGCCGGTCACAATCTGCCCAAGCGCGTTTACTGTTACGGCAGTGATATGGGTGGTGTTGATTTTCATGCCGACGAACGTGCGCGCATTGGCGATGATGCGCAGTCCGGTCTGCGGACGGCCGCGACGTTCCGTATTTTCTTTCTGGATTGACTTTTGTGCCGATTTCCGCAAGAAATCTTTCGGTAACTTGCCGCCATGCCCCGCTGCCATTGGCGTCTCTTCGATCACGCCAGCGTAAATCAAATCACTGGTGATGCGCGATACCGCGCCTTGCGAAAGGCCAAGGATCTGTGCCAGCGTGATGCGCGAAATCGGACCGTACTTCATAATGCAGGCCGCAACCTTATGTGTGTACTCCGAGCCTTCAAACCAGTGTGGAATCGGGGAAATCGCCATATCGGACCGTCCTTACCGTCTATTTTCTTTCCAAGAATAACAAAATAACCGTTTTTTATTTCCGTACAGTGCGGGCGCGCGGAAACTGGGAATGAAAACAAGCCGATTCTACAATTAAAAAGCAACGGAGGCTGGTAATGAAGCCGGCCTGCCGTGAAAAAGGAAAATACAAAGGAGTCGAGAGAATGAAACCTGATTCCAATGCCAACACAGGCACCTTCAGGCGGATCGCGGGCCGTGCTATTACGGCTGCATGCGCGATTGTGCTGACGGTTGGGCTCGCGGGCTGCGGCAACAGCACCGCCGGCACGGTCACCTTGGATTTCTTCCAATTCAAGTCCGAGGCGGCGGATTGGTTCACCGCCAAGGCGCGTGAATTCGAGAAAACCCATTCCAACATCAAAGTCAATGTCAACAATTCGTCGGACGCCACCACCGATCTGCGCACGCGACTGGTGAAGAACCGCGAACCCGACGTCATCACCATCAACGGCGACATCAATTACGGCATGCTCGCCGAAGCGGGCGTCTTCCACGATTTCACCGACGACGAGATCGTCGACGAGCTCAATCCGGGCATGGTGAACATCGCGAAGAGCCTCGTGCAGACCACCGACAAGTCCAAGAAGCGTCTGTACGGTATTCCGTACGCGGGCAACGCAAGCGGCTACATCATCAACGCCGATGTGTGGAAGCAGGCCGGCGAGGATCCGGACAATCCGCCGCAGACGTGGAGCGAATTCATCGCGCTGCTCAAGCGGCTCAAGGCCAAGGGCGTCACGCCGGTTGAGGCGAGCACCGCCGATCCGTGGACGTTGCAGGCGCCGCTTGCATCGCTGAATTCGACGCTGGTGCCGGAATCGGAATACGCGTATCTCAAGGACGGCAGCAAGACCTTCTCCGACTTGTGGACGCCCGTCAGCGGCAAGCTGATTGAAATTTACCAGAACTACACGCAGAAGAATCCGGCCGTCACCTACCAGCAGGCTACGCAGGACATCGCTTCCGGCAAGGCCGCGATTCTGCCGCTCGGCACGTACGCGATTCCGCAGATCCGTCTGATCAACAAGGACGCCAATCTGCGGTTCGCGCAGATGCCGGCCACCGACAACGTCAAGGAACAGCAGCTGACCGCCGGCGACGACGTGATGCTGACGATCGGCGCGCATACGAAGCATTACACCGAGGCTCGCGAATTCGTCGACTTCCTGATGAGCGAGGAGAACGTGCAGGATTACTCCAAGCAGCAGTCTGCGTTCACCCCGTACAAGGATACGTACGTCGGCGATGAAGCGTTGAATGGCGTGCTCGACTTCTACAAGGCCGGCAAGCTGGCTGATTTCTGTGACCACTACGTGCCGGCAAGCATCAACCTCGCCGGTTTCCTGCAGACGTTGGTGCAGTCGGGCAATACTAAACGATTCCTGAACAGCATGCAGTCGGAATACGACAAGATCGAAGCCAGGAACTTTAGGTGAGGGGAGGAACGACAATGACTGGCAATATCTCGGCCAAGGCTGACAAGGCCGCCGCAAAGAAGCCGAAGAAGGTTTCGAAATACTCCAAGCGCAAGGTCGATCCGGCGTTCTACTGGATGACCATTCCCGCGATGATTCTCGTGTGCATCTTCCTGTACCTGCCGTTCCTGCAGGGCGCGATGTACTCGTTCACCAATTCGCAGGGTTACGGCGATTACAAGTTCATCGGCTTCAAGAACTACATCGCGATGTTCCAGGACGCACGCGTCGGCCACGCGTATCTGTTCACGATTTTCATCGCGATTCTGATCACGCTCGGCACGAACATCCTCGGCATGTTCCTGGCGGTGCTGCTGAACTCCAAAATCGCCTTCAAGAACGGCTTCCGAGCCATCTTCTTCATTCCGTACACCCTGTCGGTGCTGGTCATCGGCTACGTGTTCAAGTACATCTTCATGACCCCGCTGCCGGCCCTCGGCCAGGCGCTGCACATCGATTGGCTGTCCACATCCATGATCTCCAATCCGGATCTGGCATGGTTCCCGATCGTGTTCCTGTCCATCTGGCAGGGTGTGGCCTACTCCACGCTGCTGTACTTGGCGGGTCTGCAGACCATCGACAACGAAATCTATGAGGCCGCGTCCATCGACGGCGTGAACGCCTGGCAGAACTTCTGGCAGATCACGTTCCCGCTGATTGGCCCGTTCTTCACCATCAACATGGTGCTGAGCCTCAAGAACTCGCTCGGCGCGTTCGACCA
This sequence comes from Bifidobacterium sp. MSK.17.10, assembly GCF_019129655.1. Lineage (NCBI taxonomy): Bacteria > Bacillati > Actinomycetota > Actinomycetes > Bifidobacteriales > Bifidobacteriaceae > Bifidobacterium > Bifidobacterium sp. MSK.17.10. The sequence goes on along the minus strand of NZ_JAHOJD010000012.1, from coordinate 5,874 downwards.
GGTCATGGCATTGACCAAGGGCGGTCCGGATTCCAAGACCGAAACCGTCTCCTACCTGATCTTCCAGAACGGCCTGGGCAACGGCGAATACTCCTACCAGATGGCGAACGCGGTCACGTTCTTCATCGTGCTGGCAATCCTCGCATTCGTGCAGCTGAAGTTCTTCAGCGGCAAGGAAAAGGTCTGAGAGTAAGGGGAAGAAATTATGACTAGCGCAACTGTTGCAACCAAGCCGGCCGCCGCGCAAAGCGGACAATCGCAAGCGAAGCCGGAGAAGATCCGCAAGGACCACAGCATCAACTGGTGGCTGACGGCGGCCGTCGCCGTGCTGAGCCTGACGGTGCTCGTGCCGCTGTACTTCGCCGTCGTCACCGCGCTGAAGACGCCGGGCGAAGCGGGCACGTTCAGCCTGCCGACCACGTGGGAATGGCATAATTTCGCGGACGCGTGGAACAAGGTGAACTATCCGAAGGCCGCGCTCAATTCCGCGATCATCACCGTGTGCGCTGTGGTGCTGACGCTGCTGACGAACACGTTCGTCGCGTACGCCGTGGCAAGGAACATGGATAAGCGGTTCTTCCGCTTCCTGTACTACTTCTTCCTGGCCATGATGTTCGTGCCGTTCACCGTCGTCATGCTGCCGATCGCCAAGGAAATGGGCACCCTGCACCTGGACAACCAGCTCGGTCTGATCATTCTGTACACGATTCTCGGCATCGGCACGAACCTGTTCATCGCGATCGGCTTCATCCGTTCGATTCCGATTTCGTTGGAAGAGGCGGCGCGCATCGACGGCGCTTCGACCTGGCGCATCTTCTGGACGATCATCTTCCCGCTGATGGGACCGATCAACGCCACGATCGCCATCCTGACCGCACTGTGGGCGTGGAACGACTTCCTGCTGCCGCTGATCACGCTGACCGACCAGAGCAATCAGACGATTCCGCTGGCGCAGTACGTGTTCCAGAGCCAGTTCACGTCGAACTACCCGATGGCCTTCGCCTCCTACCTGATGGCCATGGCCCCGGTCCTCATCGTCTACATCTTCGCCCAAAAGTGGGTCGTCGGTGGTGTGATGAGAGGAGCCGTTAAGTGAACAGTCCTGTGGACTGTTCATAGGTTCCTCCTGAGCGAGCCGATAGGCGAGCGAAGGCAGGAACAACGCGGCCGTAGGCCGTCTGCTTGTGAAGTAAAACTTCACAGCGCCGAGCGGGAATCCTCGTTTCCCCTTTTTCGAGGATTCCTGCTTTTCGTATGCATTGATGTGATTCCGAAAGGCGCATCCCGCTTGCAATATATCTTTCATTTCCTGCTTTGCAAAACGCGCCGCAGGCAAGAAAGAAAAAACGCTTTACGTACCATGGGATATAGCAAAGTTCATCCATTCCACTTAGGCAAAGGAGCTCAATCGCGATGACGAATTTCAATCGTTCCACTCTTCCTGACACCGTCCGTTCGAATGGCGCCACCCCGAATCCATGGTGGGCCAACGCGGTGGTCTACCAGATCTATCCCCGTTCCTTCCAGGATTCCAATGGCGACGGCATCGGCGATCTGAAGGGCATCACCAGCCGCCTCGACTATCTTGCCGACCTTGGCGTGGACGTGCTGTGGCTGTCCCCGGTCTTCAAGTCCCCGCAGGACGACAACGGCTACGACATCTCCGACTACCAGGACATCGATCCGCTGTTCGGCACGATGGCCGATATGGACGAGCTGCTTGCCGAAGCGCACAAGCGCGGCCTGAAGGTCATCATGGACCTGGTCGTGAACCACACGTCCGACGAGCACGCCTGGTTCCAGGCTTCCCGCGACAAGAACGATCCTCATGCGGATTGGTATTGGTGGCGTCCCGCCAAGCCGGGCCATGAGCCGGGCACTCCGGGCGCCGAGCCGAACCAGTGGGGCTCCTACTTCGGCGGCTCCGCATGGGAGTACGACCCGAAGCGCGGCGAATACTTCTTCCACCAGTACTCCAAGAAGCAGCCCGACCTCAACTGGGAGAACCCGGAGGTGCGCAAGGCCGTCTACAAGATGATGAATTGGTGGATGGATCGCGGCATCGACGGCTTCCGCATGGACGTGATCACCCAGATCTCCAAGACCGTCGACAAGAACGGCAGGCTGCCGGGCGAGGACGGTTCCGAAATCGCCGATCTGCCGGTCGGCGAGGAAGGCTATTCCAGCCCGTTCCCGTTCTGCTCCGACGGTCCGCGCATCGACGAGTTCCTCGCCGAAATGCGCCGTGAGGTATTCGAAGGCCGTGAAGGCTACATCAACGTGGGCGAGGCTCCGGGCATCACCCCGGCCCGTAACGAGCACGTCACCGATCCGGCCAACAAGGAACTTGACATGCTATTCCTGTTCGACCATGTCGGCATCGACCAGGAAGGCTCCAAGTGGAATACCGTGCCGTTCGAGGTCAAAAACCTGCGCGACCGTATGACCGAGCAGCAGGAGGCCGTGAGGAAGGCCGGTTGGGCCAGCCTGTTCTTCTGCAATCATGACCAGCCGCGCGTGGTCTCCCGTTGGGGCAACGACTCCGACCGCGATTCGCGCGAGCTGAGCGCCAAGGCGTTCGGCATGGTGCTGCACATGCATCGTGGCACTCCGTACATTTACGAAGGCGAGGAGCTGGGTATGACCAACGCCCACTTCACCAAGCTGGAACAGTACCGCGATTTGGAGGCCCTCAATGGCTATCGCCAGCGCGTGGAGGAAGCCAAGTGCCAGTCGTCCGAATCCATGATGGCCGCCCTCGCCCTCATCGGCCGCGACAACGCGCGCACCCCCATGCAGTGGGACGCCTCCAAATACGCCGGCTTCACCGCGCCAGACGCGCCCGTCGAACCATGGATCAGCGTCAACCCGAATCATGTGGAAATCAACGCGGCCGAGGAATTCGACGATCCGGATTCCGTGTACACGTTCTACAAGAAGCTCATCGCCATGCGGCACAACAGCGCCACCATCTCCACTGGCGAATGGCATCTGCTCGCCGCCGACAGCGATCAGGTGTATGCTTTCACGCGCACCAATGGCGACGACACGATTCTTGTCGTGGTCAACCTCACCGACAGGTCCGCGGCGCTGCCTTCGGACGTGGCGGAGCTGCTTTCCGACGGCGTGTCCGATCCGCAAGTACTGCTCAGCACCTATGATGCTATGCATAGTGTTAAATCGATCGCTCGTGGCGAGCTCGCTCGCTGGGAGGGAGTCGTGATTCAGCTCTGATCGATCTTTCCCTATAACTCTCTGCGGAACGTCTGGCAGGTTCATCACGAAACCTGTCGGACGTTTCTTTTTTCCGTGCGATTCTGAGGCACGGCCGGGATTCGATTGCGATTCGGCAATCGCACGGCATTTTCGGCAGACGTGCGCTTACAATAACGTCCATGGAACAAAACGAGGTGCTCAAAGCATTGCGGCGTGATCATGCCGCTGAATTGAAACTGGCCGCCGAACGACTGAAGGGCACCGCACGCCACACGGAGATTATTCCGTCCCCGGTGCTGTCCGAGATGACCGGACATGAGATTCTGCTCAAGCCGGAGAATCTCCAGGTCACTGGGTCATTCAAGATTCGTGGCGCGTATAACAAGATCGCATCGTTGTCCGACGAGCAGCTTGCGCATGGCATCGTCACCGCTTCCGCAGGCAACCATGCCCAAGGCGTGGCATACGCGGCCCGTGAGCGTGGCGCGAAGGCCACCATCTGCATGCCGCAGATCACGCCGCCGTTGAAGGTGGACGCCACCAAGGCTTACGGCGCTGATGTGGTGCTGTGCGGCGAGGTGTTCGATGAATCCGCCGCCCACGCGCAGGAACTCAGCGATACCGAAGGCATGATTTACGTGCCGCCGTTCGATGATTATGAGGTGCTGTGCGGACAGGGCACCATCGGTCTTGAGATTCTCGAAGACGTGCCTAACGTCACCGACGTGGTTGTGCCCTTGGGCGGCGGCGGTCTGGGCGCGGGCGTGGCGCTCGCCATCAAGACGTTCAAGCCGGAAGTGCGCGTGATCGGCGCCATTCCGGAAGGCAGCCCGGCATGGAAGAATTCGTTGGCCGCCGGTCGCGTCGTCGCAGCCGACCAGGTGCGTACCTCCGCCGAAGGCGTTGCCGTGAAGCGTCCGGGCGACCTGACCTTCGCGCTGCTCAACGAGTTCCTCGACGATCTGGTCACCGTCACCGAGCGCGACATCAACGAGATGATCCTGCTCATGCTGGAGAAGCACAAGCTGGTGGTCGAGGCTGCTGGTGCCGTGTCCTTGGCTGCGCTCGAGCATCTGAATCTACGTTCGCGCAAGTTCGCCGAAGCACAGGGTCCGCATGTGGTGGTGCCGATTCTTTCCGGTGGCAATGAGGATACTGTCTCCATCAGCGCGGTGATTCAGAAGGGCATGATTGCCCGTGGCCGCATCATGAACTTCGAGGTTGAGCTTCCGGATACCCCTGGCCAGCTTGTCAAGGTGGCCACGATTCTGGCCGAGCAGCGCGCTAACGTCATCGCACTCGATCACGACCAGTTCAAGGCTTCCAGCCATTACACTGATTCGGTTTCCTTGGGCGTCACCGTTGAGACCAACGGCCCTGAGCACATCGACCGCATCCTTGACGCGATGCGCGCGGCCGGTTTCCAGCCCAAGCGCATCTACTGATTTCCCACGGTGGATAAGCGCGGATTCTCGCATATCTTCCGCATTAAAGAAGGCTCCTCAAACCCAATCAGGTTGAGGAGCCTTGCTTGTTCATTCGGTGTTATTTGCCCTGTTCCGCGGCGATTGTCTCGTCGACCAACTGCGGCAGCGCAATCGCAATATCGTCGCGGATAAGCCGTGTGGCCAGGCGATCGTATTGCGTGCGTCCCATGTTCATGATGGTGATCGGCACGCCCGCCTGTGCCGCGACCGGCACAATGCTCGCCGCCGGCATCACTTCCAGCGTGGAGCCGATCACCCACAATTCGTCGGCCTGCGCCGCCAGACGGTATGACTTTTCAATCGCACCATCCGGCAGCGCTTCGCCAAAGTAGACGACGTCGGTTTTGATCAGCCCATTGCATGGCATATTGCCGCTGTATGGCAGCTTGCGATGGCAGTGCGGATCCGGCTCATTGTCGAGGTTCGCCATAATGTCCGCCGTGTTGTATTTCGCATGGCATTTCATGCAATGCGAAGTGCCGATGGTGCCGTGCAGGTTGACGATGACGTTGCTGCTGTTGCCCGCCTTCTCATGTAGCGCGTCAAAATTCTGCGTGGCCAGCAAGGTCAGCATGCCCGCTTGTTCCAGTTTGACGAGCGCTTTGTGTGCGGTGCCCGGCTGCGCGTTCCATACTGGCGATTCCTTTTGCCAGCGCCAGGAATACTCGCGGTCTTCCTTATTGGCTAGGAACGCGTCGATGTCGTACACGTTCATTTGCTCGGGATGTTTGGTCCAGACGCCGTCCGGGCCGCGGAAGTCAGGGATGCCTGCGGACGTGGAGATGCCTGCGCCCGTCAATACTGCGATTTTTTTGCTCATACCTCCATACATACCACCGCGCGGTTTCCTCCGTATGTGTCTTTTTCGGCTTTCCGACCGTATTTGGAAGCCGTTGCAGGCTCACGACACGCCCGTAGACAGGTTTTTCTGATGAATTTCAGGCCGCTTTGAGGCTTGTCTGAAGCATTTCTGCGATGATGTGGCGTGCGATAGGCGGTTTTCGACACGCCGATGAATGCGTTGCGCCGCAAGGGTTTTTACGGGGTTTGCGGAATGCCGATTTGCGCAAGTGGACGGGTTCGTGTAAGTTAATCCCTTGCTGCCGCTCAGCGAGTGTCCGGTTCACTCCGGATTGCGAGGTGGGTGAGTGGTGGTGGTTTGAGAACTCAA
>NZ_JAHOJD010000011.1:0-83064 GCF_019129655.1 Bifidobacterium sp. MSK.17.10 | reverse complement strand
CGTGAACCGTTGGAAATCCAACGTTCCATCGGCGTGTCGAAACTTGACAAATCAGAGCCTCTTGTTCTCCCAATCGCCTATTTCGACGCCACGCAGCCACGCAACACACGTGATCACTGGCAGTTGAACTGGTACAACGCCCAGCCCTTCGCATATGAAGCCATATTCGAATAATCCTGAACCTTGCGCATCGTGCCATCTTTGGCGTACTGGTCGATCAGCTTTTGATCGTGGAACGTGTCGTACTGCTGCTTGAACGTGAACATCTGCAGGCTCGGCGCCTGGCCGCCCATGCTCAGGAAGTATGCATCGCCATCCGCGCTCAGCGGGCAGACGGTATTCGTCAGCACCTTGCCGTCGCCCGACGCGAACGCATTCTCCGTCTGTCCGAAAATCGCACCATTCTTCTCGGCCTTCGCGTTGTAAATCGGGAACAGCATATCCGCGCCGTACATCGCCGTCGCATACATGGAACCGTTCAGCGGATCGGAAACCACCACCGAATCGGTACCAGTCTCCTTCACCACCTTCTTGAGAATCTTCTCCTTCGTGGCAGTGAGCTGCTCGTCCGGCCGCGCATCGTCAATCGTCATATTCGCATAGACGGCATCCGACAGGGCGGAACGAACAGTATTGCCGAATTGGCAGGAAATGGCGAGCGCCGCAAGCAGAACAATCGCAATGATTTTCGTGACGTTCGGCAGACGGCCGGCACGCAACAATACGACGGCGGCGAAGACGATCAGCGGCAGCACGCCGAACGGAATCATGGTAAGCGGTCGGGTTTCGGCGCGATACCAGGCGGCGGCCACGATGTTGGGGAACCAGCCAGTCAGCGCGGTCGAGCAGACGTAGACGAGACCGACCAGGAAGAAGGCCAGCAGAATGGCGATCGCGTCGCGGCGGAGTTGCGAGGCGTCGGAACGTGGAGTGCGGTAGCTGGCGGAAGTCTTGCGATTCCTACGATCGGCAGGCATAGCCGCAAAATCGGCAACCTGTTCGTGCGGTTGCGCTGACGTGCTATCGGATGCACGGTCAATCGCAGAAGCGCCGGGCACAGTAGCGGAATCGGCGCGATTGGCGGCGAACCATTGCGGGCGGATGATGGCTGCGACGGTGACGGCAAACGCGATCAGCACGATTGCGGCCATGAACCAGCCTTGCACGCCGCCGATATTGTCGGTGACGTAGATTTTGAGCGCTTCGGGAACCGTGCGGTTCGGAACGAAGGTGTGGAACCAGCTGGCGGGATTGAAGTAGCGGTCCGATTTGTAGCTGGACATCATGTATACGAGGAACACGGCGGCGCCGAGAACCACTACGCCAGCAAGGCCTGCGATGGCTTTCCATGGCAGTCGCGTCAGCACGAAGGGGGCCATGAGCAGGAGCCAGGTGAACACGATGCGCGGATGGGCGAACATGCAGACGCCGGCAGTGACGAAGAACCATATGATCCATTTGACGAGGTGTTCGCGGGTGGCGAGCGCGTCGAGCAGGCGAAGTGTGGCGTACAGCCAGAACGGCAGAAGCGTGGCGGCCAGGCCGAAGGCGATCAGCGGACCGGAAGCCAGCATTTGGAAGGGGTGCGAGGCGGAAGCGACGGCGAGCGGGGGGATGATGAGCGCGAGTATCGCGGGGAATAGCGGAACTACGACAGACGCGACATTGCGGGCCGAGGACTTTCGTACGTTCGCAAATCGGGGGGAGCATACGGATTGTGCCGAATGCGACAGGCGACGCGTGAAATAGGAAGCGTACAGCTGAATCGCAATCGGCCAAACCAAGCCGGATGTGGCCAGCCAGACCGTGTTGAACGCGGCGTAAATCGACAGATTGACGCCGAACAAGCTGGCGAGCTTAATCATGCCGGCTGCAAGCAGATGGAACAACGGCGGATAGTATTCGTCGTTCGGCCACAGGTGGGTGGCCGCGCCGACGCCTTCGCCGAGGATCTTGCGGATGAAGTAATAGTGCGCGGGCGCGTCGATTTCGTGCAATGGGTTCGTCCAAGCGGCGGAACCGTGCGGAAACCAGGCCCATACGACCGCGGCGGCGAGCGCGACGCCGATGGCGGAACAGACCGGCAGTGCGATGCGGGATAAGCGGGGAACGGCGGAATCGCAAGGCAAAGGCAAAGTATCGTTCGTTGTCTTGCTTGATATCTTGTCCGTCGTTTTAGCCGTCGTTTCGTCTGTCGTCTTGCTTGCGGCGACTGCGCTGTCGGCTTCATCGACTGCGTCGTCGGCCGCTGTGGGAATCGTATTGTCTGTGCTGTGCTGCTTCATCGCCATCCATCGTAGCCGAAGCCGCGAAAGCAAGCCACAAATCGCAATCGCACCTGCATTTTGTAATCCAAAACTGGACCGTGCGGCAACAAAAGCTGGAAAGGCATCTAAAAACGGATGGAACATGCGCGGGATGGGCGCAAGACGGACGCGGAACGCGGGAAGAATAGGCGGACGTAGAGCGGAGACGAGCGCGAGCAGGAACAAAATCGCCGCTTATCCAACCTTCGATTTTCAGGAAGTATTCAGACTTCACACAGAGGTATAACAGTGTTGCGCAAGAAAACAATCACGTTGGATGGGCAGGATGATTGCACGGGGCGCATTGCGCTGTGAGCGTACTCGCTGTCGTTGCTTGACTGTGTGCGTCCCGGCCAACGCTGGCGTCGGCATGCGTCGACGCGTAACTACAGAGAACTGGAGAAGTACCGCATGTTCGTTCTCAAGAACGCATGGGCTGCGCTCGGTCGCGTCAAATGGCGTACCGCGCTGACGGCTTTGCTCGCACTGCTGGTGTCGTTCTCAGCCGCCGTGGATCTGGCGGTGCTGAGAGCCGACGACAAGGCGAATAACGAAACATACCAATCGCAGAAAGCTTCGGCGGTAATTCGGCCAAGCGCGAAAGTCACTGCGAAACGCGACGGCGCGGACTCCAATTACACCGCCAATTACATGACGTGGGACATGTACACCAAGTACGCGGAAGCGGTGCAGAAGGACAACTTGACGTTCGAATACACGCTCGCCACGTCGGTGCCGGTGCGCGCCAGCAAGTCGCTGCAGGCGATCGCGGCGAAAAGCGACACGAGCGAGGACAAGACCGGCGGCAACCTGACGTTGCAGGCCTTCTACACGAACGATGCGGCGAAAATCAACGACTACGGCACGTTCAAAGTGGTCAAGGGCAAGCAGCTGAACTACAAGACGGCCAACGACGGCGTGCTGGTCTCTCAGGCAGTGGCCAAGAAGAACAATCTCAAAGTGGGCGACAAGGTGACCGTCGGCAATCCGACGAAGGCTTCCGAAACCTACAAATTCACCGTGCGCGGCATCTACGAGTACACCGGCGAGGCGCCGGCCGGATACGGTTCCGACGCGAAATACGCGAAAGACAACCGCGAGAACGTGGTGTACACGTCGTACATCAACTTCGCGCAAAGCGGTCTGGATGTGGCCGGCACCAAGGGCTGGGCCATCCCGAACCTCAACATCATCTTCACGCTGACCGATCCGGCCACATACAACAAGTTCGTGCGACTGGTGACAAAGGCCAAGCTGGACACGTCGAAGTTCACAATCTCATCGCCGTCGCTTGATGCGTACAAGAAGCGCATCGCACCGCTGGACGCCGCCGCCAAGGCCGCGCGCACGGCGTTGTTGGCGACCCTGATCGTCGGCGGGCTCGCGCTGCTGGCATTGGTGCTGTGGGCCGCGATCGGTGGACGCCGTGACGAAATCGGCATGGCGATGGTTTCCGGCGTCACCAAGGGACGTTTGGGATGGCAATTCATGCTGGAAACGTTCATGATGACCGTTCCAGGCTGGGCAATCGGATTGATTGCCGGCGCGCTGCTGGCCAAGCCGCTTGGCACCGCATGGGCCGGTGGACAGGCTGTGGCCATCACATCCGCATCCGTGTGGAACATGATCTGGTACGGACTGGGCGCCTGCCTGGTTCTGGGCATCATCGCGTTCATGCGCGTGGGATTCTTCGATTTGGGTCAGCTGTTCGCAGGCCGTTCTGACGATTCGAACGAATCTGCCGAAGCGAAGAACGCAGACGAGCCGGAGGAAACAGTCGAGTCGACGGAACGTACGGAGGTGAACGCATGAGCGAGAAAGACGTGAAAGACAACGAAACCGAAGCATTGAACAACGCTGCTGCGGAAAACGCGGACATCGAGGCGGGCGAAACCGATATGGCCACGTCGATCGAATCGGTCGATTTCGCGGTGGTGTATGACGATGGAGGCGATTCCATCGCAACCGAATCGGCAGAAAACGCGGAAAATACGGAAGGCATCGCCACGGAAGACAGCGTTGCCAGCGACAACGCGAATCGCGTGAACGAAACGCTCGCATTGGGCGCGACCGACGACGAACAGTCGCTCGACCAGCACGAAACCGTACAGGCGGACTCCGCAACCAGCGTGTCATCGCAAATCGACCGCGAAATCAAACATCATCGCAAGAAGGACGCATTCTTCTTCAAGGCGAACCCGACATTCGCGCTCGACCATGTGACGGTGCACAACCGCAAAACCGGACGTGACGTGCTCGACGACGTTTCCCTGGCGTTCCATGCCGGCGCGACCCACGCGGTGCTGGTGGATGCCGAAGATGTCGAACAGCATCAGGCGCTGGTGGCCACCATGGTCGGCATGATGCGGACGACCAGCGGCAACGTGATGCACAAAAGCACGAACCTCGCCGACGCGACACCGGTCGACGTGCTTGGACACCGCATCGGTTTCATTCCGCAGCGGTTCGCCGTGCGCGGCGACCTTGACGCGGAAGGCAACGTGCTGTACGCCATGGACGCGTCGAACCGCAATTTCCTGCAGCCCAAGCCGGTGATTGCGCGCGAGCTGCTCAAGCGCGTGGGATTCGAGGAAGTGACTTCCGGTCTGCCGGTGGGCAAGATGAGTGCGTTGGACCAGCGTCGTGTGGCAATCGCGCGTGCGCTGAGCTGCGAGGCGGAGGTGATTATTGCCGACGAGCCGACCGCTGGATTGAACCGTGACGACGCCGCCGTGGTGCTGGGGCTGCTGAAGAAGGCCAAGCGCGATGAAGATCGTAAGCGTGCGATTATTGTGGTGACCGATAATCCGGAGGTCGCCGATCAGATGGAACATTGCGCGGAGCTTGAGTAGCGAGCGGCGTTCTGCGAGGCGAAAGCCTTGCGGACTGGTGTTGCATGCCAGTCCGCAAGGCTTTTTTCGTGCTGATTCTGGTTCGTGCCGATTCGCGCTGGTTCGCGGTGACACACCGCTAAAAACATGTCATATGCGCTATGTGTGGCAGACTCTTTCATCTTTGGAATCTCAAACCGCTATGTGTGGCAGGTTGTTTGACGCATCGTGAGTTAGAGAGGCGGTTTTATGCCCCCTAATGTATGGCGGGAAAAGAGAAGTGCCACAGATAGCGGTTTTCAGTGCGCAAAACTCGGGCGGCGGCCAGGCTTCGAGGAATTTTCGGGTGTATCTCGCTTATGAATGGCGGATTTTTCCGCTCGACGCGTGCTATCTCGCTTATAGATGGCGGATGGTTTTGCCGCATGAGACTTAGAGGGGATTGAACTTACCCCCTAACACCTAGTCTTCCTGAGACACCCGCCATTCATAAGCGAGATAGCATCCGGCAGACACCGAAATCCGCCATTCATAAGCGAGATAAGTAGGTTCGCTACTCAGCGATGCGCATGTGATACTGCTCGGCGAGCAGTTTGACGTCGAGGACGCCGTAACGTTCCAGAAGGCGCAGCCATTCGCGCTTGTTGCTTTCGCCGAAACGGGCGGCCTTGCGCGTGTAGGCTTCGGCGGTCAGGAACTTCGGCGGAATCGACTTGCTGTTGTACTTGTCCGCCACCATGACGACCTCCTGCTCGAGGTTCATTGGCACGTAGTCGGCCGGGGGCAACGGCAATCCCTGCGATTCCACGGTTTCGCGGGTGAGGCCCACACCTGTGTGGTTGCGTGCGAACTGGGCGATCGATTCGTCAACGTCCTCGTTCAGCAAGTATTCGTAGCCTTTGAGCCCGTGCTGAACATAGTGCGGACCGTCGAATTTGAGCGGTTCGCCGTCGGAACCGTCCTGCTTGAGCAGGAAATACGTGCCGATGTCGTGCAGCAAACCGCCAATGACCACCAGATGCTCGTCGATGAGCCGCGGCGGAACGGTACCTCCGGTCAGCCCTTCCGTGGACGGCACCGCAGGCATGTGCAACATGCCGAGCGATTCCTCGCCGGTATTGTCTTTCGTCAGTTCCAGTCCGAAGTCGCCGGTTTTTTCGGGAGCGTCCGTCGGCAGGGTGCAGCGGCGGGTGAACAGTGCATTCTGCCGGCGGGCCATGCGGCGGGCGATGTCGGCCACGACCACGCAATGGCCGTGGATGAGGTCGTATGCGGCTTGCGATTGCGCGATTTTGCGATGTAGCTCATCCACTTGCGCAAGAGTGGGGATATAGCCGGTCGTCGGCTTGTTCGATTCGGTTGTTTCGTTCGATTCGTTCGTCATACGCCCATCTTAGGCACGTTCCATCACGCCCATCACACGGTTCCTGACGCAGTTTCCAAAACGGTTCCCAACAGCCGAAGGGATTCATACACCACACCAGGGGAATCCCGAATGAACGGACACGGATTCAACGGTTTCCCCGTCTTGTCAACGATGTTCCAAGGAATGCCGCCTTAAAACGAGCATTCATCAGCTGCCCGCAGCGGACGGCACGATACGCGGGGACGTTATGTGCGGAAAATCAGATGGAACGGACGCGGAATTCGCCGGTGCGGTTGGAAGCCACGATCATCTGGTCGTTTTCGAGGCGGGTCCAGCCGTCTTCGGCGCGCTGGTCGAAACCGGAGCTGGCCACGACCACGCCCTTCGACTGATCGTCGTTTCCGCCGAGCGCACGGTAGCGCAGCACGCGGTAGTCGCGCGCCTGCTCGCCACGACCGTACTGGTCGTAGATTTCGACGATGCGCTTGGACGTGACCTCACGGCCGGCCGCGCACAGGGCGATGAACTGGTCCTGGCTTTGGATCATGCAGTTGTAGCTGGACTTCGGATAGCTTTTGCGCAGTTCACGCACGGCCTGCGCCACCGCCTCGTCGAGTGCGAAGCCAAAGCCGATGTATTGCAGGATGACGGCGAAGAAAATGGCGGAATCGGAACGGCCGCCGGTGGACTGCACGATGCTCGGATCGACCGGGAACGCGCGATTCGTAATGATGTTGCGGCCCTGGTCGTCAGAAATGTCGCCATTGTGGATGAAGCTCAGGCCGTTCGCATAGAAGGGCTGCTGGTTTTCAAGAATCAGCGGCAGGTTGGAGCTGGCCAGGCGCAGATGCCACAGGCCGCCGCGGGCCGGAGTGTTGGCGAGCTCGTCGAAAATCGGATCATGACGGGCGGCGATGGTGTTTTTGTAGATCGCGGTGCCGGTTTCCGGAGTCGGCGCACCGCCGTCGCGACGGTATGGCGATTCGTCCGGCACGGTGATCAGCGCGGCGCCCCAGCCGTCGTTGTGGATCTCGCTCAGATTTCGGAAATCGCGCACGTTCTGCATGCCGAGCACGCCATTGAGGTTGGTGTTGCTGCCTGCCGTCGCGAATCCAAGTAATCTGCACATGGTTGATTACTTTAGCGACGGCAGGTTTCGACGCGCGCGTGCCGTTATCGGAGTTGGTTATAGCCTGCGATTCAGCCGCCGATTCATACGCATCGCACGTCGCAAAACGCACGTCACGAACGTAAGTTGTCCCGCAAACGAGCAGGAGGACCGACATATCCTGTTGCAGACCGTAAAAACTCGGACTGAGCGGCCCGGAGCGTGTCGGTAATAGGATATGCCGGTCCTCCTGCGGACTTGGCGGTATTCAGCCAAAGGAAAAGGGCTGGGGCATCTCGTTCGTGACACACTCAAGGCCGTTCGGCCAAGCCTACGGTCACAAACGAAATGTCCCAGCCCTCCTTGCGTAGATAAGCCGTGCTCGCAGAGCGGATTCACACGCGCTTCAAGCGCGGCGGACGCTCGGTGGCGAGGAACAGCGGCTGAATCTCAATCAGCGGATTGTAGGGAGCGAGTCCGAACCATTTGACCGGAGAGCCGGCCAAATGACGAATCGCGTACTTGATCTGCAGTGAGATCGCGCCCTTCTGGGACACCTTCGACTCGGGCATCAACGCCTTGTGAATCAGCACGTAGCGGATAGGTCCGATGTTCGGATCGGCATCCAGCTTCGGGTAGCGGGTGGTCTGCTTGGGCAGATCGCCGGACTTCGACAGATCGTTCATGATCTGGTGGATGTATGCAGGAATCGACTGCGACACCTTGAAGCCCAAGCGAATACGCACGCGGAACAGGAAGTCCGTGCCGAAATTCTCCACCGAATACTCGCGCGTGAACGGGTTGTCGGATGTTTCCACCGACACCGCCCACCATGCGCGGGCGCGCTTCGGATGGTCCGCGAAAATCGAGAAGAAGATGTCGGTATCGACACGCTTCATTTCCGGATCGGACGTCAGATAGACGATGTTGTCCGTGAAATACGGAATCGAATCGTCCTCATGAAGCTGCTTCAGAACCGGCACGCAATCGGCGGGCTGCATATGCCGGCGTTGCGCGCGTTCCAGCTTCGTGCCTTCGTTCCACGTGTACATAATCAGCAGAATCGCCAATGTCAGCAGCATGGTGAACCAGCCACCGTGCAGGAACTTCGCCATCGAAGCGAAGAAGAACAGGAACTGGATGGCCAGGAACACCACTGTGAACACGACCGCGCCGACGCGCTTGCCATCGTGCCAAATGTAGACGGCCAGCAGAATCGTCGTGGTGATCATCGTGACGGTCAATGCCAGGCCGTACGCGGCGGAAATATGCTCCGAATCGCGGAACATCGCCAAAACCAGCAGGGTGGAGACGCACAGCACGGCGTTGACCACCGGAATGTACAGCTGGCCGCGGGTACGAGCCGGATAGCGCACCTGCAGGTGGGGCATCCAGTTGAGTCGCGTCGCTTCGGAAACCATGGTGTAGGCGCCGGTGATCAACGCCTGCGAAGCGATCACGCCGGCGCACACGGACAGCAGCACCGCCACGTAGCGTACGGACGGGGTCATCATTTCGAAGAACGGATTGAGGCCGTGCATGTGGTTGTACGCGGTGTCGTCCCAATGGTTGAGCATCCACGCGCCCTGGCCGAAATAGCAGAGCACAAGGGCGATCTTGATGAACGGCCACGTGAAGTAGATGTTGCCGCGGCCGACGTGGCCCATGTCGGAATACAGCGCTTCGGCGCCGGTGGTGGACAGGAACACGGTGCCCATGACGGCGAGGCCTGCCGCATTGTGGTGGCTGAAGAGGAACTCCACGCCGTACACCGGATTCAGCGCTTCAAGCACGCTCCAATCGGAGCTCAGGTTCACCAAGCCGACGACGGCGAGGAACGAGAACCAGATCATGACCACCGTGCCGAACGTGCGGCCGATGCGTTCGGTACCGCGCGACTGCACTGCGAACAGGCAGACGATGATCACAATGGTGATCATCAGCGTCAGTTCTTTGTTTTCGCTCATGATCGGTTCCAGCAGCGGCAGTGTTTCCAAGCCTTCCACTGCCGAGCTGATCGAGACGGCCGGCGTAAGCACGGAATCGGCGAGGAACGCGGCGCCGCCCAGCATGGCGGGAATCGCAAGCCATGCCCCATATTTGCGGATCAGCGAATACAGTGCGAAGATGCCGCCTTCGCCGTTGTTGTCGATGCGCATGGCGATGAACACGTATTTGACGGTGGTGATCAGCGTGATCGACCAGAAGACCAGCGACAGGATGCCCAGCACCGCGGCGCGATCCGTATGCGCCAAACCGCCTTGGCCGTTGAGGAACGTCTGCATGGTGTACAGCGGCGAGGTACCGATGTCGCCGTATACCACGCCAAGCGCCACGATGGCCATGGCCGGCGTGATTTTGTCCGGGCCGGACTGGAGACGGCTCCACCAGCGGCCGATGCGGCCCTTGCTGGCGGCCTCGTCAAGTTTCGCGGCTTCCTGCTGCTGCGCCTCGTGCTCCTTGATGAGCGTCTGGCGCTCCTCCTTGGTCAGGACCTTGTGCGAGACCTTTGGCGCCTGCGTGTACGTCGCTGCGTGAAGCAGCGGCTGTTCTTCTTCGTTCGGCTCGTTAGCCATAACGCTTCCTCCAAGTGGCGGGCCTTCCAACCCGCTCCCCAAAATAAAACGCAAGGTGTGACACTAGGAGCTTGGCAAACCATTGTCAAATCTTCACACGTGATTCGGCACGTCACGCATGAAATTCACATATGCTTGATTGTTTGTATTTTGCTTATTTTCTGGCGATTACGCAACTGTTACGTTGAGGCCCATGCGACCGTCACGGAACCGCCACGGGATTACCGCGAAATCGCCATTCTTTTTAGATGCCGTACACTTCGCGCGTCGTTTCACGCGTGGCTTTGGCGATTTCAGCCAACGGTCTGTCAAGATAGTCGGCGAGCGCCTGCAGGGTGTACGGGATCATATACGGCGCGTTGGTGCGGCCGCGGTAGGGCATCGGACTTAAGTAGGGGGCATCGGTTTCGACCATGACGTGGCTCATGCCGACGAGTTTCGCCGATTCGCGGATTCCGTCGTTGCCTTTGTAGCTGGATGTGCCGGAAAGGCTGAGATACCAACCGTTTTCGCGGGCGATTTCGCCCATTTCGGCGTCGCCGGAGTAGCTGTGGAACACGGTACGTTCGGGGGCTCCGTCGGCGAGCAACGTTTCGATGACTTCCTTGTGCGAGTCGCGGTCATGGATTTGCATGGGCAGGTTGAGTTCCTTGGCGAGCGCGACGTGCGCGCGGAACGCCTCGCGTTGCAGTTCCTTGGCGCCTTCGCCGGTGCGGAACAGGTCCATGCCGGTTTCTCCGATGGCGACGACCTGGTTGGGGTAGGTGGTGGCGAGGCGGTGCACTTCGGCCATGGCTTCGTCGAAGGGGATGTCGTGCCAGGGCTTGTATTTGATGGGCAGGCCGTCGGGGCCGGGTGCGCCGCGGTGGCCGTGCAGCACGGCTTCGTTGGGGTGTATGGCGATTGCGGCGTGCACGGTTCCGGGATGCTCGCGGGCCATGTCGATGGCGGTCATGAGGTTGGGCAGCTCGCAACCGCAGTCGATTACGCCTTCGACGCCAACTTTCTGGGCTTGTTCCAGCAGTTCGTCGACGCTGTAGACGGGTACTTCGCCTTGGCCTTTTTCCATGGCTTCGTGACTCATGGCTTGGGAGAAGGGCACGACGGATGCGACGTGGGTGTGGTTGTCGATGACGTGCGCGTCTTCGGGCAGCGGCTGTGGGGCCGGGGCCCAATTGCGATTGCGGTGGTGCTTGCTCATGTTTTCCAGATTAGTCCCGATTGGCCCTGCACTGCGGGCGAACTCTCGTTCGAGGGTTCAAACGAGGGTCCGCCCGTTTCGCGGCATACACGTCACTTAATCGTGATGGTGGTGAACGACCATGCCGGTGCCGTGTAGTCGCCGTCTGTCAGATCAATCGCGGTCTGCCGCGGCCTGGTCGGTGATTCCTCACCGACCTGTCCCGCATACGGATTGTCTCCGGCTAGGACGGTGGCCGTGGCGGATGCCGCCGATGCTGTGGAAATATTCAACTCGGCAAGAATCTGACGTAGGTCGACGCTTATTGGCGCGTCCATGGCATTGACCACGCGCACGTAGGTTTCCCCTGCCTTGGCGTTACGCGATACGGTGACGGTACGCCTTGGCTCGTCCTTAACCTCCGTGCCATCCGCAATCAGCGTTCCATCGATGTACAGTTTCATGGTTTGACCGCGGTCGGTGATGTCGGCGTGCACCTGCCACGTGGTGCCCGGCCGTACTTCGTTCATGGAGACTTCGGTGCCGGCGAGCGCGTAGGCGGTGCCGTCGCGGACGACGCGCACGCTGTGCCCGCGACCGAGCGAGACGATGTTGTGGTTTTTGCCGTCGATGTCGCCGCAGATGAGGTCCATGCCCCATTTGCCTTCGTAGTAGACGACGGTGGCGTCGATGCTGTAGGAATCCGCGTGCAGGGCGAGCGGGGTGTCGATGGTCCTGCCGTCGTAGGCCACGTCGCCGAGGTCGATCGTGTCCCCGGCTGCGGTGGTGATGGTGAGATTGTTAAGGTCGGCTTTGGCGTTGCCCGCGATGCGCAGTCTCACGGTGTCCGGCAGGGTGCGGCGCAGCGTGGACGGGCCTTCGACGGTGACGGGCCACGCGGTGTCGGCCGTGGTGGTGGCGTACATCTGCTGCACCCAATAGCTGTAGGGATGGTAGGCGCGTTCGTTGTCGAAGTAGATGAGGTCCGGATTCCAGCTATGGTGCCCATTCTTGGCGAACAGCGGGGCGTAGGAGGCCATGGCCACCACATCGCCGTTGAGTTCCATGCGTCCCATGAAGGCCGCTTCGGACAGGCCGTTGATCAGTTGGGTGTTCCAGGAGCCGTATTCGCCGAGGTAGACCTTCGGCCCCTTGCGGTCCGTGTGGTCGTAGTGGTCGAGGTTGTGGAACCACCAGCTGGACGACTGGTAGGAATGTTCGTCGACGATCGGCAGACCCGCTTCGCGCGCGTACTTCCAGCCTTCCTCGTAATCCTGACCGCTGGGGGCGGGACCGACGGTGCCGACGACGACGATGTCCGGATATGCGGCTTTGACGGCGTCGAAAATCTGCTGGAAGCGGTTCTTGAACACGTCGTCGATAAGATCCTCGTTGCCGATGCCGAGGTATTCGAGACCGAACGGCTCCGGATGGCCCATGGCGGCGCGCTTGGCACCCCATTCGGTGGCGGTGCTGCCGTTGCAGAATTCGATGAGGTGGAGCACTTCATCGATGTAAGCGGGCATATCCTCCTGCGCCACCGGCACCGGGCCTTGGCTGGTGTTTTGGCAGCTCACGCCGGCGGGCAGCACCGGCAGCGGCTTGGCGCCGATTGTTTCGCACAGGCACAGGTATTCGTAGTAGCCGATGCGGAATGACTGGTGGTAGCCCCAGAGGTTGAAGTTGTGCGGACGATGCTCGACCGGTCCAATGGTGCGGTCCCAGTGGTACATGTTGTCCATGCCGAGGCCGTGGGTGATGCAGCCGCCGGGGAATCGCATGAATCGTGGTTTGAGGTCGGCGAGCGCCTCCACCAAATCCGGGCGGAAGTGCTTGAGGCCGCGGTAGGTGGTGCGTGGCTCCAAGGTGACGAAGTCGAGGTCGATGACGCCTTCGCCGTCGAAGGTCAGGCGCAATGTGCCCTGTGTGGCCACGCTCGAGCCGGCATCGCCGTGCTCAGGAACGGTCAGCGAGGCTTGGTATGTCGTCCATGCCGAGGCTGAGACGGTGATGGTGTTTTCGGCGATGATGCTGCCGTCGTCTCCGCGCAGCGAGACCGTCACCGGCATCGCGCTTTCCGATCGCACGCGCATCCAGGCGGTGAAATCGTAGGTTTCTCCGGCGTGGAACACCATGCCGTCCCAGCCGGTGTTGTCCAGCGCGGCAGGGGCGTGTTCGACTTCCACCGTCGCGTAATGCGGGTTTTCGGTGGCGACCGGGTCGTCGTCATGGATGCAGAACGCGGCGAACGAGCCTTCCGGCACGATTTTGCGCCAGAAGCTGTAGTTGCTCCAATCGATGGAGTCGGCGCGGTTGTATTCGAAGGCGCCGTTCTGCACGAGGTCGGCGTTGAGGCCGCCGTCGCCGGAGTAGCTGATGTCTTCGAAGAAGATGCCCCACAGGTCGGTGCTGATGGCGCGCACGCCCGCTTTGTCGAGTGTGGCGGTGAGTTTGTCGGTCATGGTGTGGCCGTCAGCCGGATATTCGTCAGCCGGGGCGACGGAAACGGTGGTAGGGATCGTCATCGAACCTCTCTTCGTTCGGGGCCGCTATGACGCAGCGGTGGCAAAAGCCGGACGCCGTCATGCGAACCATATATGTATCGTTACATATTCTAGCGCAAATCCAAGCGTCCGCAATGGACACAATACGTCGGTGAGTCTTTGTATTTGCAACGATTTTACAGAATCGAAAAAATATAATATCGTTACATATCAATCGTATTGTTCAAGGAGCGGCATATGACCAGCAGCACACCGACGCTACGCGACGTGGCCGCGGAAGCGGGCGTCTCCCCCATGACCGCGTCGAACGCGCTGCGCGGCAAGCCAGGCGTCAAGGAATCGACCCGCGCCAAAGTGATCGCCGCAGCGAAGAAACTCAATTACCGCATCAATCTGACGGCCAGCATGCTCAAATCGGGCCGCAGCAACATCATCCACGTCATCGTCAACGAATTCGATTCGCCGTTCTATTCAAAGCTCACGCAGGCGTTGAGCAACGAAATCGTGTCCCGCGGACTTATTCCATTCATCGAGCAGACGCAGTATTCGCCGGACGCTGCCGAGCACGCGCTGAGCAGCAATCCGTTCTCCGGGCAGCTGTTCGATGGCGAGATCCTGCACGCCACAGGCTTGGGCACAAATGTGCCGCTGTCCAAACTCAATGGCGGCAGACCATTCGTGCTGCTGGACGCCTGCGAGGAGACGCCGACCGTCGATGCCGTGAACTTCCCCAACGAGGAGGCCGAACGCGCGGCGATGCAGCATCTCATCGACCGCGGATGCCGCAATATCGCGATCGTCGGCCACCGGTTCGCCCCCCGCGCCGATCTGGCGCATGCCCAGAACGCGTTCGCTCTGCGATTGCGCGGCGCATGCGGAGCGCTGTCCGACGCCGGACTGCCCTATGACGAGTCGATGGTGTTCGAAGCCGGGGATGTGGCCAATGGCATCATCGCCGGGCATGCGATTGCGGAACGTATTCTCGCCGCACGGAGCGGACATGGTGGCACCGAGTTCGACGGCGCGTGCTGCGCCAACGATTTCGCGGCGTTCGGCGTGATACGCGGGCTCGCGGACCGCGGACTGCGCGTGCCGCAGGACGTGAAGGTGATCGGTTTCGACGGCGTGACCTCCGGCTCGTACACGACGCCGGCGTTGAGCACCATCCAGGTCGATTTCACGCAGCTTGCGAAATTCTCGGTCGATATGCTGTCCGAACGTATCGATCATGGAACAGACGAGGCGTTGCCGCCAAGACGGGCCATCATCGGCTACCAGCTGGTGGACCGGGAATCGACCGCGGTCTGAGGATGACGCCCCGATGGCAGGCAATCCGCCATAGGCAGCAGCCTTCGCGGCCAATCCCACTCAATCGGAATCACTCAATCGGAATCAATCGCCATCATTCATCAAGGAATCTCTAGGAGCATCATGAGCATCGACACCCAGGCCTATCTGTTCGTGCATTTCATCGGCGAGGAACGCAATCCCACCGACGAACAGCTGTACTTCGCGCTGAGCCGCGACGGCGTGCATTGGAGGGATCTGCGCCCGGCCGGCAGTCCGGCGTTGACGTGGCTAGGCGGCGAGAAGGGCGTGCGCGACCCGCATATCGTGCGCGACCCACGTGGTGGATTCCACATTGTGGCCACCGATTTGAGCATCTATTACCGTGGCGGCTGGGGGCCGAACGATGGCGCCACCACGAATGGATCGACCGGCCTGGTGATCTGGGACTCCCCTGACCTGGTCCATTGGAGCGAGCCGCGCCTGGTGGACGTGGCCTCGAAGATTCCGGACGCTGGCATGGCTTGGGCTCCGGAGGCGAATTGGGATCCGAATCGCGGGCAGTGGATCGTGTTCTGGTCCACGAAGAGCAACGCCGAAAGCTCCGCGGATCCATTGGCCAACGAGCTCGGCGATCCGACGAATGTGTATTATGCGACGACCGTTGATTTCAGGGTGTTCTCCGATCCGGTCAAGTGGATCGATCGTAAGAATGTGATCATCGATTCGACCATGCTGCGCGACGATGACGGCTGGTGGTACCGCGCGTCCAAGGACTCGGAAATCACCATCGAACGCACCCGTAACCCGTATGCGACGACCTACGAGGTGCTGCGCACCGACGACCCGAATGAGTGGTCGTATGTGGGCACGCTCACCGACATCTTCGGCAATGGCCGGTATTCCATGCACTACTTGGAAGGGCCGGAACTGTTCCGTTACAACGACGAAGACGTGAAGGTGGTCAACGGCAGGACCATGCCATTCGGCCTGATGTGCGACCAGTACGCGGAGTCCAAGGGCTACCTGTCGTTCCGCGCCGCCTCGCTCGCCTCGCATGATCCGGCCGATTGGCAGCGCGCAGACGATATCGATTTCGGCGCGCTGAAGAAGCGTCACGGCGCGATTCTGCCGATCACGGCCGCCGAATACGACGCCATCGAAACCGCCTTCGCCCTGTAGGCGGCGCGATTGTCCATCCGTCGCAACCGCTCAGGCGCGGCGGATGGCGAAGATGCGGGCGGACGGCTGCTTGGAGGTGGCCGCGTTGAGCCGGACCGTCTCGGGGTCCATGCGCTCGACGGTCCACGGCTTGGCGTCGGGCGCATGCTCGGGAACGGCCGGATTCGGGAAGATCTGCTCGATATGGCAGTCCTCGGACAGCGGCACGTTCACGGAAGGCGTGCCGCCGCGACGCCAGACGATGATGTAATCGCACGGATCGTCGTCCTCCGACGGGAGGAATGACGGATGGCGCAGACCGACGACGAGCCAATCGCCATCGAAATCAGGCAGACGGGCCGGCCAGAACGGCACCAATTCCTGCTGCTCGGTCAGCACACGGCGGTGCAAGGCCACCGCATCCCGCACCAAGGCGAGCCGATGCTCGTCCATGCGATCGATGAATCCGGACAGGTACAGCCTGCCGAGTATGCCCGTGGCCAGCGTGAAGACGGCGGTCTCATCGTCCATCTCCTGCTGGGCGTAACCCCAGTTGCCTTGCTGTTCCGGCAGTATCGTCAGACCGGCGCCGGCGGCGATCGCGGCGTAAATCAGCGGATCACACTGGTCGGAGGTGGATTGCAGATCCAATCGCTGCAGCTGCGCGTAATCGGCGCGCATCGCACCGGAACCGCAGTTTTCGATCATAACGTCCGGATGGCGGCGGCGCAGGTCGTCCAGCCAATCCAAATAGGCACGGCAGTGGCCGAGCAGGCCAGCGCCGGCGGATTCGGCGTCGAGATCAGTGCCGACGCCGGGGACGGTGTTGTAGTCGAATTTGAAGAAGACCGCGCCGAAATCGTCGATCAGCCGGTCGACGGTGCGAGTGACGTGCTCGCGTGCGGCGGGCGAGCGGAAGTCGAGCAGGTACCGGCCCGAATCGCATACGCGCACACCGTGGCGCTGGAAGAACGCGTCATCGGGCAGACTTTGGGCGAGCGGCGATTTCACGCCAATCACCTCAGGCTCGAGCCACAATCCCAAGCCCATGCCATGCGCGCGGATGGTGTCGGCCAAGCCCTTGAGCCCGGCTTCGCCGAAACGGTTCGTGGAGGCCTGCCATTCGCCGACCATGTCCCACCAGCCGCCGTCCGTGCTGTCGTACCAGCCCGCGTCGATGCAGAAGATGTCCGCACCGACGCGCGCCGCGCCTTCGACGAGCGGCAGTTCCTTCTCCAAGCGCGGGTCGCCGAACAGGGTGTTCATGTAATCGTTGTAGACGACGAGCCCCTGCGTGTGCTCGAACTGCTCGGAACGACCTAATTCGCGGGCCTTGGCAGCACGCAACGCACGGCGCTGCAACGTCATTTCGACGACGGACTGCTGCCAATCGCCGGCCGCGATCGCGAAGGAGACCGGCACCGATTCGAAATCATGGCCTTCACCCAACTCCGTATACCAATGGTGGTCCTGATATTCCGGTCCGAACGCGCTGATGTGCAAACCGGGATCATCCTCGCCGATTTCCCATTCCCATGGGCCGTTGTGCTCGATCTGCCACATTACGGAGAAGTCGCGCGATTGGCGGCGCGAGCCCTCCACCTGTACGATGCCGGCCGGCTCATGCACGCCGGTGCTCCATGTGGAGGCGGAGCTCATGGCGAATCGCGAGCTGGATTGGCCGGGATTGATGACTTGATTGCGATTGCGCACCGACACGTCGCGCAGTGGACGGCTGCGCCAATCGTTTTCCACCGCCCACGCGGAGTCTCCCCAGAATACGCGGGAATGGTCGATTTTGCCGCAGTTGACGCGCATCGGCACCGTCAGATTCAACGACGACACCGCCTCGATAGGCAGCGGGCGCGCGGAGCTCAACCGCGTGTAGGTACGCACTGCGGACAGTCCCGGGAACGCTTCGAATACGGAAGTGACTACCAGCCCAGCCGTGGCGTCGGCATGGCGGACGGTTTCCGGCGAGGGCTGCGCGGCGGCTTCGGCCCGTTCGGCGGCGGTCGGTTCGAACGCGCGCCCGTGCGGCTCCAGTTCCGCATACGAAGCGAATTGGACGATCTCCAAACGATATGGTTCGGCGGACCCTTCCTCCGGCTCGGAAGCGGCGGCCGAGACGAATCGCAATACGCTGCCCGCCACCGTGGCGATCAAGGTGAGGCGATTGTCCTGCGATCCGGTGTTGGCGGCACGCACTTCGACGATTGGACGCGGATCACGTTCCAGCACGGTTCTTCCATCGTCGGTAACACGGCCGCCGATGGGCCCCATGCCGCGGCCTGCAACGTTGCACAATCGGACGGGGGAATCGCCTGCCGTGTCGAACAGCATGGAAACCACGCCATTGCCCCATTCGAGACGCCCGTCCTCACGGGGACATACGGGG
Organism: Bifidobacterium sp. MSK.17.10; assembly: GCF_019129655.1. NCBI lineage: Bacteria > Bacillati > Actinomycetota > Actinomycetes > Bifidobacteriales > Bifidobacteriaceae > Bifidobacterium > Bifidobacterium sp. MSK.17.10. The sequence goes on along the minus strand of NZ_JAHOJD010000011.1, from coordinate 64,347 downwards.
TTCATTGCACCGGCACCGCTTATCATCTTCGACTCCTCAACCGTGTTCAGATACCGCCTGATCATTGACGTGCATCGATTGACGTACCTGGTACTAGCTTAAGCGGTAAATGGGGCAAATCGCACGTGCGTGTCTACTCGAAGCGGAAATATGCGATGAACTTGACTGGCGCATCCTTGGTTTTGGTGATGTTGCCGAAACCAAGGACAGCCCCTTTGTCGGGCAGTCCCTTCGTCACTCGTCATGCTCACGCGCGTAGGAACACCGTCATCTCGTTCTCGCCACGGTTGGCCCATGCGAAGTATGGAATCAGCGTGGCCGTCGTCGTCTTGCGTTCGGCGGGACGCCAATCATGGTACAACGCGGAGGTTTGCGCGGAGTCTTCCACTTCACGCCAAGCGGGAATCGCCAGCGTGGTCATCGGCATATCGACGGCGTCCACCTCGCCGAGCCCCTGCTCGTCCTGTGCGGCGGCGCCGGCATGGAAGACGATGCGATCAACAGACACGCAGGATGGATCGGATGCGATGCGCGCGGTGTCGGCGTGCAGCAGATGCAGGTTCGCGCCATTATCGACACCTTCCGCGCAGTAGGCCAGCGGTCCGCGCACGAACGCCACCTTTCCGGCGTCCTCGCGTACGAGCGGATTCGCGGCGACCATGTGGACCGGCATCGGGAAATCGAAATCGACGACGTCGCCGTCATGCCATGCGCCGGTCAGATACAGGTATCCGTCTCTGATGACGCGGGAGATGTCGTCGCGGCCGCGCACGGTGACCGCATCGGAAGCGGTTTCGCCACCGGCCCAGGCGGGCAGACGGAGGGCGATCGTGAAAACCGCGTCCTTGGATGCATCGGAAGCAGAATCGCCTGCATCAAAGCCCACTGCGACGGATCCCTTGCCGGACCAGGGCATATCGGACATGACGTCAAGGCGCACATCGGTGCCGGAAAGCCTGGCATGGACGCCGCCGCCCATATACAGATGCACATACAGGGTGGATGAGTCGTCTCCGATCGTGTAGGCGTACTGCTGCACGTCCTCCACGATGCGTGCGATGTTCGGCGGGCAGCAGGCGCATCCGAACCACTTCTGGCGCACCGGCTTGACGTGCGCCTTGCGTTCATCGCGATGGCATGCCTCGGGCACCACTTCGAGCGGGTTCACGTAGAAGAAGCTTTTGCCATCGAGTGCCATGCCGGCGAGCGTGGTGTTGTACAGCGCCGATTCCATGACGTCCGCATATTCGGATTTCGGCTGGATTTCCAGCATGCGGCGGGCGAAGAACGCGAGCGCGATGGCGGCGCAGCTTTCCGAATAGGCGGTGTCGTTCGGCAGATCATAGTCGAAGGAGAAGGCCTCCCCCATGTGTGTGGCGCCGATACCGCCGGTGATGTAGAGCTTTCGGTCGACGATGTTGCGCCATAGTCGTTCGCAGGATGCCAGCAGGTCGGAGTCGCCGGTCAGGCGTGCCACGTCGGCGGTTCCGGCGTAGAAGTAGGCGGCGCGGACGGCGTGTCCGAGGGCCTCCGTCTGTTCTGTGATCGGCTTGTCGGCCTGGTAGTAGGCGTAGTTCTGCTCGCGCGGCGCGTAGTTGCGGCCGTCCTCCCGGGCGCGGCGGCGGTCTTCGAGCTCGAAATAGAGCGGCTGCCGGCCGCGTTGGCGTACAAAGTATTCGGCGAGGTCGGCATAGCGCTGTTCGCCGGTGGTCTCGGCGAGTTTGACGAGTGCCATTTCGGCGATTTCGTGCCCGGGATAGCCGTGCAGCTTGCCGTCGGCGGTGCCGAATCGGAAATCGATGTAATCAGCGAAACGGCAGGCCGCGTCGAGCAGCTTGCGTTTGCCGGTGGCTTGATAGTAGGCAATCGCGCCTTCGGTCAGGTGGCCGAAGCAGTACAGCTCATGGTGGTCCTTCAGGTTGGTGAAGTGCCGGTCCATGCCGTTGAGGATGTAGTAGGTGTCCAGGTAGCCGTTGTCGAGCTGCGCCGCGCAGACGATATCGATGGCGGTGTCGGCGGTCGCTTCAAGGTCAGCGTCCGGGTGGTGGGTCAGCGAGTAGCCGACCGCTTCGATCCATTTGGAGAAATCAGTGTCTTGGAACACGAAGCCGTAGAACTTGTCGGGATCGGGGTGCGCCGGGTCGTCCGGCAGGGCTTCGAAGCCGCGGAACGTGTATTTCGGCGGCACGAAGGCCTTGCCTTCCTTGTGGTGTTCTGCGTTCTGCGCGGCGGCGGCCTTGAAGTTGTGCATGCAGTAGCTGGGTGCGGCGCCGGGAACGTTGTCGTTCAGCGCGTTCCACTGGTAGGGAATCACCTGGGTGCGCACGAGTTCCTGCCGCGATGCCCAGAACGGGTCGGTGACGGTGGCGTCGCGCAATGCGATTGGATGGCTGGTGCGATTGGTGGTAGTCATGAGTGCAAGCGCTCCTTAGTGCATCGTTGTCTTGTTAACGCTCACAATCCATTATTCCACGGGTTGCTCCAAAGTACATTCCGCATGGCGGCATGTCCGACGGGAATCCCACCGCGGCAGCCGGCCCAAGATGGCCGCGCATTGGCTGCGCGACCGTTGGACAGGCATTTCGGATTGCGGATATACGGGCTAAGGGGCAGAGCAGCTAGCCGCCGGGGCTGGCGGTCGGCTGCTCAGACCTTGATCATGGCGTACTGCGATTCGTAGAGCCGGTAGTAGGCGCCATGGCGGGCGAGCAGCTCGGCATGGTTGCCCTGCTCCACGATCTGCCCGTGGTCGATGTAGCAGATCTCATCCGCATTCTCGATCGTGGACAGGCGGTGCGCGATGATGAAGCTCGTGCGTCCCTTGAGCAGATGGTTCAGACCGGCCTGCAGCGCCTCCTCGGTACGCGTGTCGATATTCGACGTGGCCTCGTCGAGGATCAGGATGCGCGGGTCGGCGAGCAGCACGCGCGCGAACGCGATGAGCTGGCGTTGGCCCGCGGACAGGGTCGAGCCGCGCTCCTCCACCACGGTGTCGTAGCCGTCTGGCAGTTCCATGATGAATTCGTGCGCATGCACCGCTTTGGCCGCGGCCACGATCTCCTCGTCGGTGGCGTCCAGTTTGCCGTAGCGGATGTTCTCACGCACGTTGCCGGAGAAGATGAACGTGTCCTGCAGCATGACGCCCATCTGCCGGCGCAGGCTTTCCAACGTGACGGAACGCACGTCGTGGCCGTCGATCGTCACCGAGCCTTCGGCGACGTCGTAGAAACGCGACAGCAGGTTGATGATCGTGGTTTTGCCGGCACCCGTAGGACCGACCAGCGCAATCGTCTTGCCTGGCTCGACATGCAGGTCGACCAGGTTCAGGATGTTGCGGCCGTCCGGCTCATAGCGGAAGACGACGTCGTTGAAGTCGACGCGGCCCTCGATCTGCGGCAGATCGACGGCGTCCGGCGCGTTGCGGATCTCCGGCTGCACATCCAGCGTCTCGAAGATGCGCTCGAGATACGCGGAGCAGGTGATCAGCTGGTTGTAGAAGTTTCCGATGCTGATTACCGGGTTCCAGAAGTTGTTCGCGTAGCCGACGAACGCGATCAGCACACCCGTGGTCACGTCCACACCGCCGAAACCGGTGACGCCCACATAATAGATGAACGCGATCGTCATGACGGAAATCGTCTGGATGCCCGGCCACATAAGCGTCTGGATATGCACCGTACGCATCCACGCGGAACGCACAGCGCCCTGCTGTTCCTGGAATGTGCGGAACTGCGTGTCCTCGCGCGCGAACGTCTGGGTGGTCTTCACACCGGCGATCGATTCGTGGATGAACGCGTTGAGATTGCTCTGCTTATTGGATAGCACCTGGTACGCGCGACGCTGGAAATGCTGCAATCCCAGCACCCACGCGATGAGCAGCGGGAACAACGCGAGACTGTACAGCGCGAGACGCCAATCCACGACGAACATGACCACTAGCGTGATGAAGAACGTGAACACGTCGGAAATCACGTTGACCAGACCGGAGCTCAGGGTGTCCGAAAGCGTGTTCACATAGTTGACCACGCGGATGAGGATTTTGCCATGCGGACGCGAGTCGAAATAGCTGAACGGCAACGTCTGAATGTGCGTAAACAGGTCGCGGCGCATGTCTTTAAGCATGAGCTGGCCGACGCGCGTGATTTCCACAGTACGGTAGCGCAAACCGAATTCGTAAATGACGATGAGCACCGCCAGCAGTGCCACCAGCTCGCCAAGCAGTGCAAGGTTTTTCGCCGGAATGACACTGTCGATCATGATTTTCGTCAGATACGGTTCCACGACGTTGATGCAGCCCATTGCCGCCACGACGATGAGGATCCAGACCACGCGGGCCATGTACGGTTTCAGGTAGACGCCGACGCGCGCGAGGTCGCGCATATTGATCTTCTCTTCAAGGTCTTCATCGTCACGGAAGGTGTTGCGTTGTGCCATGATGTTATCCTCCCCCGCGTCTTACGCTTCGAATCCCTGCGAGCGGCCGGCATCCACGCCCAACTGCTTGCTGTAAATCTGCCAATATCGGCCGTGCGAGGCCACCAATTCGTCGTGCGTGCCACGTTCCACAATGCGCCCATGCTCCAGCACGAGAATCAAGTCGGAATCCTTGACCGACGAAATGCGGTGGGCGATTGTGACAATCGTCTTCTTCTCGTCCAAATCGCGCAAGTGCCGCTGAATCTCTGCTTCCGTTTCCATATCGACGGCGCTGGTCGTATCGTCCATAATCAGAATCGACGGATTGTCGGCGAGAGCACGCGCCAAGCTCAGTCGCTGCTTCTGTCCGCCGGACAGGCCGACGCCACGTTCGCCGACGACGGTATCGTAGCCGTCCGGCATGCTGCTGATGAAGCCATCCGCGCCGGCAATGGCGGCCATGCGGCGCACGTACTGTTCGTCGTAACCACGTCGTCTGCGCTGGCCGTCGTACTGACCGTTGTACTCAAGTCGGTTGCCTCGGTCGCCCGCGCCAAAGCTGATGTTGCTGCCGATCGTATCGGAAAACAGGAACGTATCCTGCGCGACGATGCAGACTTGCGATCGCAACGTGGCGAGCGGCCAGTCGCGCGCGTCGATGCCGTCGATGAGCACACGACCGGCGGTTGGGTCGTAGAAACGGGAGATAAGGTTGACGAGAGTCGATTTGCCGGAGCCGGTTTCGCCGAGGATTCCGAGTTTCGCGCCTGCGGGAACGTGGAAGTCGATGTCGCTGAGCACAGGCGTCCCCAGATCGTCGGGGAAAGCGAAGTCGACGTGCTGGAAGTCGATGGTTCCTGCGATTCTAGCCGATTTATCGGCGGCTTGCGCCCCTTGCGTACCTTGCGTACCGACTCGCGTAGTGCTTTGCGTGGCTTTCCCCGCAAACTCCGGCTTTTCGCGAATACGCGATTCGGCGGTGAGCAGCTTACGGATTTTTATGCATGCCGCGTTGAAACGTTGCCAGTCGTTGGTAAGCCATCCGGATTGGCGGATTGGGCTGTCAAGCATCCACAGGTATGAGTTGAACGCCACAAGGTTGCCAAGAGTCATGTACCCTTTGATGACGAGAAAGCCGCCGAAACCGAGTGTGATAAGTTGCAGCGAAAAGCCGAGACCGTCAAGCCAGGGCATGTATTTGCGGCTGTTGTATGCCTGGGCCATGTTGCGTTGCATATAGTCGTCGTTGCGTCCGTCAAATTTTTCGGTTTCGTACGATTCGCGCACAAACGCTTTGACGACGCGGTTGCCTTCGATGTTTTCCTCGACCATCGAATTCATTTCGGCGAGCGAGTTTCGGATATCGAAGAACAGGGGTCGTGCATGCTTCGACAGACCGCGTGTCAAAATGAACAGTGGTGGCGTGACGCAAGCGAGCGCAAGCGCAAGTCGCCAATCAATCGAAAACATCATGGCGAGCGCGCCGATGAACATGACCACGCAGTCAAGCGCTTGCAGGCTCACCCAGCTCAGTGCGTGGCGGATGGCGTCGGTGTCGGACGTCATGCGGCTCATGATGTCGCCAGTGCGAGTGTGGTTGAAGTAGGTGAAGTCAAGTTCGTGGAGTTTTTCGAATTCGTCGCTGACGAGACGATAGATGGAGTTCTGTCCGAAGCGTTCCATCCACATTTGGCAGCCGTAACGGGAGCCGACACGCACCACGGTGAGCACGAGCATCATGACGCACAGTCGGGTCAGTTCGTCCACATGGCCTTGGGTGATGACGCGGTCCACGATCAGTCCGGACAGCAGCGGGATGGTGAGGGCCATGGTGTTGTTCACGCAGAACAGTACGACCGCGCCGGCCACGCGCGGCAGGTCGGGTTTGCAGTACGGCAGGATCCATGCAAGGTTGCCCGCCTGCTGGTTGCGTTTCGGATCGACATACATACGTAGCGTTCCTTCGAATTGTTTGCTTGGGTCTTGGTTGGGTTGTTGTTGGGTTGTGGTGTTGCGGCCATTCGTTGCCGCCACGATTCACGTCCGTCGTGTGTCGAGCGTCCCGTCACCGGCATGCCGCCGCCGGCCGAAACCCCTGTTCGGATTCGCAAACTCGACTTATTTTAAACGAACCGTACGCCGATGCAACAGATGCGTTTTCGGCGTGTCGCAATCATAATAAAATCAACATATATACCGTTACATACCACTGGTTTGCGGGTGCTGCGAAAACCGTCATCGGAGCCTGGCTCGCCGGAATCGGAGCATCGCATCGGAACATCGCACGATAATGGAATCAAGCTCGAACTATCGATACGAGCATCGGCGACGCACGTCGAGGAAAGGACGGCAAGGATGACGGACTTGGAGCACATCCGCGCGAAGTTCGCTGCGGAATATGGCCTGTCGGAGGACATGCTCAGGAACGCGGAACGTTGGACGGAGACCACGGGCGACCTCGAAGGGGTTCCCGAGAACCTGCTGCCGGGCATTCTGGGAATGCGATTTGGCGCGATCGCCATCGATACGCCGCGTTCCGAACGCTGGAGCACGCCGGAAGACATCGATGTAATCGCCGACCTCGCCTACCTGCCGGATGGCGGGTACGATACGGCCGCGGGAGCGTGCCGCGGCCATTTGCTCGACCTGTATCTGCCGCATGACGCGGTATTGCGCGGTGGGCACACCCTGCCGGTGTACATCGATATCCATGGCGGCGGATTCACTTACGGATACAAGGAGCTGAACCGGAATTTCAACGTGCATCTCGCGGAACAGGGCTTCGCGGTGTTTTCATTGAACTATCGTCCGGCGCCGCAGACCGACTTGCGTGGGCAATTGGCCGATATCCAGGCGGCATTGCGTTGGATCGCAGCCCATATGGCCGATTATCCGGTCAATCCGAACGCGGTGTTCCTCACCGGCGATTCCGCAGGTGGCGCGTTGACGCTACTGACCTTGGCCATTGAAAACAATGCGGAAGCCGCGGCTGCGTTTGGCGTCGACAAGCCGTCCGGCATCCGATTCGCGGGTGCCGCTCCGGTGTGCGGCGCGTACAGTTCGGCGTCGTTGGAGACCATGGGCCGCAAGCTGACGGTCGGGTATGACCCGAACCGCCGTATCGGTCTTGAGCAGATGTTGGGCGTCGATTTCTTTGCGGGGCTCGAAGCCGCCGATCCGAAGTTCCTCACCGCTGAGGGTCTGGCGTTCAACGTCGATCTGCCACCCTTGCTCATCATCACCTGCGGCGACGATTTCCTTGAAGCCGACAATCTGGCGTTGGCCGCCGCCTTGTCGCGCAAAGGCGCCGATTTTGAATTGTTCGACCCGAAGCCGCGCCGCCATGAGACGTTGGGGCATGTGTTCGTCATCGGCATGCCATGGCTTGAGGAAAGCCGGGAATGCCTTGATCGAATCCGCCGCTTCTCATACGAACGCTGTTGAATAACGTGAATGGGGTGAATACTCCTCCGGAGTGCCCGCCCCATTCAATGGCCGTCGATGCCGCGACGCCGTATCAGCGGCGGACCATTTCCTCTTCGATCTGTTCGAGCGACTTGCCCTTGGTCTCAGGCACGAAACGCAGCACGAACGGGATGGACAGCGCGGAGAACACGCCAAAGATGGTGAACGGGCCGCCGACGTTGTTGCCGAACATGGCCAGCAGCATGAGGAAGAACTGGGAGACCACGAAATTGCCCAGCCAGTTGGCAGCGGAACCGAAGGAGCTGCCGATGCCGCGCACGCTCAACGGGAAGATCTCGCCGATGAGCACCCATGCGATCGGACCCCATGACAGCGCGAAGCCGAGGATATAGCAGGCGATCAGCACCATGGTCGGCACGGCCAGCGTGGCCACATCGCCGGTGAAGTTAAGCACGGCCAGCACCGCGAGGGCGATGGTCATCGTCACCGATCCGAAGATCAGCAGCTTCTTGCGGGGGAATTTGTCCATGATAAGCGTGGCCGCGATAGTGGCCACGAAGTTGACCACGCCAATGCCGACCGACACCCAGATGGCATGGTTTTCGGGGAATCCGAAGCCTTTGATGAACACCTGCGGCAGGAAATAGATCACGGAGTTGATGCCGACGAGCTGCTGGAACAGCATGATGCCGATCGCGGCGACGAGCGCAGGACGGGCGATACGGAACAGCTCGCGGACACCGCCCTTGGTGTTCTGCGCGGCGACGGCCTTGATCTCGTCGAGCTCGAGCTGCACCTGCGTCTGATCGACGTCCTTGCGAATAAGGGTAAGTACTTTGAACGCCTCACGATCCTTGCCTCGACTCACCAGATATCGCGGCGATTCCGGCAGCAGCAGGCCGCCGATCAGCAGCAGGGCCGCCGGCACGAGCGCCGACCCCAGCATCCACCGCCAATCGCGGATGCCGGCGATATTGTGGCCGAGGAAGCCGAGATTGGACGCGTATGCCAGCAGGATGCCGAAAGTGATCATCAGCTGGAATAGCGTGGACAGCGATCCACGACGTTCCTTCGGCGCAAGCTCGGCAAGATATGCCGGAGTCAGCGAGGAGGCCGCGCCGACGGCGAGACCGAGGATGATGCGGGCCACGACCATCATCAGGAATCCCGTGGATCCCGCGCACATGCCCGAACCGAGCAGGAACAGTATCGCCGCCAGAATCAGCAGCTTCTTGCGGCCGAAACGATCGGACAGCGCGCCGATGGACAGGGCTCCCGCGCAGGAACCGATCAACACGGATGATGTGATGAACCCGGTCTGAGCCACGGACAGGCCGAAATCGGATTCGATGAGCGGCGAGGCTCCGGAGATGATGCCGGTGTCGAAGCCGAACAGCATGCCTCCCAGCGCGCCGAACGTGAAGATGAACGCGCTGTTGAGCGGGAAACGTGTGGAAACGCCACGCCCCACCTCCCGCTCGACGGCGTCGATCGTCGCGCCGACCTCATGGATGCCGGCTTCCACCGCACCTTCGGCGTCGTGTACTGGATTGGACGTCTGCACCGCAGTCATGATTCCACCTTCCATTCCCATCGATCCTCATCGATATGAGATGCAGCAATCGCAGCAAACAAAAAAGACCTGGAACGACGTATAGTGACGTCGTTCCAGGTCTTGCCTCGCATTGAGTAGCAACCCTGCCGCGCTTGTATGCTGCGTATATTGCATTCAAGTGTAGGTCATGGCGACATGCGACACTCCGATTTTTTAGAAAACGTTTACCGGTTATTTTTCAGTGCAGGAAAGCGTGAAGCACAGGCCAGCGGCACATGCTTTTCCCTCGTGCGGAGAGCCTCCTCGGATATCCACGAGCAAGCGGACCGAATCAAGCCGTCAAACCATCCACAAGCAAGCCGGCAAAAAGAAAGCCGGCGGAGAGAAGGCCGCCGGCTGAGAGAGAAGAGAGAAGAAGGGTTCAGTTATGGGATTCTTGAAAGAACCTCGCCAACAGCCGTAACCGTTGACATGTTCTATATAACCGCCCGACCCTTGGAGGAACGATGTGTGTTCCTGTCAATTCCCTGAGAATTTCGTAGCGGAAATGTCACGACGGTGCGAATTCGGGGGTTTATCCCACTGAATATCGCCCCAACGGCCTTCCTGCAGCTTGTTCAGCGCGGCAACAGACGATTGCACGGCATCTGCCGACACCGTCATGAAACGCCGCTATACAACACCGCCGCTCAACGACGCCGTGCACTCACACGCAATCGCGCATCTCACTCGGCGAATTTGTCGACGCGGCGATCGTAGGTCAGCAGGCCGTTGAGCTCCTCCTCCACGTCGGAAACCTGCGTATACACGTATCCCGCAAGTCCGCGCGATTCCAGTGCGGCCGCGGAGGCGAGCACGGAACGCACGGCGGCCCGCCAATCGTCGATCGAATCGTATTCACCGTAACCGTAGGCGCGCGACACCGCCGCATGCTCCGGTACGAGCTGCGCCAATCCGCCGAATTCCGAAATCACGAACGCGCGTACGCCGTGCCGTGCGACCGGCAGCACCACGTAATGCGCGGCCCTGCGGCGACGGCGGTGCTTCTTCTCGAATTCGGCCACGTATCCGCGCAACGGACCCTTGTCCGGGTAGATTTCCAGCGGCCGGAAATAGTTGTGCACGCTATGGAAGTCGCCGCAATGCTGGTCGTACCAGCCGCTCGTCGCGTCGATCGGACGGGTCGGATCGAGCGCGTGGATGCGTTCGGCTGCATCGCACGCGTCGAATTGGCCCCAGCCTTCGTTGAACAGCGTCCACGTCACGATGGAGGGGTGCCCGCCGAGCATGTGCACCATCGCGTCGCACGTACGCGACCAGTCGCGCCGGTAGATCGGGTCGTCCGCGCCGAGCGCCGTGAAATGTTTGGCGGTGTCGTCGCGGAATTTGTTCCATGTGGAGCGGATGAGCGTCGGCTTGCGATTCGTGGTCCACGCATTGTATTCGCCGTCCGTGCCGCCGCCGGACACCGCGTCCTGCCAGACGAGCATGCCGAGGCGGTCGCAATGGTAGTACCAGCGGGCCGACTCGATTTTGATGTGCTTGCGCAGCATGTTGAAGCCGGCGTTTTTCATGGCCGTGATGTCATGCGTCAGCGCCTCGTCGTCGGGCGCGGTCATGAGGCCGTCCGGCCAGTAGCCTTGGTCGAGCACGCCTTTGACGAAGAGCGGCTTGCCGTTGAGATGGAAGCGCGCCACCCCCTTCGTATCCGGTTTGATTTCGACGGAACGGAACGCGCAGTAGGAACTTACGACATCCATCGGCTGCGATTGCGCGACCGCCGCATCACCCGCCGTTTCCGCGGGTTTCGCCGACCCGTATCGCAATTCGGCCCGCACGTCATACAGATACGGATCGGCCGGCGACCACAGATGTTCGGCAGCTGTTGCGATTTCCGCACGCACCTTGCGCACGCCCGCCGGCAGCGTCTCATCCGCCACCACCGTGCCGTCCGCAGGGTCGGTGACGACGATGTGCAGTTTCGCGTTCGGCTTGTCGCCGCCGATTTCCGCACGGACGAACAACTTGCCGTCGGATGCCCCCTTGAGTGTCAGCGTGCGCAGGTAGGCTTCCGGCACGATTTCCAGCCAGACGCTTTGCCAAATGCCGCTTTGCGCGGTGTACCAGATGCCTTCGCGCTCGATTTTCTGCTTGCCGCGCAACTGCGTGCCCGAATCGTTCGGATCGTAGACGCACAGCGCGATTTCAAACGCGTCATCAGGGTCGATAAATGCCGAAATATCGACGTCGAACGGCAGGTAGCCGCCGACGTGCGTGCCCGCGAGCTGGCCGTTGACATAGCAGGCGCAGACATAATCGACCGCTTCGAAATGCAGGATGAGGCGATTCGCGTCGCCGATCTGCCGGACCGTTTCCTCTCCGCCGAGCGTGACGGGATGCACGACGGTGCGGTACCACAGCAGGTTGTCGGGGTAAATGGTCTGGTGCACGCCGGACAGCGCGGATTCCGGCGAGAACGGTACGAGGATCTTGCCGTCGAACGTTTGCGGAATGGCGGTTTCCTTGACTGCGCGGACCGCTTCGTCGCGGGTCAGCATCGCCGCCGTTTTGCGCCATTTCGGCGCGGTCTCATCTTCCGGAATGGACGCGATCGCGTAATCCCACCAGCCATTGAGCATGGTGCAGTTGTCGCGTACCATGGTCGGGCGCGGGTGCTCGCCGAGTATGGGGGTACGACCCTCGTCCAGCGTGCGTTCGCCTTCCTCGGCGGGATTGAACGCCTTGTTGCCGGCGCGCGCGGACAGCCATTCATGGTCGATTCGTTCACCCCACGGTGTCCACAACTGCTGCAGCGGCTCACGGGAACGCATTTTCGTAGGAGCGGCCTTCAGTACGCGTTTGATATCCAGCATGGAGAGCCCCTTCCTGCAGCTTTGCACGTCTCTGCGTTTTATTGTACTGAACGGCTTGCGTTTTTTAACGATTCGTACCGCGGTTTGAAGTACCGTCTTGCGACACCCCGCCAAGACCAGCTGAAAAATCGCACGCATTTCTACCCAAAACAATGCGAAAGCAACCGGAACATACCTACGAAAAGGATGCGGTCGGTCGTATATGCGTTGTAAGGCCATAGGCTTGGCCGAACGGCCTTGAGTGTGCCGTCAACGCATACCTCGACCGGCCGCCGGGCCCGCCAATCGCACAAAACGCCGCACATGTGGAAACGTGATACGGGAATGAGACGCTGAAACGGCACAAAATGTCGCACGACTTCGATTTTTCGGCACTTTTTTTCAAGTCGTGCGACACGGCAATCAAAACAAATACCCCCTAACCGCCATTTTCCGGTCACTTTGACCTAAAAACAGCAGTTAGGGGGCACTTATCGCACCGCAGCTGTTGCACGACTTGAAGAAATCGTCCAAAAATCAAAGTCGTGCGACGCGTACGGGGGTTATGCGACGGAATCAGCCTTCGAGCTTGGCCTTTTCGGCGGCGAGACGGGCGGCCTCGGCTTCGCGGCGGGCCTTCAGCTCGGTATCGAAGCGGGCGAGCTCCTCTTCGACGGCCTCCGGCGGAATCTTCGCGAAGATCGGATGCGGCTTCGGCACCGGAGTTCCGGCCACGATCGGCTCGGACTGCCACGGATGCACGGTCTTGCCGAGCTCGTAGTCGCCGGTGATGATCGGGTAGGTGAAGCCCGGCTTGTCGAGATCCTCAACCTCTTCCAGATGAGGCAGCGGCGAGAAGACGCCGGTTCCGCCGAGGGCCTCCCACACCTTCTGTGCGGAGTGCGGCAGGAACGGGGCCAGCAGGTGGTTGGCGTCGGACACGGCCTGGGCGGCGGTGTGCAGCACGGTGCCGAGGCGGGCCGGATTGTCCTTGATCTTCCACGGTTCGGTGGCGGAGATGTACTTGTTGATGTCGCCGACCACGCGCATCGCTTCGGACAGCGCGTTCTTCTGGCGGTGGTTTTCGATGAGTCCGCCGACGGTTTCGAACGCGGCCTTGGTTTCGGCCAGCAGCGCACGGTCCTCGTCGGTGGCGGAAGCCTCGTCGAACGCCGGAATCTCGCCGAAGTTCTTGTTGATGAGGTTGGCCACGCGGTTCACCAGGTTGCCCCAGGATGCGGCGAGCTCCTCATTGTTGTGGCGCACGAACTCGGCCCAAGTGAAGTCGGAATCGGAGCTTTCCGGACCGGCCACGGAGATGTAGTAACGCACGGCGTCCACGGGATAGCGGGCGAGGATGTCCTTCACGTAGATGACGATGCCGCGGGAGGACGAGAACTTCTTGCCTTCCATGGTCATGAACTCGGAGGCCACGACCTGCTCCGGCATGTTCAGCGGGCCGAGCTTGCCGGTTTCGCCGCCCTTGGAGCCCTGGCCGTTGTAGGCCAGCATTTCGGACGGCCAGATCTGGGAGTGGAACGTGATGTTGTCCTTGCCCATGAAGTAGTAGCCCGGGGTGGTCGGATCGTTCCACCATGCGCGCCATGCCTCCGGGTCGCCCTTGCGGCGGGCCCATTCGATGGATGCGGACAAGTAGCCGATCACAGCGTCGAACCACACGTACAGCTTCTTGTTCGGGTTGTCGATCCAGCCCTTGACCGGCACCGGAATGCCCCAGTCGATGTCACGCGTGATGGCGCGCGGCTTGACTTCCTTGAACAGGCCGATGGAGAAGTTGATGACGTTGGTGCGCCAGCCTTCGCGGGTCTTGAGCCACGCGAGATTGGCTTCGGCGAGCGCCGGCAGGTCGAGGAAGAAGTGTTCGGTTTCCTCGAAGCGCGGGGTTTCGCCGTTGATCTTGGATACGGGGTTGAGCAGCTCGTCCGGGTCGAGTTCGTTGCCGCAGGCGTCGCACTGGTCGCCACGGGCTCCGTCGGCGCCGCAGATCGGGCAGGTGCCTTCGATGTAGCGGTCCGGCAGGGTGCGTCCGGTGGACGGGGAGATGGCGACTTTCTGGGTGCCCTTGTAGATGTAGCCGTTTTCGAGGCACTGCGTGAACAGTTCCTGCACGACCTTTTCGTGGTTGCCGGTGGTGGTGCGGGTGAACAGATCGTAGCTCAGGCCGAGATCGCATAGGTCCTTGGCGATCACGCGGTTGTAGCGGTTGGCGAGCTCCTGCGCGCTCACGCCTTCCTTGTCGGCTTCCACCAGGATTGGGGTGCCGTGCTCGTCGGTGCCGGACACCATCAGCACGTCATTGCCCTTCATGCGCTCGTAGCGCGCGTACACGTCGGACGGCACGCCGAAGCCGGCGACGTGGCCGATATGACGGGGGCCGTTGGCATACGGCCATGCAACATTCACCAAAATATGACTCATGGTGCCCGATTATACAAAGCGCCATATCCCGTGTTTTCGGCGCATTCCGATTGGCGGAAGACGGGCGGATGGGGTCGATGACGTTCTCGCAGACCGGCCTGCGTCAGGCTACGGTAGTCCACAAGGTTATCCACATTGTTGTATCACGCAACAATCATCGTCCACTTATCCACTTTTTTCGCGAAGCCGGTGGCACGCCGCTTTCCGTATCAGCTACGGTACCCCGCATGGATACCTCCCCTCCCCTTTTGGGCGACGCCGACCTGCCCGGCCCCATTTGTTTGAATCGTTTGCATTCCCTAGGCGTGGTATGCAAACTTGACAACGACAACGCCTACTCGTATCACGATTCGCGCACGCTGTACGGCCGCGCCAGCATCATCTCAACGCTGATGCCGAGCCGTTCCGTGGCGTGCGCCGGCACCGCTGCGTGGGTGTGGTTGGGTGGCATGTTTCCCAACACGATCGACATCATTTCAAAAGCGCATTACCGAACGGCGAGGTACGGTCGCAAAGTCAGCGTTTTCAACCGACAGGCGCCCGACGAGCATGTCACCGACGTCGGCCCGATCACCGTCACCACGCCCACACGAACCGCATGCGACCTTGCCATGAACTGCACTCCGGAAACGCAGTCGCCGGTCACGGAAATCGTATGCATGCTCATGCAGGAATTCCGGTTCCGCCCCGACGATTGCCTGCAGGTCATGCAGGAGGCCACCCATATTCGCAACGCGCCACGGGCACGCCAGTTTTTCCGGACGATTGACGGAAAGCAGTGACGGATATGCGCGAATCGCAACGGCCGTCGGAAAAACCACGGCAGACGAGACAGACGCGGCAAGCGTCGGCACAGTCGCGGCGCACGGCAAGCAAGAGATATGAAGAGCGCGCGAAACGTAGCAAACGTCATGGGCAACGACATGAACAGCATGGGCACCATGGCAAACGCCACGAACGACGTCGCGCGCCGCCGAAATATCAGCCGCACGCGCGGCAGCGGGCATTGGTCGAACCGCCTGCGCCGCCGATCGAATTGACGCCGTTGGTGGCGTGCAACGCCGACACCGCGCAAGATGTGCTGTGGCATATCGCGGAATATGCGCCGCGATTGCGCAAATGGCTGGTCGCCAATCCTTCGGCGACGCCTGCAATGCTGGAATATCTTGCGCAGGTCGGCGGGCCAGGTGTTCCCGAAGCGCTGCGGATATTGCTGAAATCGTTGGAAATGAACGGTTCCGGAAGCGATCAGCCCTTCATCGCAAGCACGGCATTGTAGACCTGCTTGCGATTGGCGAGCGAGCCGTCGGACAGCGGATGTTCGGCGACAACCTGTGAAATCGCGTCCTTGATACGCAGGTTGTCTTCCTGCGCGCGGTCGACTGACAGCACCGCCAGATCCTCGATGGACAGCGTTGCGGGCGCGGCCGCGTCGGCCTCCTCTTCGGAAGCGCCGGCGATGACGAGCACCATTTCGCCACGCGGCGGATCGTCGACGACGCTTTGGCGGATTTCGGCGATGGTGCCACGGCGGATCTGCTCGTAATCCTTGGTCAGCTCGCGACACAACGCCATTTTGCGATTCGGTCCGAGCACGTCAAGCAGGTCGGCCATGGATTCGTCGATGCGGTGCAGGGTTTCGTAGAAGACGATGGTGCGACGTTCCGATTTGAGCGCGCGCAGGTGCTGCACACGTTCGCTGTGCTTGCGCGGCAGGAAGCCTTCGTAGCAGAAGCGGTCGGTCGGCAGGCCGGACAGGCACAGCGCGTCGAGCACGGCGGACGGGCCGGGAGCGCAGGTGACGGGCAGGCCGCGTTCGATGGCGCGGCGGACGATCGCCAGTCCCGGATCGTTGATGGTGGGCATGCCCGCGTCGGATACGACGAGCACGGTGGCGCCTTGTTCGACCTGGTCGAGCAGACCGTCGGCCTTGTCGCGTTCGTTGTGGTCGTGGTAGGCGACGACGCGGCCGGGCACGCGGATGCCAAGGCGGTTCGCGAGCGCGTATAGGCGGCGCGTATCCTCGGCTGCCACGATGTCGGCGCCTTCCATGAGGGCGATCAGGCGGGCGGACGCGTCGCCGGTGTTGCCGATCGGCGTGGCGGCGAGCACGACCGTTCCGCGCGGAATGTTGACGTCGGCGACCAGTCCGTCGAGCCCGAATTCGGCACGTTCCGTGGCTTGCGCGGTTTTCTCGGCATTTTCCGCGTTCTCGCCGATTTCGGCAATCTGACCAATATTTGTTTTCACGGTTTGTTTCACGGCGTTACCAGCCTTCTCGGAATCAGTCTGTTCGCTCAAGTTCTCCATATTTCCAGTATCGCCCACAGCGTCCCCAAACCATCAACCCCCGCCATTTCTCCGCCTTTCGCAACCGACCAATCGAAACCCGACCAAACCACCGACGACGCCACACGTCCTCACCGGTAAATCAAAATGCACCCCTCACACATCCGGGTTTCCGCCCGCCACGCATTCGGATTTTTCTTCGTACGACATTCGGATTTTCCTTTGCGTAGGATTCGGATTTTCTCAGACGGGGGTGAGACGGCGATTCAACACAACTTTGGACATGCCATCGATAGCATGGAATCATGCGTTATTTTGAAGATGAAATTTCCGGAATCGACGGCAGCACGGCCACGTTCGTCGGCTACTGCCTTGACAACAGCAGCGAAATCAACCCGAATCGCAAGCGTCCGTCCGTGCTGGTGATTCCCGGCGGCGGCTACGAAATGACGTCCGACCGCGAAGCCGAACCAATCGCCATGCAATTCCTTGCAGCCGGCTTCAACGCGTTCGTGCTGCGCTATTCCGTGAAACCGTCCATCTTCCCGGTCGCGTTGCTGGAAGCGGCTGAAGCGATGCGGCGGATTCGTACGCATGCCGACGAATGGCATTGCGATGCCGACGCGATCGCGGTGATCGGCTTCTCCGCCGGCGGTCACCTTGCCGCCAATCTTGCGACTTCCGCCAGCGACGACGTGCTCGCGGCACATGGTTACGATGCGGATGCGGTGCGCCCGAACGGCCTGATGCTCGCCTACCCTGTGGTCACGTCCGGCCCGCTCGCCCACCGTGGCAGTTTCGATGCGCTGCTCGGCGACCGCAAGGCCGATCCGGAAGCGCTCGACGCCGTTTCGATCGAAAAGCATATCGATGCGAAGACGCCGCCGGTGTTCGTCTGGCATACCGTTCCTGACGATTGCGTGCCGTACGAGAACACGCTGATGCTCGTCGACGCCTGCAAGAAGGCGGGCGTGAGTGTCGAGGCGCACCTGTTCCCCAACGGCGGCCACGGTCTGTCACTCGGCACCGCCGAAACCGCATGGCAGGGGGTCAACGGCATCGAACCGTGCGTGCAGGTCTGGCCGAAACTTGCGATTGCGTGGATGCGTCGTACATTTGCGGATACCGACGCTGCCACGACCGGCTCTGCCACAGCCGACGCGATTGCCGAATAATCGCCATTCCTGCGTTTTTTTCTGCGTCTTTTCACGTCTTTTTTGTCGCACGACTTCGCTTTTCGGACCAAAAAATCAAGTCGTGCGACATTTAATCGAGTAAAAATACCCCCTAACCGGCATTTTCCGGTCGAAAACGACACTTAGGGGGTATTCGGCGTCGCACGACTTGAAAATAACCGCCAAAAATCAAAGACGTGCGACGTTTTGCGCCACCTAATCGCCAAAATCAGATGGGACGCGACTCGTGCACCATCTGACGATCGCCGTAATACAACGAGTTCAGGCCAGGATTCGCCGGCGTGCCCCACGCGGACGCCGGACGCGCCGGACGCACCGGACAGCCGCTGAGCACGCTGGACAGCTGCCGGACAACCATTGAACAACCACCGGGCACACCGGCCGAACACCACCAACAAGCACGCGCCCATAGGCACATATTGACGATTTGTGCAGATTTGCCACCCGTAGCCGCGTCACCCCGTCGCCTGCGCAGACCCGTTGGTAATCTGTGATTGGTTTACGTGGCAAACCAATCACGAATGATGGAAAAGCGAGCCATATAAGCAGAACCGCGCGTCCGCGCGCAAAACCACACAGAGAGACCTATGAATATCATCAATTTCTTCGTCAACCTCATCAAGGACCCCCGTACCGCGATCGCCAGCTGGATCGCGATGGGCGTCGCCCCGACCCTCGGCTTCATCTTCCTCATCGTCTTCATCGAGACCGGTGTGGTCTTCTTCCCGTTCCTGCCGGGCGATTCCCTGCTGTTCGCGGCCGGCTTCTTCGCCGCGCCCGACGCGAAGACCGGCGTGTCCGCGCTGCCGCTGTTCGCGCTACTGCCGGTGGTCTGGTGCGCGCCGATCATCGGCGACCAGTGCAATTACTGGATCGGCCACTTCTTCGGCCGTCGCATCCTCGAATCCGGCAAGGTCAAGGCCATGACTCCGGAGCGCATCGAGAAGACTGAGAAGATGATCGAGAAGTGGGGTCCGCTGGCCGTGTTCCTGGGCCGTTTCTTCCCGTTCATCCGCACGTTCATGCCGTTCATCTCCGGCATTTCCGGCATGCGCTGGAGCCGCTTCACGCCGTTCTCCGTGCTCGGCGGCCTGTGCTGGTCCACGCTGTTCACGCTGCTCGGCTATTTCTTCGGCGGCATTCCGGCGGTGCAGAAGCACTTCGAACTGGTGATCATCGCAATTCTGGTGCTGTCGCTGATTCCGACAATCGTTGGTCTGCTCAAGGCCAAGTTCGGCAAGAAGAAGCCGGCTGCCGAGGACACTGCGGAAACCGCCGACGCCGAATAAGCAGCGTTCAATCGTCGTAAAAATATCGGCGAATACAACGCAAGCACAACACGCGGAGTGTGGAATTGCATTTTTCCACACTCCGTACTAATATTTCGAGAGTTGTCTTGCTAAACAAGGTGACGCACATGGGGCTGTAGCTCAGTTGGTAGAGCGCTTCGTTCGCATCGAAGAGGTCGCGGTTTCGACTACCGTCAGCTCCACGAAGCCCGCTGCATTCATTCCACCGCAGCGGGCTTTTTCTTTTGTTTTCCGCCGTTTCCGGCATTTCTTGCGATTCCCATACGCACTTTCCAGCGCTCTTCGCACCGTGCATACGCCCGTCCGCACGCACGCACCGCGCCGTCCGCACCGGCCACGCAAACGCAACCCAGCCGAATCGCCATACATGCCGACTTCTAAAAAGCCATTTAACGGGGTCATTTTCGCGATTTTTACGATTTTAACCCCGTTAAAATCGCATTTTTCGCAAAACCCGTACGATAGTCCACGTCAAACAGTCCACACAAACCCAAAAATACGTTAAACTAGCGTTTTAACGGGGTTATTTTTGCAGTTTTCGCAATTTTGACCCCGTTAAACCACATCTCAGGGATTATCGGTATCTAAAAAGTCACAAGGAGCACCACATGAGCACCTATCGCAGAGAGCACTATTTGGCCAAGCTCCGTCCTTTCTACAACGATTCCGGTCTCATCAAAGTAATCACCGGCATCCGCAGATGCGGCAAATCCAGCCTGCTCATCACAGTTCTCAACGAGCTCTTTGAGCAGGGAATCCCTGAAACCAATCTCATCTACCTCAACCTCGATCGCCGCGAATACCGTAACGTGACCACTCCGGACCAACTCGATCAACTCATCGAACAAGCCATGTCGAATGCCTACGGTGCAGGACTGCGTTATCTGTTCATCGATGAAGTACAGAACGTGAAAGGCTTCGAAACCGTCATCAACGGCTGGCGGGAGGAAGGTAATTGCTCCATTTTCATCACTGGCTCAAATTCCTATCTGCTGTCCGGAGAGCTTGCCACGAAACTTACCGGCCGCTATATCAAGCTGGAAATGTTCACCCTTTCCTTTCAGGAATACCTCGGCATGCGGAATTTCCTAAACAAACCGGAAATTCCGGTATCGCAAGCCTTCCGCGACTATCTCACATACGGCGGGTTCCCGAAATCGCTGGAATATGACGATCCCGACGAAAAAGCCGCATATATTCAAGACGTCATCGGGCAGATCTTCAACAAGGACATCACCGCCCACAAAAAAGTACGCAATCGCGATACTTTCACCCGTGTGCAGGACTATCTCATCAATAATTTCGCAGCGCCCACAAATCTTTCCGGCATTATCGCGTATCTGAAACACAGCGAAGGCATCAGCATCAAACGCGAAACGCTTTCCAGCTACGTCCGTCTGCTGGAAAGCGCCAAAATCCTCTACAAGTGTCCTCGCTTCGATCTGAAATCCCGCAAGTCGCTCAGGGGCGGGGAAAAATACTATCTTGCCGATCCCGGTATCCGGTTCGCCCGTAATACCGATACGCGAGTCAGCTACGGTCCGTCACTGGAGAACGCGCTATATACGCATCTGCGGTCGAAAGGCTATGACGTCAGCGTCGGCACCATCGGCAAACTTGAATGTGACTTCATTGTCCGAAAGCGCAACCAGTACGCCTATATCCAAGTGTCTATGAGCGTTCAGGATCCGCAGGTCGAGGAACGCGAATATCGCCCGTTCAGCAAATTGGCGGACGGGTATCCGAAATACCTGTTCACATTGGATCCGCTACCATTGCAGCGCGACGGCGTACGTCACCTCAATCTCATGGAATTTCTGCAAAACGACGGCGATATCGACTTCGATTAAACATTAATAATGGCGATTATGTCGTGTGGCGCGCCGGTTGTGCAGACGCACCACACGCATTGCGGAGGCGTCAGGCGTTGCGGCTACGTACGTAGGCGTCGAGCGTGGCGGCGGTGATGCCATCGTAGCCGTTGATTGAGGCGAATTGCGGGCCGTTGGAATTGTCGATGCGCATGAAGCCGGTCTGGCCAAGCGTGGTGGCACCGGATGCGGCCGCGGAGCGCAGGCCGGACATGGAATCCTCCACCGCGATGCAATACTTCATGTCTTCGGGCGCGATGCCAAGCTTGCGGCCCGCCGCAAGATACGGTGCGGGCGACGGCTTCTTCTCGACATCGTCATCGCCGCACACGTAACCGGCGAACGTGCCGTCCAGCGCCTGCGCGATCAGGTTTTCCGCCAGATGACGCGGCGATGTGGTGACAAGCATCGACGGCACGCCCGCCTCCTTCAGCGACAGCAGCACGTCTTCGACGCCATCGATCCACGGAATGCGTTCGAATTCCTTCTGCGCCACGTAATCGATCATGCCTTTGCCGATTTCTTCGATCGACAGCTTGCAGCCGTGCTCCACCATGCGGCGGGCCACGTCCGGAACCGGCGTGCCGGAACCCTGCCAAGCGAGGTCCTCATCCCAGTATCCGCCGTGGTCGGCTGCGATTTTCAGCTCGCCTTCATGCCAATACGGTTCGGAATCGATCAGCGTGCCGTCCATGTCCCAGAACACGGCTTTGAGCATCAGCTTCGAAACTTCCTGGGCGCCGTTCTGGATACCGTTGTTCAGCTCGGTCATTACGTTTCCTCGCAATCGTTACGCTTCGTTCTCCGATAGCTACATTCTTCGTCAGCTACGACCATTTCAGCAGAGCGGCACGACGGAAGCGCTTCAGCGCGCAGAAAAAACAGGACGGTTCCATCAAGCCGGTCCGCCAATCGGTTCATACCAATCGGCTCGCACCAATCGGTTCACGCAAACCGACTCATGCACAAGCCAATTCGCGCAAGCCAACGCAGCAACCAACCCATAGCAACGGAGGCACTTGGAAATCCCCCAAGTGCCTCCGCAACGAACAACGCATCCGACGAAATCGGTCGGCCGCAATCGCAGCAATCCGTCATAGACCCCTTTTAGACGAATCGCAAGACTTGCGTGCGACTACTCCTGAGCCTCCTGCTCCTGAGCGGCCTTCTCGGCATTCTCCGCCTTCCAGCGGGCGATGCAACGCTCGACGCGCTTGTAGCCGATGATCTTCGGATCCAAGCCGGCCTCGCGGAAAATCGCGGCAGGCGAGCCACCCTCGGCATACCTGCGCATGCAGTCGTCACGGAATTCCTTGGAATAGCAAATTCGATACTGAGTGACTGATTCCACAGCATCGAGAGACCCCAGGTATTTGCGGGTCTTTGCGGTGAACGCAACTCTTGGCACTGTACGCTCCTAACCTTTCTGTATCCACCGCATGCCCACCCCCGATTCTTCGCGGAAATAAGCAGTCATATTTCATCGAAGCTGTAGGCCAGCCGGAAGAAATACGAACTTCAACGCGGATACGTAATATTATTCCTCACAATAGAGACATCATTGCGAGACAGATGCGGCGTTATGAGTAGTTGCATACCAAAAATCGGGCATACCCCCGCGATATATGCCCGATTTTGCTGTTTTTTTAGATTTTTTTAGGGTTTTCCAGCGCT
The DNA here is from genome assembly GCF_019129655.1 of Bifidobacterium sp. MSK.17.10. Taxonomy (NCBI): domain Bacteria; kingdom Bacillati; phylum Actinomycetota; class Actinomycetes; order Bifidobacteriales; family Bifidobacteriaceae; genus Bifidobacterium; species Bifidobacterium sp. MSK.17.10. The sequence goes on along the minus strand of NZ_JAHOJD010000011.1, from coordinate 41,319 downwards.
TTTCAGGAAAGTCAGCGAATGGGCTGTCAGCGAATTCCCCAAACTACCACTGACCTGGAGCCCATATCGTCCCCCTCTTCCGCACGTTCCGCCCGTACGGATTCGCGCGACGGAAGCTGCCGTGCATCGGCTCGCAGCTGCCTGCGCCACATGCGCGCGCGCTGGGACCGCTCGACTTCCACGATGCCACCGTCCGCGTCCGCGGCGAACACGCTGGAACCGGCCGGCTTGCGCAGCCGCTCCACTTGGCGGCGCAGCTCGCGGTTCTCTTCCTCAAGTTCGAGGATGCGCGTGATTCCAGCCAGGTTGATGCCTTCCTCCTGGCTGAGTTGCTGCGCTTGCGCGAGGCGGGAGATGTCGCGCAGCGAATAGCGTCGCGCGCCACCTTCCGTACGTTGCGGTACGACCAAGCCAAGGCGATCATACTGGCGCAGCGTCTGCGGATGCACGTTGGCGAGCTCGCCGGCCGCACCGACCGAGAAGACGGGCAGCTCGATGTCGAAACCGACTTCGGCGGCACCGTCCAGGTCGGCCCGGCCGGCCACGATCGCCATGGCGCACATTTCATACAGCCGCTTGATCTGCCGTGCGGCGCGCGCTTGGGAGGCTTGGGAAGTCCGCGATGAGCGTGCCATGGCGGTCAGCGCTCCCGAACGAGCTCGTCGGCGAAGTCACCGCACGCCTTGTCGAATTCCTTCGCGGCATGCTTGGCAACGAGGTTCGGATGCTCCGGAACGCGGATCTCCACACGGCCGACCAAATCGCCGTTCTCGTGCGGATTGGCCACGCCCTTGCCTGCGATGCGCACTTCCGCGCCGCTGGACGAGCCGGCGGGCACTTTGAAGGTGATTTCGTTGCCGTCGATGTCCTTCGCCGTCACTTTCGCGCCGTTCACGGCTTGGCTGACGGTGATGGGCAGCGGCATGATGATGTCACGTCCGCGCAGGGTGAATTTCGGGTCTTCGGCGACGGTGATATGCAGGTACAGATCGCCGTTTTTGCCGCCATTGCGGCCCGGCTTGCCCTTACCGGTGAGACGGATCTTCTGCCCGTCGTGCACGCCGGCGGGGATGTGCGTCTTGAACTTCTTGCCGTCCGTGGACAGCGAAACCGTGGCTCCCTTGACGGCCTGGCGGAAGGTCAGACGAATCTTGGAGTTGCGGTCCTCGCCGTTTTCCGGCTGCGGCTGCTCGTAATCGTCAGCGCCGTAGCGTTCGTAGGCGGAGCCTGCGCCCGGGCCGCCCGCACCGCCGCCGAACATCGAGAAGATGTCGTTGAGGTTCGGATTGCCGCCGCCATTGGTCTGGAAGCGGATACGCGAGCCGTTGCCGCCCATGCCTGCGCCGCCGCCGAACATCGAGCCGAAGATGTCGGAGAACGCGCCCGCGTCGAAGCCGCCCTGGCCGGAACCGCCGGCGAAACGCGCGCCGCCCATGCCGAACTGGCGGATCGCATCGTATTTCTGACGATTCTCCTTGTTGCTCAGCACGTCGTACGCTTCGGAGATGTCCTTGAACTTCTCCTCCGCTTCCTTCGTCTTGTTCAGGTCGGGATGGTATTTGCGCGCCAGCTTGCGGTACGCTTTGGTGATTTCGGCGTCGGTGGCGTCTTTGGAGACACCGAGGACCTTATAGAAATCCTTGCTCAGCCATTCATTCTCAGCCATGATGTGCCTCCTTTCGTGAGGTTTTCATGCAGTAAAAAGTACAGTTTTTCAAACTTTCAAACAGTTGTCGTTGAACCGTTGTTTCAGGTAATCGAAGGCCCCTCGTTTTTCAGAGGGGCCCGATTACTCGTCACATGCGTTTCGCGCGGATACGCGGATTGTGCGAATGCGCGATCAGTTCTGCGGAGAAGCCACGACCACACGGGCCGCGCGGATCACGCGGTCGCCGATGCGGTAGCCGGCTTCCACCACGGTGTCGACGGTTTCCTTCTCGGCATTCGGATCCGGCTTGTGCAGGATCGCGTCATGCTTCGTCGGGTCGAAATCCTCGCCCTTTTCGCCGAACTTCTCAACGCCGAACTTCTCGAACGCCTTGTCGATCTTGTTGGCGACGGCCTTGAACGAATCGTCCATTTCGCTGTGTTCGCGAATGCGGTCGATGTCGTCGAGGGCCGGCAGCAGGGCGGTCAGCACGTCGATGATGCCGTGCTGACGGAAGCGTTCCTGCTCCTTCTGCGCGCGGTTGCGGAAGTTGATGAACTCCGCGCGTTCGCGCTGCAGCGCCTCCAGATATTCGGCGGCTTCCTTCTTGGCCTGGCCAAGGGGGGTCAGCGTATCGTCGGCCTTGCCGTCGGCAGCGCCTGCCTTGTCAGCACCGTCAGCGGCAGCGGAATCGCCATTTTCTTGCGATTGCGCGGCAGCCGGCTGAGCTGCACCTTCCTGCGTTGCGCCAGCGGCGGCAGCGCCGCCAGCAGCGGAAGCGGCGGCCGGGGCGGCCTGCCCGGACAGGTCATCCATGTCGGGCAGGTCGTTCAGGTACTCGTCCTTGTTGAAATCGGACATGATTACTTGTTGTCCTTGTCGTCGTCCACGACTTCGGCGTCAACCACGTCGTCGTCGGAGCCGTTGGAAGCGGAGCCGGCAGCGCCTGCGCCAGCAGCGCCGGCCGCACCGGCGGCGTCGGCGGCGCCCTGCTGTGCGTAGAGGGCCTGGCCGATCTTCTGGGCGGAGGTCATCAGCTCGGTCTGGGCGGACTTGATCTTCTCAATGTCCTCACCCTTCAGGGCTTCCTTGAGCTCGTTGACCTTGTCGGTGACTTCCTTGGCCACGTCGTCGGAGAGCTTGTCCTTGTTGTCGTTGACGAGCTTCTCGGTCTGGTAGGCGAAGGACTCGGCCTGGTTGCGGGTCTCGGCGTCTTCCTTGCGCTTCTTGTCCTCGGCCTCGTGGGCTTCGGCTTCCTTGACCATGCGGTCGATCTCGTCCTTCGGCAGGCCGGAACCACCGGTGATGGTCATGGACTGTTCCTTGCCGGTGCCCTTGTCCTTGGCGGACACGTGCACGATGCCGTTGGCGTCGATGTCGAAGGTGACTTCGATCTGCGGGACGCCACGCGGAGCCGGAGCGATGCCGGTCAGTTCGAAGGTGCCCAGCGGCTTGTTGTCGCGAGCGAACTCACGCTCGCCCTGGTAGACCTGGATGAGCACGGACGGCTGGTTGTCTTCAGCGGTGGAGAAGACTTCGGAACGCTTGGTCGGGATGGCGGTGTTGCGCTCGATCAGCTTGGTCATGATGCCACCCTTGGTTTCGATGCCGAGGGACAGCGGGGTCACGTCGATAAGCAGGACGTCCTTACGGTCGCCCTTGATGACGCCGGACTGCACGGCAGCGCCGACGGCCACGACTTCATCCGGGTTCACGGACTGGTTGGCTTCCTTACCGCCGGTGAGTTCCTTGACGAGCTCCTTGACGGCCGGCATACGGGTGGAGCCACCGACGAGGACCACGTGGTCGATGTCGGAGACACCGATGCCCGCATCGCGCAGCACGTTGTTGAACGGGGTGCGGCAACGACCCAGCAGATCGGAGGTCATTTCCTCGAAGTGCGCACGGGTCAGGGTCTCGTCCAGATGCACCGGGGTACCGTCAGGGGTCATGGCCAGGTACTGCATGGAGATGGAGGTGCTGGTGGAGCTGGACAGTTCCTTCTTGGCCTGCTCAGCAGCTTCCTTCAGACGCTGCAGGGCGATCTTGTCCTTGCTCAGGTCAACGCCGTACTTGTTCTTGACTTCGCCGACGAGCCAGTCGATGATCTTCTGATCCCAATCGTCGCCGCCCAGGTGGTTGTCGCCGTTGGTGGCCTGCACCTGGATGGTGGAGAAGCCGTCGTCGTCCTTGCCGATTTCCAGCAGGGACACATCGAAGGTGCCGCCACCGAGATCGAAGACCAGGATGCGCTCGTCTTCCTTGCCCTTTTCAAGGCCGTAGGCCAGTGCGGCTGCGGTCGGCTCGTTGATGATACGCAGGACGTTCAGGCCCGCGATGGTGCCGGCGTCCTTGGTGGCCTGACGCTGGGCGTCGTTGAAGTATGCCGGGCAGGTGATGACGGCGTCGGTGACCGGTTCGCCGAGGTAGGCTTCGGCGTCGCGCTTCAGCTTCATCAGAACCTGCGCGGAAATCTCCTGCGGCGTCCACTTCTTGCCGTCGATCTCAACGGTCCAGTCGGTGCCCATGTGGCGCTTGACGGAGCTGATGGTGCGGTCGACGTTGGTGACGGCCTGGCGCTTGGCGACTTCGCCGACCAGAATCTCGCCGGACTTGCTGAAAGCCACGACCGACGGCGTGGTGCGAGCGCCTTCGGCGTTCACGATAACGGTGGGCTGGCCACCTTCAAGAGTTGCGATGCAGGAATTGGTAGTACCCAGATCGATGCCAACTGCGCGTCCCATATTTGGTCTCCTTTGCAATAGGTTCGCTATACGTTCTTTTCGTTCTTCGCTCGAGTTTCGGATCGCCGTTTCCGGATTGCCGTCTCTCATGCTTTCCAAAACTTGAGCCTACACCACTCAACTTTGAATCGCAAGTTATTATTCCCAAAATCGCAAAAATTCTTGAGCACACCTCACTCAACTTTGCGCAAAACCCAAAACCGCCGGCGCTGGAGAGCATCTCAGCGGCGGCGGTTTTGGGGATCATCGGAGGTTATTCAGCCAATCAGCGGTCGTTCTTGGCGGCCTTCACGGTCTTGATGAGCATCGCGACGGCAACCAGCATGGCGATCGCAACAGCCGCAGCCAGCACCGCGGTGCCGGTCTTGCCGAGCAGTGCGGCGCCAAACGGGCCGGCCTTCGTATCGTTGTTGACCTTGCCGGAAGCGATCACGCCGTTCTTGTCAGCGTTGCCAGCGCCCGGCTTGCCGTTGTTCTTGTCAGCGGAGTTGGCGGCCGGAGCCTGGAAGTCGACGGTCACGGCCTTGCCGGACTGGCGGCCGGTGACGGTGAGCTTGTATTCGGAGCTTTCGGTGACGCCGTCCAGCGCGATCGGAGTGGTCTGTGCGGTCTTGACGCGCACGCCGGAGAGCGGAGTGGAGGAATCGGACGCGGCCACGGTCTTGTCGTTCTTGTCCTTCAGCTCGTAGCTGAGCACAGCGTCACCGTTGAAGCCGTCGACGTCCGCGGTGAACTTGCCGTCGGCAGCAGAGACCTTCACAGTGCCGTTGTCAGACAGTGCCTTCTGCGATTCGGTGGAAGTGGCCAGTCCCAGAGCGCCGGCGATCGTGTAGAAGTTGTCGGTCTGGTCGGTCAGGCCGATGACGCGCTGCGCGCCAGGGCCGGAAGCGGCGATACGCAGCTGGGTGCCGGTGTGCTCCATGTCGCCGCCGTTGTAGCCGCCGTCTGCATCGCGAGAATCGTCCTGGGCGGTGCCGTAGGAGACGACCATGTTGTTGCCATCAGCGGTCTTCAGCACGGTGGACAGTGCGTAAGCCGGCTGGGCGTTGAGGATCTGGGAGGTGTGCGCGTGGTCGGCGGTGACGATCACCAGCGTGTTCGTGAGGTCCACGTTCTGCATGGCGTAGGCAATGGCCTGGTCGAAGTCGTCGGTCTCGCCAATCTGGCCGCAGGCATTGCCTGCGTGGTCCTGCTTATCGATCGAGGCGCCCTCGACCTGCAGGAAGAAGCCGTTCTTCTGGCCGTTCGGGTTGTCGTTCAGCAAATCGAGCGCCTTCTTGGTCATGTCCTTGAGCGAGGAGCCCTGGTTGCCGAGCCAATTGGCGTTCGGCGTGCACACGGTCGGGTTGGCGTCCTTGGCCGGATCCTTGGCGGTGGCCTTGGACGGGTCGAACTTGGTCGGCATGTTGCCGTCGCTCATCAGAGCGAGCACCGGCTGGTTGTCCTTGTACTGCAGGGCGTTCATCGCGGCCGGATCGTTCTCGACGGTCTGGAAGCCCATTTCCTTGGCCTGTTCCCACACGGTCTTGCCCTTGTATTCACCACCCTGCACGGTCTGACGGAAGTACTTGGAACCACCGCCGATGGTTACGTCAGCGCGGGTGTCGAGCAGCTGCTCGGAGATGGAGCCGATGCCGCCGTTTTCCTTAAGCTGGTTGATGAGGCACTGCTTGGAGGCATTGTTGGACGTGCCGTCGGTCTTGCCCTGTGGGCCGTAGCAGGCACGTTCGGACGAATGCGATTCCAGCACGGCCGGGGTAGCATCCTGGATTTCGGCGGTGGTCACATTGCCGGTGGCTTTGCCGGCCGCCTTGGCCAGCTCGAAGAGGTTCAGCTGCGGATTGCCGTAAATATCAACGTCAACGGCGTTGTTGTAGGTCTTGGTGCCGGTGACCCATGCGGAACCGGATGCGGAGGAATCGGTTACGGGGGTAAGCTTGCCCGGATTGGGGTTGGCGACCAGCTTGCCGTCGCCATCCTTGCCGACAGCGCTGTCCTTGCTGCCGTTGCCGACCGAGAAGGTGGTGTACTGGCCAGTACCAGCCTGCACGTCACCAAGCGCGCTCGGCTGGCCGACCGCGTCAAGTCCGTCGAAGTGGCCGTTGGCGCCCTTCAGATAGTCACGGGCGACGGTGATTTCCGAATCGCCCATGCCGTCGCCGATGAACAGCACCACATTCTTGGCTTTTTTGTTGCCGATAGCTGCGATGCGCTGCGCGCCGCCGTGTTGCGCCAGTTCCGCAACGGACTTGCCGTTGGGGCTGTAGGTGGTGTCGGCCGCGAGCGCCGGTGCGGCGAGCGCGCCGAGCGTCGCTACGGATGCGACCGCTGCGATCGCGCCCTTCAAAGCTTTGTGCTTGCTCATGTTTCTTCTTTCTTCCATGCAGTTTCTTCCGTGCCGTCCAACCTGCCGTTTCGGTTGCGCCCGTTAGGTAACGCCCGTTTCGACCATGTTTTCCGGCTGCGCGGAACCTTTCCGCGGCTGCATTGCTTGGATCTTTCGATGCCACCGCCCACGCTATGCGCCGCAAGCCAACGCACACCGCACTACAGAAGAACGGCAGATGAACACTCATCGCCATATGATGACCGCAACATATCCACCGCATGAACAGGGGGAATACGGCCAATAAAATCGCCATATTCCGTCAAACAACACCCCCACCGCACCCCACAAGCCAAAATCCCCCACTGGCTGGATAAATCCAACCTCTCAGACCCCACTCACACGCCAAAAATCCCAGTGACTGGATAAAAACCACCTCTGACGCACCACTCACGCGACTAAATCATCCAGCCACTGGGAAAAATGCCCGCGCCACTCAGCCCCGCGCAACCCGCGCCGCGCGCGTGGCCTTTACGGCCACGAACACGGACCGCACCAGCAGCACGCACAGATAGCAGGCGAACATAATCGCCCCAACTCGTGGCGAAACCTCCCCCGCAATCCACGTGCCGAGCGGCGCGGTCACAGCCGCCGTCACACCAATAATCAGCGCGGTTTTCACATGCGCTAGCCTGCGCTTCAAGTTCGCCGCGCTGGTCGTGATCGAATTCGGAAACATTGCCAACAGCGAAGTGCCGCGCGCAACCAGGTCGGACGCGCCAAACAGCATCGACAGCGACGGCACCGCAAGCGCACCACCCCCAATGCCCAGCAGCCCCGCCAGCGTGCCGATGACCACACCCAGCAACGCCAAGCCAATGCCGGTCACCACCGTCATGACGATCTGGTGGTCGCGCGACGGCACAAAACTCACCTGATTGATCACCACGAACACGAGAAACGCCACGAAAATCCACCGCAGCACCAGTTCCGGCAGCCGCGACAGCAGCCAGCTGCCAATCTGCCCGCCGACGAACATACCGCAGAACAGCAGGACCGCGGCGAGCCAGTCGACATGTCCGCCGGTCGCGTACGAAACAACGCCGGAAATGGAGGTCGGCACGATCGCCAGCGTGGACGTGGCGGCCGCGTTGCGTTGAGATAGCCCCAGCCAGACGAGCGCGGGCACGATCACCGTGCCGCCGCCGATGCCGAACGTGCCCGACAGCACACCCACCAGCATGCCGACCACAATCAGCACGATGATGCTGCGCGCCGACCCATCAAGCGCCGTCTCCCCCGCTCGCGATTCCATCTTTTGCGATTCCGTTCGTACGGCATCCGCCCGATCCGCAGTTTCCCCTTCATCACACATGGCAGCTCCTTCCACGTCTTCCGCGCCCGATACTACCCACCTGCCGCGCGCAGCAATCAGCTGATTCCATAATTTTGCGATTTCGCCGCCGCAGCGCCCGGTTCACGCGCTTTCTCGCTTATAGATGGCGGATTCGCGGGATCGACGGATGGTATCTCGCTTATAGATGGCGGCCCCTTGCGGAAACAAGACATCTAGGGGGTATGCATGCTACCCCCTAACGACCTATTGCCCAAACCGACCCGCCACCTATAAGCGAGATACCACCGGACGCCCGGCCAAATCCGCCATCTATAAGCCAGATATCCAGCCAAAACCACGACCGCACGCCTACACCGGCACACCCGCGCGCCTACACCCACGCAAGACCCATTGCACACACCCCCGTACGCACACGACCGCGCGCGGACCGGCAAAATCGCAAGTCGTGAGCAAAAAGGGAGGCCACCCAACATCAAAACAGCCCGAAACATCCAGAATCGTACCCCCATCCGCTCACAACCGCGCCAAAACCGTCAAAATCGCAAGTCATGAGCAAAAGGGGCATCAAAAGCGTCCGAAACAGGCCGAATAATACCCCCATCCGCTCACAACCCATGCTTCAGCACGATTCAGGCCATATGCGCACCGCAACAACACCCCTGCGCAACATCAGACATGCACACGCACGCAAACACAAGTACACACACTGAAACGCAACACGTACCACAAGCACACAAACACCACGCACCACATACCGAGCACGACCAGACGCACACCCCCGCACACCGGAGAAGCGATGTCACCGGCCTGCGGCGGCGCTAGGCTAGACACTACCCCCGAACACCAGACGAATGGCGCGCGCCGGCCCCGGCGCACAACCCGTGCCGCACAATCCAGGAGCGTCGCCATAGCCGCGCGAGCCCCACAAAAGCGCAGCCAGCCACAAACACGAGCAGTCCGACCACCGCAGCCGCCACAGCCGTCATCTCCCCCGGCTCGTCATACTGCGTGGAATCAGGCACTTTCGGATTCGGAATTCGGTGCCCTCGCACGAGCAGCCTGTGTGAGTTGACACCGTACGGCGTGCACGTGATCAGCGTCGCGTAGTCGCGCCCCTGCTCAATATTCAGCTTGCTGATTTCGCTCGGCAGCACCACTGAGATCTGGTCCACTTGGTACGTGTAGGTTTCGTCGAGCACGTGGAATGCGAAGGTATCGCCTTTTTGCAGCTCGTCCAAGCCGGTCAGCAACCGGGCGGACGGCAGGCCGGTGTGCCCGGAGACCACCGCGTGCGTGGTCGCTCCGCCTACGGGCAGCGATGTGCCGGCCAAATGTCCGGCGGCGATCTGCAATACGCCGTCACTTGTGCCGTGATAGACGGGCAGTTTCACTTTGATGCGCGGGATGGTCACGTATCCCATGATGCCGGTGCCGGTCACGTCGAGCGTTTCATCATATTCGCGCTTCTGCGCGTCGGTCATGTGCCAGCGGTCGCTGTTGGTGACGAGCCGTTCGTTGTAGGTGTGTGCCGCGTCGAGCATGGCCTTGCGTTCGGCGCCGGACATGTCTTTGGTTTGTTCCACGTAGCCTGCTACGGCGTATGACTGGTGCATGCGGTTCCACCAGTCGCTGAATGTCGGATACGCGATGAGACCCAGCGCACCGATCATGGCGATTGCGGAGATGGCAATCATCACATTGAGCAGCGCATTCGATTTCTTATGCTTGGCAGCCGGTTTAACCTGCGCACCCGGTTTAACCTGCGCACCCAATTCGACTTGCGCAGCTGGCTTGGCGTCCGATTCATCCGTCACGTTATTTATGCTACGCCCGCTTCCGCAAAGCCGTCTTGGCAACGATCAGCAGCACCAAGCCCGCGCCCAAGATGGCCACGGCAATCCAAGCGGCCTGCTGCACGTCGGCGCCGGTGTGCGGCTGGTCCGGCGTGGTGGGTGGCGTGTGCGTGTTGGTGATTTCAGTGGAGTCGCCTTCCACATCGGAGATGGTGGTGTAGCCGTCGGGCACCGCCGCTTCGACCACGGTCCATTCGTGGTCTGCATCGAGATCCGTCCACGTGTGCGTCCACTTGTTGGACTCGTTCAGCTTCACGTTTTCCACGGGCTCGCCGTCGCGCAGGAGTTTCACGGTGATGGATTCGGGGCGCTTGCCGTCAGAATTGTTCCGGTCATTCCAGATTTTGCGCACGGTGCGTTCCACTGTTTTCGGCGGTTGCGCCACACATTCGGTTTTCGGTTCGATACTCAGCACACGCGACCCGCCGGAGACGCCGTCTTCGGGCACTGCGACGAGCATACTGCCGGAAGAGCACGTCCATGTCTGGTTCTTTCCGGAGGCGTTGGCGACCTTCACGTCAACGCTGTCGGACACGGCCAAGTACAGGCCGTCGGACAGTCCGGTGAAGGTCAGATGCCCGGAGGCGTTGGTGACACCGGTTGCCGTGGCGTCGGGTTGGTTCACCGCGATGAGTCCGGCGAGCGTGTTGGCCATGTCTCGCCACACTTGCGCGTCCTTGCCGGTCATCTTCGACCAGTCGACGGGGTAGGCGGTGGAGTCGGTGAACGGTGCGACGGGTTCGAAGGTGGCGCCGCCGCTTGCCGGGATCTGCCCGACTTTGTAGAGGTTGAAGCTGGCGTCCGAAATGACGAAGTTGGTAGAATCGTCGCCAGTTTCGGAGTCCGAGCTTTTATGTTGGTAAGAAATGGCGATGCTGCCGCTGGCAGAGTCTGTTGTTGGCGCCGCGACGGCATCGCGAGTAGTGAATGCACAGGCTGCCGCGGCGAATGTGGCGGCGATTGCGCAGCATGCGGCGATGACGCGGCTTGCGATCGTGCGTTCCTTCATTGCCGACCCCTCTTCTGTGGATTGGAAAGTAAGCATGTTTGATTCGCCCCCAACGGCAAACCGGAAAATATATGGAGCCAGGCTGGATACTCAAGAAAATTAGGCAGTGTACAAGGGATTGAGGTGGTCCAGCCCAGCATATGTGGGTTCAGTTATTATTTAATTTTTAGTTTTTAAATTATGTATTGCGATTCCCGTAAGCCGCTGCTGACTTGCGTCAACGCGGCTCACGGGTTTCGCATGGTTACTTCAGATTCTTATGGAATCCGGAGGATCAGGCGTTGCGGCGACGCAAAGCCATCACCAGGGTCGCGCCAGCAAGCACGAACACGGCGATGCCAGCCACGTACAGCAGCACAGTGCCCATGCCACCGGTGGACGGGAGGGAGGAGCCCTGAGTGTTCTTGATGGTGATTGCACCAAGACCAGTGTCGACGTTGCCAGTGCCATTAGTCTGATCGACCTTGACGACAAGGTCGGTCAGAGCTGTGCTAGCAGTTCCATTCCAAGTTTGGTTGTTCTTAGTAGTTGCCTCCAGCGTAACGGAGAAGCCATTGGCCGGGAGGTTGTAGCCTGCCGGAGCCTTGGTTTCCACAAGGGTGTACGTACCATTGTCGAGACCGGTAACCTTGAAGTTGCCTTCTGCATCAGACTTCAGAACAGCACCATCATTCTCAGTAGCTGTCCAGCCAGTGACCTTTCCATCCGTAATGGTGGCCCACTTGCCATCGGAATTCTTCAGCTTGAACTCGGCGTCCTTCAGCTTCGTTTTGTCATTCTTGGAATCAACCTTGGTGACGTCGAGACCGTAAGTGAAGACGATGACCTTGTCTTCCGGGGTGTCGTGGGTGGGCTGATTCTCGCCCTGGCCGGACTGATCAGGATTGTTGGAGTAGGTAAGCTTTGCAGTGTTCACGTTGCCAGGAAGGCCAATCTCAGCTTTTGCGTTCAGCTTGGCGGTGTAGGACACAATCACATACTGTGGCTGTTCCTTGCTGTAGGTGGCTGCCTTCTTCAAGTCCTTGGTAGAGACCGTCAGAGTTGCCTTGGTTCCCGCAGTCTCCCCCTGTGCCTCAGTAGCAGGGGTGTACTGGATGCTGCCGTTTGTATCGGAGAAGTACGAAGTGATATCTGTATCTATGCTTTCGCCTTCAAGATCAAGCTTCTTATCGTTGGACAGATAGACCTTGACATTAGAGGTATTCACTGCATCGAAGCCCTTATCGAAGGTATCGGTGAACTTGTAGGTGTAGGTCTCGTACTGGCTCATGTCCGGCACGGAGCCGATCAGGTGGAACGGAACGTCGTCGCCGATGTTGTAGTCGGCCACATCGTTGAACTTGGAGCCATAAGCGGCATCGCCAGTGGCATCCTTCTTGTTCTCCTGGACCTTCTTCTCAAGGGTCGGAACGTCAGTCTTGTCCTCAATTTCGATGTCGCTGGTGATGGCGAGCACAGCCGGGTTGTACACGGTCTGACCAGTAGCAGTCGAATCAACAATCAGGTAATAGCCCTTGTCCAGTTGAGTGCTGTTGCCAGCAGCAAGAGCGGTGCCGTTGCCCTGCTTGTTCTTCATGGCAATCTTGGCAACGAGACGAGTATTAGCACCATCAGCTGGGAAGTTGTCGATGTTGCTAAGCGCCTCCGCGAAGCCCTTGGCGTCGGTCACATTCTCGAAATATTGGCCGATAGTAATATCAGCCTTCAACGCTTCCAGGAAGGCAGCGTCATTAATACCAGAACCCCATTCAGCATCGCCAAGCGCGCCACCGGACGTGGCCTGAGTACCAAAAAGAATCTGGTATGCGGTGTAAGCGTGACTGTTCAGTTTCGAGTCGGCACCTGGAACCGTCACATTAACGGTATTTCCATCTGCTGCCATGGCGGTGGAGGCACCGGCGAAACCGGCGACGGCCATTGCCGCGGTGGCTGCCACGGCTACGAGGCCTTTGAGAACCTTGTTCATTGTTCTCCCTTTCTTTCTTGTTTGAAATTTTTGGAATCTTGAGTTATTCGTATTCAGTTATTGCCTAGAGGGCAGCGAGTTCGCTACGCTACGGACCACTCCCCCTTCTCCTAGACGCTTCCATCATTGCCGCCTCCTGAGGCTCAAGGCCAGACCGACCACGGCAATCGCCACTGCGAGGAATCCCGCAGCGTACATCTTGTTTACTCCCTCGCCGCCTGTACCAGGCAGAACGACGCCGGGGGTGTTGGTAATGGAACCACCGTCAACGGTGAATGCGGCAGACTTCTGATAGCCGGCGGTAGTCTCCGGCTTGAAACCGGAAGACGTATACCACTCGCCCTTCACGTTCGCGCCTTCGGCCGGCCCGATGCGGAACACGTGCGGAGTCGTATCGATGTTGTACCCGTCAGGAGCCTTGGACTCGACCAACTGGTATTCGCCCCACTCAAGGCCGACGATGGAGAACTTGCCGGCTTCGCCGTCACGATCCGTGTACTGTCCCGTCTGCGCGGAGCAGGTCTTCTCGCTGCTGTTCACGCAATCCTTGATGGTTGCGACCGGATCAGTACTGCCGGTCTCGGTATAAACCGCGTTGCCGTTATCCCACGAGAAGTTCCTAGTCTTGTACAGCTTCCATTCGGAACCGGCCAGCAGCTTGCTGGTGTCAGTCTCGTCGGTTTTCTTCCAGTTCACCGTACCGGTAAGACGCGAGTTCTCAATGTTGCCCGCGCTAGGAAGACCGGAACTCGTGACTTGCCCATTCTCAATAACGATGGTGTAAGTCTTCGTCTTACTGACATCGAAACCGTTCGGCGCGCCAGTCTCTTTCAGCTCGTAGGCGCCGTTAGTAAGGTCGGACACCTTGAACTTACCGGCCTTCGGGTCTTCGTCCGCCAGTGTATTGGCTGCCTTAGCAGTCGTGTTGGTAATAGTGCGCACCACCGGTTGGTCATAGAACACTGCATTCTTCACCGCGGAACGATGGGAACGATTCTCCACGTATGCGCTAGTCACCGTGCAACCGGAGGGAACAGCCGAACCACGGTAGTTGTTATATGCTTCCACTACCTGTACGGAGTTCCCCGTGAATGTGAAGTTCGATCCATTCGTTGCTTGGAATATTTCAGACGATTTCAGATCCAGCCCCTGACGCTTGCCAAGATAGAACTCGTAATTGGCAGTAACCGAGCTCTTCGGTAGCTGGAAACGCACGTAGTCACCGCATACACTGGAACTTTGCACATCGCCGCTCCAGTTATTGCTGTCCGTGCTCTTCTTATATTTCAGCCAGTATTCGTTCCAAGACGCATTCGACTTCTTGAAGTACACAGAGACCATTGGCTCCGTCACCTTGATCTTCACAGTGGCTGTGTTCTGGTTACACTGTTCGGTGGCGGTAATGTTCACATAGCCCGAGGTCACCCGATTGGCGGTCACCTTGACAATGGTGCCGATCGTAGGAGTTACGGAAACCTCATCCGTATTGCTCGAAGACCAGTTCACCGTGTTGCCTTCAGGTGCCACGGTAGCCGTCAGCGTCATGGTCTTACCTTGTTCCAGGCTGATTTTCTGGCCTTCGGTATAGTTACCGATGCTCACGGAGCTTTCCACGGTTACACCGCTTACCGTAACGGGGAATGTCACGGTCTTGTCGCCTGCCGTGAACACGATGTTCGTGAAGCCGCTGCTGTTCGGCTGCAGCTGCGTGCCATTATTGGCAATGGTGGCAATGGCCGGATCCTCGGACCTCCACTGCACCTTCGTGGCGAGCTCCTTGCCATCCACGGCAACGTAGGTGATGCTTGCAGGAGTCGAATTGGTAAAGCGCCACGAAGTGACTTCCTGCCCATTAACCGTGACCTTGATGCCCGCAACCTCGCTGCCTGAATCATCGTCCGTAATGGTCCACGACTGGTCGGGATCGCCCTTCTTGGTCAATTCCCAAGTGGAACCCGCGAGCAACGTGCTTCCGTCAGTGCCATCGACCTTCGACCATGCGATGGACGTACCTGAATTCTTGTTGACAATAGCGCCATTGTTCAGCTGCTTGGCGGTGTCATCGGTGATTTCAGTGCCGTCGGCATCGTACACCTTGTCGATGGTTGAAACAGTATCCGTACTGTCGTGCGTGACGATGCGATAGATGTTCGTGTTCAACGCATACTGGCTGCTGCCAGTGCCGCTTTCCCTCACATAATATGTGGCGTTCTTCGCCAAGCTACCCAGGGTGACGCTACCGTTATCCGCATCATCCGCATCATTCCAGCCGCCATCAGCAACCGTGGTGATGGAGTTCGTGCCATTCACGGCATTATCCCTCGTGCCGTACACCGTCCACGAAGTACCTTTCAGGGCTTTGCCCTCGGCATCGACCTTATCCCACTTGATTGCGGCGCAGGAGGTGGTCATCTGCCCATACCAAGACAGGTTATGACGTTCCTGATCCATATCCACTGCAGAGGTGGAATATTTGCCTTCGGCGTTGACGAAATTGCCGCTGTTTGTGGTAACGACATCCTTGTTGTACATTTCAAAATCGCCAGTAGTCCACACACGACCATTAGTGGAGACATGCGACTGGAAATTGCCCTTGGCACCAAAATCATTGCCCGTTACCATAACGGAACCCATCCATGCGGCAGACGGATCATCAGTTACATTGACGCCATACCAGTCTTCCTTGTCGCCATGCTTCTGATCCTTGTACCAGCCGGTGTTGATGCGCCCCGACCCCTTACCACCAAGAATCGTAAGGGTATTGGTGTTATAGAAGTTCCACATCAGCTGGCTTGCGCGCTTGACGTACTCCTGCCCATGCGTATTGTTGTAGCGGTTTGTGCCCGTCGAATTCATCATGACGTAGCCGTCGGAGATATCAACGTCGTTCCACTTGAACTGCCAGCCATTACGGAACTTCACATCATTGCCATTACCGTTGATGTTGATGGCGACCGAAGCATTGTCGGAGATGTTCTTGAAGTTGAACACCACGCCGGCATCACCAATGCTATTCAGCTTTGATGCGTCTAAATTGAACACCTGCAACTCGTCTTTGCCATCGCCGGTCAGCGTGATTTCCGTCTGACGGGAGTTGTTCTCAATATCGAACCGGTAAACGTTGTTTGCGTAAGTGTTGTAGCTGTATGAATAACGTTTGCCTGTGTAATTATCCTCATTGCCCTTCGTAACAGTGTTGCTGGAGGAAATCTTCGCGAGCTTGCCAGACAGCGTAGTCACATAATTCTTATATTCGGAATATGTGTAATCCGAACCCGTCGAGGGGTTCTTCACTCCGGAAATAACGGTGTTGCTCTGATTCCAGTTGACTTTGCCGTTGCCGCCCATGTCGTACACGGAATACTGTTCACCGTTCTTCCAAGTGTTGCGGCTTTGCACTGTGGTCTGATTACCAGCAATGTTCGCGTTAAAGTTATGGTCATTCGTCTCGCCGGTAGCGCCATTCCCCGCTCCGGTTCCAAGCCAGCTGGATCCCTGATTAGCGTCATCCGTCCAGCCCTGAGCACCACCGAACCAATTCAACTCGGAATTGGTGCTATTGCCGCCAACCGAAAGCACAGTCGAACCGCCCTTCGGACGGAACTGCGAACCAAAACCGACGATGCCCCAACGAAAACCACGCGAACGATTGAATGAGCCATCCTTATTCCAGATGTTCCAAGCCTGCTTCATTGGATGAAGCAAAAGCTTTCCGTTCACAGCGGTCAAGCCTTCGGCCTCAACAGCGTAAGAACCCTCAGGCGCATTGTTGTTATTGGCAGAAGTAATGCCCGACTTCTTGCCACCTACATACATGTCACCGCCAACGAAAGTAGCGATACCTTCATCGTTACCGCTGCCGGAGGTCTGATCGCCTAACGGTTCTGTGGTAGGTGTGCAGATTGCGCCGTCATTGCGACTTTCGTCAGCTTTGGCATTGTAGGTGGGGAGGAGGGAAGTTACTGCTACGGTGGCCATCATGGCTACCGCTATGGCGGCGGCGGTCAGGGAGCGGGTACGCGAAAGCACGCGACCGGTTGCCGATCGCGTTCCTGCATAGTGTCGTGGTGCGTTGCCGACACCATTACGCCATTGCCTCATCTTGTCCCCTATCCGCAAAGTGTTCACCCTTCTGAGTCCCTCAACTCGAGGGTTGATATCCTTTGCATAATGCCGTTATCACTTCTGTTTTACGTATAGCTTCTGCGCTGTTCCCATCTCCGGCAACACAGCCGGAAACCTCTGTTTTCCCTTTTTCTCTGACCTACGGTTTACTATGATAACCTTTGCAGTTATGAAAACAAAATGAAACAGAAAGAACCCACACCCCCTCCCCCGATACGTTTTTTCGTCCCCTCTCACGGGGACAACGCTTTAAAGCCTGATATTCAACGGTTTGTCAACGATTGCAAAATCAAAAAACACATGCTGATCATTGAATGAAATTCATCATTCATCAGCCCCCGATTGGCGTGTCATGAAACACATCACTGCAAATTGTTTCATTTTTTTTCCTGAAAACGTATGCCACACACCGTGACTACAGTGGGGGTATCCCTTATCAATCCACCCCAGGCCATCACAATCAGCCCGTCGGCATTGACGGGCTGCGGAAGGGTAATGAGACTCGGCTCTCAGCGGCCAGTGCCGTACACGGAATCGGTGCCGCGTAGTACGAGCTGGGCGCGCACAATCTCATGCGCGTTCTCAAGCGGCTTGCCTTCGATAAGCTTCATGGCCTTTTGTGCGGCCGCGCGACCCATCGCATACGGATCCTGGCGCATGGTGGTCAGGTTCACAGTGTCGGCGTACGGCGAATCGTCGAAGCCGATAATCGAATAGTCACTCGGCGTGTGGTGGCCGTAACGTTCCAAACGCAACACCAGCGGAATCGCCATCATATCCATCTGGCAGCAGATCGCGTCCGGGAACTCGTCCAACGCAAGCAGCGCGGTCAACGCCGAGTCGGCGAAGGTCTTGCCACGCGGCACAGAGACGACGCGCCACTTGAAGTCATGGGAGGCCCCCATCGTCTTGCAGGCGCGGATGAAGCCCTGTCCTCGCGCATCGATGGAGGAATTAATGGAATCGACCGCATCGGAGCACACGTACACGATATTCTTGTGCCCCAGATTGATCAGATGCTGGGCGGCGGTGAACATGCCGTCCTCATCGTCGATGGAGATGGTGGCGTCGAAGCCGTTTTGCGTCGGCATATTGATGCCAATAATCGGTACGTGGATGCGCTTGAGCTGCTGGATTTCCTTCGGCTCCACGCCGAACGATGTCACGAATACTGCGTCCACGTTGCGGCGGACCGGCAGATTCGTGAAGAAGTCGCGGCGGTTTTCGGCGGTGTCGACGTGCTGGAACAGCGATACGTCATACCCGGCATTATGCATGACGGATTCGATTCCAGCGAACACTTCCGTATTGAACCAGCTAGTGATCTCTTCATTCATCAGCATCGCCACACGGTACGATTGACCCGATTTCAACGATGTCGCGGAACGTGAGATGTTGAAATCAAGCTTGTCCGCCGTTTCCAGCACCTTGCGGCGCGTACGTTCGGACACCAGTTCCGGCCGCGTGAACGCGCGCGATACCGTGGAAATCGACACACCCGCGGCCTTGGCCACCTCGCGAATGCCTGCTCTATCCATCTCTCAACCCCTTTGCGGTTTCTGCATCATAATCACAAACGTTCCCAGCCTTGGAAACACTCGCTTGAGCGGCGATGCTCTCTCAATCTGTTTCTATCATACTGCGAACGTTGTCAAAAATCACGCCAGTGTTGCACAAATCGCACAAATTATCAAAATAACCGGGTAAACCGCGTAAAAAGCCCATTTCGTCCACTGATGCTTATAGCCCAGCTTGCCGTTGTAGTAGTGCACGAACGCCACGCCCACGCCCGGCGCGATCATCATCACGGCGCCGAACAGGCCGGCTGTGAACATCATCGAATTCTCATACTGGCGCATCAGAGCGAAAATCAGCACGAAGCCAAGCGTCACCGAACCGATGCTCATCATGTGCTGGCGTAGGCCGATACGCAGCAGCAGGTCCCACAGCAGACCAATCACCACCAGTCCGACCGACAACAGCACCTTCATGGCCTTCTGATAGCGCGACGCCACCCAGTCGAGCGCGGCAAGCACAACAAACGCAACGAACAGGCCGAAAACGGGATTCTGCGAGCCCAGGTCGAAAGCCTTATGCGATGTGGCGAGGTCGTACGGCACCTCGCACACCACGGCGAGAATGAACAGCTGCAGGCCGTACGCGACCCGGCTGTGCGTTTCACGGAAACCCTGCACCAGCAGCCACGCGTAGATCGGAATGGCGAACCAGGACACCACTTCGCTCAGGACCATCGCCGTCAGCGACGTCATATTGTTGGTATCGGAGCCGAAGAACAGCGGCACGATGGTGGTGCTGCCGGCGGACAAGGCCAACGCCACCGCGCCGATGACCTTAAGTTGGAACACCGTCAGTCCGCGACGTTTTTTCCTGTTGCGGCGAGCGCCGCCGAATCCGATTTGGTCGGTCGAATCGGTTCGAGCTCCCTGCTCGGCATAGCCTTCCATATGTCCTCCTATTGCGATTTTTCCGCGCGTCGCACGTGGCACGTGCACCTTACGCACGCCTTACGCACGTATGCCTTTTACGACTTGCGACTTTCCCGCACGCCACAGCGGCTTCCCGCACGTCCCATGCGATTTAAGCTCAGCGCCCACCGCGCGCCTTATGCGTCCAGCACGAATTTCAGCAGCCCGTCGTAGTCGGCTCCGGTAAACGAACATACCGCATGTGCCGAAACGTCCGGGTCGTCCGCCGGTGAAATTTCCGTGCGGAAGTATGCCGCGTCGAGGCCGGCGGAATTGGCGCCGATGATGTCGTTGCGCTCGTCGTTGCCGACCATGAGCGCGTGCTTGGCGGTGACGAATTCACGGTCGAGCGCCAGCATGTACAGGTCGCGTGCGGGCTTGCGGATTTTCTCTTCACTGGAGATGATCACGTCGTCCAGTATGCTGGCAAGGCCGGTCTCTTCCAGTTCGGGGCGTGTGTAGCAGGCTTGCGCGTTGCTCAGCAGCGCCACGACCATGCCGGCGTCCTGCAGTTGTTCGATCATGTCGAGCGCGCCGGGGTACAGCCGGAACAGGCTGGTGCTGCCTTGGCGGAACGCCCATGCGGCTTTCAGCGCGGCCTGCGGTAGCGCGAGTTTCTTTTCCGCTTCCTCGCTGCGATTCATGAGCAGGGACCGGTAGACCGGCAGGATGTCGAATTCGTCCCACCCGTTGCGAACGATTGCACGGTCGGCTTGGTGGACCATTTCGCGGGCTTCGAGCTTTTCGAACTGGTCGCGCATCACGTCGACGGATTCGTACTGCGCGCCCAATTCGGTCACGCAATCGTACAGCGCCTGCCATGCGGCCTCGCTCTGCTCATCGGTACGAATGTCGATCAGCGTTCCGTACAGGTCGAAAAACACCACCTCGTACCGCGGATTGCGCGCTCCGATTCCCACTGTCGTATCCTTTCTGGTTTTCCTGCCCCATTGCCGTATCTGTTACGGCAACCGCAGCTTTGCGGTCGCCGTTTTGTAGCTTCCCTACTGAGAGTATTACTGCAACCGCCAGATTGCAAACGTATGCGGTGGAACAATCAAATAATCGCCATCACCTGCGCTCACATTGCCTTCCACCGGACTGACGGACGAGCCGAGACCACACCAGTATCTCCGTATTCCGCCAATCGGTTCCAAACCCGTTACGGCCACGTCAATAACGCCGACGTGTCTGCCTGGATTGGCGGCCATCAGATAATCGCCGACGCGGAACACGAGTTCGTCGCCTTCCGTATCGACGATATTGCGATTGCCGTCGAACCACTGTGGATCAGACTTGCGCAATGCAATCAACTTCGCGTAATACTCAATCAAATCGCGCTTCTGCCATGCACGGTTCCAATCGAGCCAGTTAAGCTCTTTGGCGGAATCGTAAGAATCAGAGCTGCCGAATTTGGTACGCGCGAACTCCTCGCCGGACAGCATGAACGGGATGCCAGCGGAGGTAAGCGTGATACCCACAGCCAGCTTGTTGGCGTCCATCACGTCGGTCAGCGCGGCCGCAATCTGCGGACCGACACCGGCCAGCCCTTCCGCCGAGAAATCGGCGTCATACATGACTTTTGGCACATCCACGGTGTTTTCGTTAACGCCTTCGGCCACGGTGCTGCCCAACGAACCAGCCGCAAAGCTCGCGCACAACTTGTCCCACAGCGTGAGGTCGTCGTGCGCGGACACGTATTGAATGACCTGGCCTGCCACTCCTTCCGAATGTTTGCCGCGACGCCACGCGTCCACGGCCTCACGCGCAGCCGCTACGTTCTCGTGCATGCCACCGTTCACATAACCCGGGCGGTCCGAGAAGAACACATGGCCCTTGATGGTGTCTCGCGTGGTGTCGCAGAAGTGGCCGATGCGACTGTCAAGCTTCGACAGGCCTGACTTGTCAGCCAGCACGGTGTCGCTGGGCAGCGGCGCGGTGGCGCCCGCGGACCACGGTTCGCCGTACATGAGAATGTCGCGTCCACGGCCGGGAATCTCATCCAGAGCAGCACGCACGGCATTCATGGTGTCCACGTCGATCAGACCCATCAGGTCGAAACGGAAGCCGTCCATGTGGTATTCGCGCGCCCAGAACGTCACGGATTCCACGATGAACCGGCGGAACATCTTGCGTTCGGTGGCCATATCGCAGCCGCAGCCGGATCCGTTGGCCAGCGCGCCGTTGGGCTTACGGCGCAGGAAATAGTCCGGCACCGACCGCTCAAACCAATTATCGGGCGAGAACATGTGGTTGTAGACCACGTCCATGATCACTTTGATGCCGGCGTTGTGCAGCGCCTGCACCATCTGCTTCACTTCGCGGATGCGCACCGACCCGTCGAACGGATTGGTGGAATACGAGCCTTCCGGCACGTTGTAATTGACCGGATCGTACCCCCAGTTGTAGCGATCGCAGGTCTCTTCGTCCACGGAACCGAAATCGTAAATCGGCATGAGCTGCACCGCGGTGACGCCAAGTTTCTTGAGATATGCGATGCCCGTGGGAAAGTCGGGATGCCCGTCCAGAGACGTACCGTCGTCGGTGAACGCCAGATACTTGCCCCGATGCGATTCGGGGAAACCGCCGGCGGGATCATTGCTGAAATCGCCCACATGGGTTTCCCAGACCACCGTCTGCGCAAGCGGCACGTCCGGCATATGGTCGCGGTACCAACCATCCGGATTGGTGCGGCTGAAGTCCACGACCATGCTGCGCCGGCCGTTCACACCGGCCCCGCGCGCCCACGGGTCGGCGATGCGGTCGACGGAACCGCAATCGCGTTCGATCAAAAAGTCGTAATACACGCCGTGCATGTTGTCGGCGAAATCGTACGTCCAGGAACCATCGGATTCCGGACGCATCGTGTACTGTCCAATCAGAGCGTCGCCGCTTTCCCCCATGGAGCCACGCGAGAACAGTCTCAGGGTCACCTTCTGTGCGGAAGGAGCCCAGAGAGCGAACTGGGTGCCGGTTTCAGTAACAACGGCACCCAGCGGCCGTTCCAGACACAGCGGGAACGGTTCGGCGACGCTCGTGTTCGGCTGTGCGAAGCTGTCTACGAGCGTCATATCCTTTGCCTTTCTTTAGCCCTTCACGGAGCCCGACATGGACTCCTGATAGAAGCGCTGCATCACAATGAACAGGATGGCGATCGGAACGGAGATCACGACCGCGGCCGCGGCGAAGCGGGCAAACCAGTTCTGGATATATTCCTTCTGCAGCATGAGCCACAGGCCCAATGCCACGGTGTAGTTGGATTGCGTACGGCAGATCACCTTGGCCATGACAAAGTCGAGCCACGGGGTCAGGAAGCCGATGATGGCCTGGTAGACGATCATGGGCTTGCAGATCGGGATGATGATCTTATGGAACACCTGGAAACGGGTGCAACCGTCGAGCAGGGCGGCTTCGTCCAGCGAGGTCGGAATGGTGTCCATATAGCCCTTCATCACGTAGAAGCCAGCGCCGGAACCGGCGGAGTACACGAGAATCAACGCCACGGTAGTCATGGTGCCGCTTGACAGGCCCAAGGCCTTCAAGATGAAGTAGATGGCGGTGACGGCCATGATACCCGGGAACATGCCAAGAATCAGCACAACGTTCATGAAAGTCTTGCGCACACGGAAACGCATACGGCTCATGCAGTATGCCACGGAGAGCACGAAGATCAGAGAAATCGCACAGGTGAAGCAGGCGATGATGAACGTGGTGCCGAACATCTTCGGGAAGTCCAACACGTTGCGGTCGGTGAACAGCACCCTATAGTTGTCCAGAGTCCACTCCTTCGGGAAGAAGGAGCTGGTGTACGGGGCGGTGTTCTTATTGAACGACTCCGCGAACACCCATACGATTGGGACGAGCCAGATGACGGCCAGAATGGCCAGGAACAAGTGGGCGAACACGTCGCCGGTGATACGGCGGATCTTCTGGTCGTGCAGAAGGCCGTGGCTTTCCACTTTGGTTGCGGAATGCTTGTTGCTCATCGGAATGCCTCCTCATTCTTATAGGAGCCGGAATTGCGGTAGGTGATCAGCGAAACGATGGCCAACACGACGAAGGTCATGATGCCGATCACGGCACCGAGATTGTAATCCTGCTTGTCCACGGTCAGCTTGTACAGCCAGGTGATAAGCAAATCAGTGGAGCCTGCGGAATCGCCCAATGGCGTAGGATCGCCGCCGGACAGCAGGTAAATGACGTTGAAGTTGTTCACATTGCCCGTGAAGGTGGTGATCAGATACGGGGTGAGCACGAAGATAATGTACGGCATGGTGATCTTAGTAAAGATCTGCCACCAGTTGGCACCGTCGATCTTCGCCGCCTCATACTGATCGGCCGGAATGTTCTGCAGAATACCAGTGATCTGCATGATGGTGTACGGAATACCGACCCACAGGTTGATGACGATTACGGTGACACGGGCCCAAGTGGCGTCGGTGAAGAACGGCAGCGGGCCGTCAATCCAACCCCACGTCTGCAGCATGCGGTTCACCGCACCCTGCGGCTGGAGCATGGTGTGCATGACCAGCAGGGACACGAACTGCGGAACGGCGATGGACATGGAGAAGCAGGCACGCCAGAAACCCTTGAAATGGGTGGTCTTGCGGTTGATGATCATGGCCACGAACATGCCGAAGAAGAAGTTCAGGAAGGTGGCGAAGAAGGCCCAGACCAAGGTCCACACCAGCACGCGTCCGAACAGTGCGGCGTTAACGGTGCCGCCGCTGTTGGAGAAGACCTTGGCGAAGTTCTCAAAGCCGACCCAGTGGAACAGCACGAGGTGCTTGTGGTCATAGCTGGTGAATGCCATGGAAATCATGAAGATCAACGGAAGCACAGTGAACACGGCAATGCCCAGCGTGGGCAGGAACATCAGCAGGACGTGAGCCTTGGCATCGAGCAGCTCGCGGACATCGTCCATGAAGCTCGGAGCCTTGCCGTTCTCCTCGAGCAGCACCTGGGACTTGTATGCAGAGCGCACGGACATGACCCACAGGCCGATGAAGGCAGCGGTGATAACCAGAGTGGCGACACCGTACAACAGGATGACCACGGAACGGTCAGGTTCGGTGTAGACCCAGAAGCCGTCGACCAGCTTCTTGCCGCCTGCATTGGTGCCCAAGGTCGGCAACTTGGAAAGATAGTCCACACCATTGATTGCCATGAACACGAAGTATGCGATTTCCAGCGCCAGCATGGCAATGCCCTTGACATACTGCTTGCGCACGATATCGCCAAGACCAAACACCACTGCGGAAAGCTTAGTGAACAGGTCACCACGCCGGAACGCCGCCCTTACCGTGTAAGGCGACGGAGAAACATAATCAGCACCCTGCTTCCGAAGGCGCTTCATCTCCCGCGGGGAAAGAGTTGTTGCTGTCATTTCGACTGCCCTCTCATATGGATATTGAAAGATAAAAAAAGCTTTGCTCCCGGACAAGGGGAAGGAGAATTTAAAAACCTTGCCCGGGAATGCAAAGCTCGGAGGAGGAGTGAGCCACTATGCAAAGTGGAGAGAGACACCGCGACTCGAAGCGTCTCTCAAAGCTGCAGGATGGCTGGGGGGATTTGGCAGTGCCAACCACCTGCATTCTTCAGTTATTGGATTTTTAGAATTACTGATTTCACTCAGCGATCTTGCCACCGGCCTGCTTGACCCAATCCTGGTACTTGGCGGCAGCGTTGTCCTTGGTGATTTCCTTGTTGACCAGGGCCTTGCCGAAGGTTTCGGCCGGAGTCCACCAATCGTTCATGCCAGACAGACCGGACTGCAGGAGGGCGGTGTTGGCCATGGTGTCGGCCTGGGCCTTGGCTGCGACGTCGTCGGTGGTCAGATCAGACAGGGACTTGTCGGTCGGCGGGATGGCGCGCATCTCGTAGTGCAGCTTCTGAGCTTCGGTGGAGCCGAGGTAAGCCGCGAACTGAGCGGCGGCCTTCGGGTTCTTGGCGTTCGGGTTGTAAGCAGCGGCCTTGGTGGCGGCGAAGGACTTCATCTGCTTCTTCTGGCCGTTCACGGTGAAGGTCGGCAGAGAGGTGGCGGCGTAGTTGTCACCCAGGGCCTCCTTCACGTCCTTAGCGGACCAGGTACCGGAGAACAGCACGTCGGCGGAGCCATCCTTGATGGCTGCGAGGCCGGAAGCGCCATCGTCGTTGGAGAAGTTCGGGTTGGCGACCAC
The DNA here is from genome assembly GCF_019129655.1 of Bifidobacterium sp. MSK.17.10. Classification (NCBI taxonomy): domain Bacteria; kingdom Bacillati; phylum Actinomycetota; class Actinomycetes; order Bifidobacteriales; family Bifidobacteriaceae; genus Bifidobacterium; species Bifidobacterium sp. MSK.17.10. The sequence goes on along the minus strand of NZ_JAHOJD010000011.1, from coordinate 15,626 downwards.
ATCAACCAGATAAGAGGTGATATCGGCGCCGTCCTTCGGGAAGACCATGCCTGCGTCAGCATCATTGCCCTTCTCGCCGAACAGGCTCAGGCCATCATAGAAGCCGTTGATGTACCAAGAATTCTGCAGGGAGAACGCGACCTTGGCCTTGGAAAGGATGGTATCGAAGTCCTTGGCCTCATCCTCGGTGATCTTGGACTTGTTGTAGTACATGAACCACGTGTTGTCGGTGTACGGCACGCCATAGAGCTTGCCATCGGTGCCGGTGACGGAGTTGACTTCGAGGTCGCCGTTCTGTTCCTTCACCTGCTTCTCAGCGTCGGTGCCCAGCTGGCCAATGGCCTTGGCGTCCATTAGAACACCCAACTGATCGGAAGCGAACATATAGACATCGGCCGCCGCGGACGGATCAGTGCTGACCTGCTTGGAAGCATCGCCTTCGGAGACCACGTCATTCTTCCACGTGATATTGTATTCCGGATGCGCCTTGGCGAAGTTCTCTTCGACCTTGCCCAGCCAGTTGGTGTCCTTGGCCTGGTCTTCCTGCGGGGCCCACACGCTCAGCGTGACGGCCTCGGTGGAGCCGGAAGCGTTCTTATCGCCACCGTCGGAGGAGCCACCGCACGCAGCGAGCGGAACCAGCATAGAAACGGCAGCAGTAAGTCCGATTGCCTTCTTCCAATCGATCTTCATTGATCTTCCTTTCCTCACATAACCTTGTGTTCCTCAACATCTCCGGTTAAATGGTACGGACCAAAACCCTGCATACGTTCACATCATCGTTCTTGGATGATTACCAACAACACTGGGGCCACCAAAAATGTATCAGTGATTGTTAGTGTAGCACGTTTCTGCCAACGTTTGCAATTCAGCGTTATGATTGTTTCAAAGAAACACCGCAAACCGCGAAATATCAAGGAGACACACCCTCATGCTTCCCCCCGCGAAACACCCCCACCCCAAATGGCTTGCCGACGCAATTTTTTATGAAATCTATCCACAGTCCTTCGTCGACTCCAATGGCGACGGCATCGGAGACATCCCCGGAATCACTTTAAAACTGGAATACATCAAGGATCTCGGATGCAACGCGATCTGGCTCAATCCCTGTTTCGACTCGCCATTCAAAGACGCCGGCTACGACGTGCGCGACTACAAAAAGGTGGCATCACGCTACGGCACCAACGACGATCTCATTGCGTTGTTCGACGCCGCCCACCGGCGCGACATGCACGTGATCCTCGATCTCGTGCCAGGCCACACCAGCGAGGAACACGAGTGGTTCCACCGCAGTTGCAAGGTCGAGCGAAACAATTATTCCGACCGCTACATCTGGACAGACTCATGGATCTCCGGTGGCGACGGACTGCCATTCATCGGCGGCGAATCGCCCCGCAACGGTACCTACATCTTGAACTTCTTCAAATGCCAGCCGGCGCTCAACTACGGTTTCGCGCACCCCGAACGTAGCTGGCAGAAGCCAGCCCTTGGTCCGGACGCGAAGGCCACTTGCGACGCGATGGTGGACGTCATGCGGTTCTGGCTTTCCCGTGGCGCAGACGGCTTCCGCGTGGATATGGCCGACAGCCTCGTCAAAAAGGACGATGAGGGCAAGCCTTACACCATCCGCACCTGGCAGTACATGTTCGCCCGGATCCGCCCGGCCTTCCCCGAAGCCGCGTTCGTTTCGGAATGGGGACGGCCAGAGGAGTCGATGGCCGCCGGCTTCGACATGGATTTCTATCTCGATTGGCGTTGGGACGGCGTTCCCAACGGCTACAACATGCTGTTGCGCAACGTGGACGACCCGTTGAGCCGCAAGGGCGACAAGAGCTATTTCAACGCCGATTCCGGCACGCCGATCAGCGAATTCCTGGACGAGTACGAGCCGCGTCTGCGCGAAGCGGAAACGGCCGACGGAAATTTTAATTTCATCACCTGCAACCACGACACCGCACGCGTGGCGCCGCGACTGTCGCAGCGCGAAATCGCCCTGGCATACTGCACGCTGTTCGCGATGCCGGGCGTGCCGTTCCTGTATTACGGCGACGAAATCGGCATGCGATACCGCGCACTGCCCGGCAAAGAAGGCGGCTACGTGCGCACCGGTTCGCGCACACCGATGCAGTGGGGTGCGAACGACGCATCCGGAGCACTTCACGTGTCCGATTCTGCAGAATCGGACACTCGGGCTGGCGATGTGACCGGTGGCAGCTACCTGCCCGCCGACCCGTCCGCCGACGCCCCGACCGTCGCCGCACAGCAGGCCGACGCCGAATCACTGTGGCATACGGTGCGCTCCATACTCCACGTCAAGGGGGAATGCGACGCCTTACGGTCGGGGGCTACGTTCCATGCAATCGAACGCGATAGAGTGTTCGTTTTCGAGCGTTCCACCCACCTGCAGAAGCTGATCATAGCCGTCAATCCAAGCCGCGATTGCAAAGCTTTGCAGTTACCAGATGGTAGTTATCGGACGATTTTCAGCATCGGCGAAAACGAAATTAGCGGCACTTCGCTGCGTCTAGGTCTGCAAAGCTTTGCAATTCTCGAAGCCGAGTAGCAGACGAGCAATGCCCCGTTGGAATAATCGTTTGCAATGCGGAGCGCTGCGCCTTCGTATTGCAAACGATAGTCAATATGGAAAAACAATTCCGGTTATCTATATTCCTGAAATTAGAGCAAAATCGCAATATAGCAACACTCTCTTACCGCAAAACACGCTTTGAAAACGATATCATACCGTGATATAGTTATCTTTGGTGCGAATGCCACCAGCATCGAAGCTGCGGCAATCGCAAGCAATGTAGCATGTCAGCCGTCACAAACGGCGCGGAAAGAAGGGACCTATGACACAGACCCAGCAGACCGAAAGCGCAGAACGCATCGCACGGCCTCTTATCCAGCTCGCCAAGCTCAATGGCATTTCCACGTCGTATATCGACCAGCTCGGCACCTATGTGGAAATCCGCGACGAAGTGCTCGTCTCCGTATTGGCCGCACTCGGCGTGGACGCATCCAGCGACGAAGCGATCACCGCCTCCTATGCGGCGACCCAGCAGCGCATCGCAGACACACTTGTTGAGCCGACCGTCGTGAAGTTCATCGGCAAGGAAGCCGTCACGCCAATCCGCGCGAAAGGAAACGACGTGGCGCTGAAGCTGACGTTGGAAGACGGCACGGAATATGCGGGCGATCTGACCGCGTATCTGACGGGCTCGAACGCAGATGACGGCTCGCTGCAACTGACGCTGCCGGACGATATTCCCGCCGGCTACCACACGCTGGCCGTCGATGCCGGCCCGCTGCACGCCGAAGCCGCGCTGATCTGCGCACCGGCACGCATCGAACTGCCGCCAGCAGTAGCGGAAAAGCAACGTTGGGGCTGGATGGCACAGATGTATTCCATCCGTTCCGCTGAATCCTGGGGCGTGGGCGACTATGGCGATCTGAAGCTGCTGCTGTCCGACGCGGCAACGAAATCGCATGCCGATTTCATGCTTATCAACCCGATTCACGCCACCGCGCCGGTGCCGCCGCTGGAGCCGTCGCCGTATCTTCCCGAATCGCGTCGTTTTCTCAATGTGACGTACATCCGTCCGCAGGATATCGCTGAATATGCGGAACTCAACGAGGCGGACCAGGCCGAAGTGGCGCGTCTGCACGCGGAAGTCTCGCCAGCCAACGACAGTATCGAGCCGCTCGACATCAATTCCGCTTGGTGGCACAAGCGCCAGGCGCTGCAGCTTGTGTACAACGTGCCGCGTTCCGTCGAGCGTCAGGCCGCGTTCGACGCGTTCAAGGAGGCCGCGGGTCCGGATCTGCGCGCGTTCGCCGCATGGTCGGTGGCGTTCCAGGTGTGGGGCGCGCCGTGGGAAGGCACGTGGTTCAAGGACACGAACCGCGATTCGCCTGAAGTGGTGGAGCTCATGCGCGAGCACGCCGATATGGTCGATTTCGAATGCTGGCTGCAGTGGATCGCCGACGAGCAGGTGACAGCCGCGCAGAACGCCGCCCGTGACAGCGGTATGGCACTCGGCCTCATGCAGGATATGGCCGTGGGCGTGCACTCGCTCGGCGCGGACGTGTGGTGGAATCCGGAACGTTTCGCAGTAGGCAGCGTAACCGTGGGCTGCCCACCGGACTTCTACAACCAGCAGGGTCAGGATTGGGGCCAGCCGCCGTTCAATCCGAATTATCTGGCCAAAACTGGTTATGGCGTGTACCGCGAGATGGTGCACAACATGTTCTCGCACGCGGGCGCGGTGCGCATCGACCATGTACTCGGCCTATTCCGTCTGTGGTGGATTCCGCAGGGCGAAGGCGCGCGCGGTGGCGCGTACGTTACGTACGACTATGAGGCGATGATCGCGATCCTGACCATTGAAGCGTCCCGCGTGAACGGTTTGGTGGTCGGCGAGGATCTGGGCACCGTGCCTGATTACGTACGCACGGTACTCGGCGAGCACGGCCTGCTGGGCTGCATGGTGGAATGGTTCGCCCGCGTGGACGACTCCCCCAACGCCGGCGACCCGTACGCCGATCCGTCCACGTACCGCAAGTACGCGCTGGCTTCCGTCACCACGCACGACCTGCCGCCGACCGCCGGCTACCTGCAGTTCGAGCACGTCAAGCTGCGCGAACAGCTGCACCTGCTGTCCGGCCCGGTCGAGGAGTTCCAGGCTTCCGCCACCGACGAACGCGACGCGATGATGGACCGTCTCGTGGAGTCCGGCCTGATCACGCCGGAAGTGGCGGGCGATGTGGAAGGCCACATCCAGGAAATCGTCGAGGCGATGCACAAGATGCTGCTCAAGTCGCCGTCCGTGCTGCTGCAGGCCGCGCTGGTGGATGGCGTGGGCGAGACGCGCACGCAGAACCAGCCGGGCACGTCCAGTGAATACTCCAACTGGCGTGTGCCGCTGGCAGGCCCGGACCTCAAGGTGGTGCACACCGATGAGGTGTTCGATCTGCCGCGTGTGCAATCGCTTGCCGCCATCATGAACGGCGAGAAGTAGCGTTTAGACTTACCATTCCCCTTTCCTTACAAACCAAAATTCCGGTCCTCCTTGTGGAGGGCCGGAATTTTTCATATATGCAAGGCGATTTGGGAGCGGCCAGGTTCAGCGGTCGATCAGCCCAGCAGCAGCCAGACTGAGGCGTCGCTATCCAGCTTGCCATCGTCCGTCAACGGCACGGAATTGGCGATGGCGACCGCATCGTCCGGCAGGGCGATCGGCTCGTCGCCGAAATTGGTGACGGACAGGAATCGACGGCCTTCCGTGGCCGGACGCGAGTAGGCGACCACCGTATCGCCCATGTCCAGCAGGTCGGCGGACGTGTCTCCGGTTGCCGTCAGCACCGTCTGTCGCAACTGCAACAGCTTGCGGTACAAGTGCAGCATGGAACCGTTGTCATCGGCCTCGACGTCGGCCGCGAAATCCTTGAACCAGGCCGGCTGCGGCAGGTGCGCGTCGGCGGAATCGCCCTGCTCCGGGCCGAAACCGAACGTGCCGCCGGTGATGAAGTCCGGGCTCCACGAAGCCGGTTCGCCGCAATCGGCAGCCTTCCACGGCATCGGCACACGGCACCCGTCACGACCCTTGTCGGTGAAGTTGCGACGGGTGTTGAACGGCGTCGGATCCTCAAGACGATCCCACGGAATGTTCGCCACTTCGAACAGGCCCAGTTCCTCGCCCTGATACACGTAGGCGGAACCCGGCAGGCCCAGTTCCATCAGCGCGGCTGCGCGGGCGCGACGGGTGCCGAGCTCACGATTCTCGCGGTAGGTCTCTCCGTCACGCAACAGCCAATCGTGCGCCAGCTGGTGGTACGGAGCATCCTTCACCTGCGGCAGACCGAAACGCGACGGACTGCGCGGCACATCGTGGTTGTTCATAACCCACGTCGTGGTGGAACCGTGCGTTTCCTCGGCGGCGCGCAAGCCGTCAGCAATGGCCGTACGGAACTCGTCGGCGAACCAGTTGGCTTCGGCGAACTCGAAATTGAACACCTGGCCGAGCTCGTCGGTGGACGCGTACAGATGCTGCGATTCGGCCTTCACCCACGCCTCGCCGACGGCGAAACGCGGCGGATTGTACTCGTTGAACACCTGACGCCATTCGCGGTAGATGTCGTGCACTTCCGGACGATCCCACAGCGGGCTGAACGCGCCGTCCGCCGGCAGCACATGCTGCACCGCGGCCGGATCCATGTCGGCCAGCGGCACGGAATCGAGGTCCTTGGCCAAGCCGTGCGCCACGTCGATGCGGAAGCCGTCGGTGCCGTGGTCGGACCAGAATCTCAACGTTTTCTTGAATTCCTCGTGCACGTCCGGATTCTTCCAATTCAGATCCGGCTGCTCCTTGGCGAACATGTGCAGGTACCACTGTCCGTCATCGACCTGCTGCCACGCCGGGCCGCCGAACAGCGACTGCCAGTCGTTCGGCGGCAGCTCGCCGTGCTCGCCGCGGCCTTCGCGGAAGATGTAGCGGTCGCGTGCGGCCGAACCTCGGCCGGCGGCGAGCGCCTCGATGAACATCTTGTGCTTGTTGGACGTGTGGTTCGGCACGATGTCGACGATCACCTTGATGCCGGCTTCATGCGCGGCGGCGGCCATCGCGTCGAAATCGGCCATGGTGCCGAGGCGCGGGTCCACGTTGCGGTAGTCGATCACGTCGTAGCCGCCGTCGGCCAGGTCGGACGGGTAGAACGGGCTCAGCCAGATCGCGTCGATGCCGAGATTCTTCAGGTAATCCATTTTCTCGGTGACGCCGGCGATGTCTCCCAACCCGTCGCCGTTCACGTCTTTGAAGCTGCGCGGGTAGATCTGGTAGACGACGGCTTGCTTCCACCAATCGTCACGCATGTTGTTCGCGGTCATTATGCCCCTTTCGTCTGTGCCTGCAACCGTTGTACCGCTGACAACGATAGCATTGCAGGGCGTCTGCTGCGGGGGCGCGCGGGCAATCGCGTTTCCGTTTGCGCAGACCGGCCGGCGGTGCGATCGTTCGTGCCGTCGTTCGCGCTGCGCAAACCATCAGATCGTGTCGCCGACCGCACGACCGACCGCGCCACACAAACCGGTCAGCCGCATCGCCGTTCGTACAGCCGAACGCGCCGCACAAACCGACCGACCACACGATCGACCGCACGGCGCAAACCGGCCAATCGCAAGATGGCGTGCGTCGAGTAGAATCGCAAGAAGATCCGACTTGCATACGTTGCTATACGGATGCCATACGAAAGGCGATTATGAAGTTCCTCTCCCCCGATTCCGGCTTTATGCGCGGCCTGAGCGACGCCGTCGACGTGATCTGGATCAACATTCTGATGCTCGTCACCAGCATTCCGATCATCACGATCGGCGCGGCACTGACCGCCGGCCACGACGCCGTCCGTCGCACGCTGTCCGGCGAAGGCACGGCGACGCGCAATTATTTCAAGTCGTTCCGTTCGAATTTTGCGAAATCGACCGGCTATTGGCTGATTTTCGGCACGACCGGCACGCTGTGCGTCTACTCGTGGATCGTGCTGCAGATCACGCCGCTGCTCATTCCGAAATTCGCGTTGACGATTGTGTGGCTCATCGGTTTTGAATGGGTGTGGGCGTTGCAGGCACGGTTCGAGAACTCGTTTTGGCGCACGCTTGGCAACGCTTTTGTGTTCGGCGTGAGCAACATCGGCCACACGTTGGCATTGGTTGCGATCGACGCGGTGTACGTGGCGCTGCTCGTGGCCAGCTGGGTTTACATGCCGCAGGGCCTGTTCCTGCTGCTCATACTGGGGTATGGCACGATGCTGATGCTGCATTCGCCGATTCTCGAGCATGTCTTCCGCAAGTACATCAGCAAGTAATTAGGCACGAAAAAAGGGACTGATTCGCATCAGTCCCTTAAATTTTTCTGGGTGAAAATCAGCCCTTCACCGCGCCGCCTTCGGCCCTGCAATTAAGGACCGCGCTACGCGCGGGCTCAACGTTACCCTCGCGGCATAGCCGCTCGGGCTGGAGCCTGGGAACAGCGCACTGCGCTGTTCCCTAAGGGCTGATCGAAGATCAGCCCTTAACGGCTCCAGCCATAACACCCTTCACGATGTACTTCTGGCAGATCAGGTAGAAGATGATGATCGGGATGATGGCCATAACTAGGCATGCCATCATGGCGCCCATATCCACGGAACCATAGCCGCCCTTCAGATACTGCACCGCCACGGAAATGGTCTTGTACTTGCTCAAATCGAGCGTCAGGTACGGCAGCAGGTAGTCGTTCCAAATCCACATGGCCTGCAGAATAGCCACGGACACAATGGACGGCTTCATGATCGGCACCACGATCTGGAAGAAGATGCGCGGCACGGAAGCGCCGTCGATCATGGCGGATTCTTCCAGCGATTCCGGAATGCCCTTAACCACACCGGTGAAGATGAACACGGCCAGACCAGCGCCGAAGCCCAGATACACGAAGCACAGACCCCACGGGGTGTTGAGCTTGAGCATATCGGCCAGCTTGGAGAGGGTGAACATGACCATCTGGAACGGTACAATCATGTTGAACAGGAACAACGTGTACAGCAGCTTTGCAGCCCAGTTGTTCACGCGGACGATCCACCATGCGCACATCGAAGTGCACACCAGAATCAGCGCCACGGAACCGACAGTGATGAGCAGGGTCCAGCCGAAGCTGGCGAAGAAGTTCGTGGTTTCGAGGCCACGCGTATAGTTTTCAAGTCCAACGAACGCCTTACCGGTCGGCAGGGAGAACGCGTTACGAGAAATATACGCCTTCTGCTTGAAAGAGTTGATGATCACCAGCACGATCGGGAAGATCCACGCCAGCGAAACCACCGCGAACAGTACGGACCACAGTGCGCCGTGCTTGACTTTTTCTCCGGAGTTCATGCCTCCACCTCCTTGCTCGTGGTGAGCTTGTTCTGGATGAGCGCCACGATGGCCACCAGAATGAAGAACAGCACTGCCTTCGCTTGGCCGACGCCTTCCCAGCCCATACGGCCATAGAACGTGCGGGTAATGTTCATTGCCAGACCTTCAGACATGTTCGACGGAGCGCCGTTGGTCAATGCAAGGTTCTGATCGTACAGCTTGAAGCCGTTGGTGACGCACAGGAACGAGCATACGGTGATCGACGGCATCATCAGCGGAATGATGATCTTGAACATGGTCTGGGTGCCGTTTGCGCCGTCCACGGAAGCCGCTTCGAGCACGTCGGTCGGCAGCGACTGCATGCCTGCGATGTAGATAATCATCATATAGCCGATCTGCTGCCAGCACACCAAGATGACCAAGCCCCAGAAGCCGTAGGTTGCGCTATACGTCAACGCGCGGCCCCAGTGAGCGAGAATGCCGTTGAGCAGCAGCATCCAGATGTAGCCCAGGATAATGCCACCGATGAGGTTCGGCATGAAGAACACCGAACGGAAGATGTTGGAGCCCTTGATGGCCTTGGTCAGCATGTATGCGATGGCGAACGCGACTACGTTGATCACGATCGTCGTGATGATGGTCAGTGCCGTCGAGAAGCCCAGCGCGTGCAGGAACTCCTTATCGGCAAAAGCCCTCTTGTAGTTTTTCAGACCGACGAATTCGGCGTCGGTGACGGTGGTGAACTTGCAGAAGCTCAGATACACACCCATGATGAACGGGATCACAAACCCGATGATGAACGCGGCGAACGTTGGCAGCGCGAAGAGCGCCCACCACTTTCGTATCGCCTTGCCAGCCATGCTGATCATAGCCTGCCTGCTTTCTTTCCTTCTCCATTCCGCGTACCGCGTCAACGCGGGCGGGAATTCCATTCCCCAGAGGAACCATCCACAGCATTGTTTCCTGTTTCTCCAGTGCTTACATCAGTCATGATAAACGGCATGACTGCAAATGTCAAACGTTGTCATTTTCGTATGTCACGCACGGCAAAATATGAAACGTTGTCACCAAAACCATCTCTAGAGAACGCTTATATTCCACGCAATGCCCAACTACCACCGCTTTATGAAAACGTTTGTAATGAATAAGTTGCAAATTGGACAAGAACACGGTCTTAATGGTGAGGGGAGGTAGCATTACATTATTCAAGCAATCACTGTACAGGGGACTCGATGAAAAGCAGTAGCATTCAGGATGTTGCGCAACTCGCGCACGTGTCCATTTCCACCGTCTCTCGTTCCTTCACGCGCCCTGACCTGGTGTCGAAAGCCACCAGAGACAAGGTGATGAAGGCCGCGGACAAGCTGAATTTCTCCATCTCGCGTTCTGCCGCGGCCTTGAAAACCGGCCGTGCGCTGCGTATCGCGGTACTCGTCTCAGGCCGGCTCAACCTATGGTTCAGCTCCTCCATCATCGAAGGTCTGAACGAGGTCTTCCACGATGAGGGCTACGACATCTCCATCTACCAGATGTCCAGCACCGAGGAACGCAGCGAGTTCTTCGACATGCTGCCGGTGCGCCGCAACGTCGACGCCGTGATCGTCATTTCCTTCGACATCGCCAGCAACGAAATCGAACAGCTCAGGTCGATCGACGTGCCGATCATCGGCATCAACTCAAGCCTGCCGGAAGAACGCGGCTTCAACGCCGCCGTCCGCATCGACGACAAGCAGGGTTCGGAACTCGCCGCACGCCATCTGATGACGCTTGGCCACCGCGACATCGTCTACATCCGTTCCGACCGCGAAGTGACGCTGCACTTCAGCGTGCAGGGCCGTTACGAATCGTTCATGGCATGCTGCCAGGCCAACGGCGTCGAACCGCGCGTGCTTGTCACCGACGCTGGCAGGAACAGGATCAGCAAGGTCGTGACGCAGCTGCTCAGCCTCGACCACATGCCGACGGCCATCGCCTGCCAGGAGGATGGCATCGCGGTGCCGCTGCTGTTCCAGCTGGAACGCAACGGTTTCACCGTGCCGAACGACATCTCCATCATCGGTTACGACGACAGCGTCTACGCGCGCGACCTCGGCCTGACCACCATCCGTCAGACCCCTGTCGAGATGGCCCGCGAAGCGGCCCGCATGACACTCGCGCTAATCGAGAAGCAGCCGCTCGACGAACCGTTCAAGACGTTCCCCGCGCAGCTGATCGTCCGTTCGACCACCGCTCGTCTGCATAGCTGATTTTCCGGCAACATACAGCGAACGTAGCGACATACACGAAGGGCCGTCATCGCAAGTAATTACGATGACGGCCCTTCGTGTATGTCGTCACAACCAACTGCGGCCGAGAGAAGGAAAGGAAAAACTCTCGGCCGCAGTTGTTCTATTCAGTTATTGGTTTGATCAAGCGGTGATCAGTGAACAGCGTCGTACTCGGTCTTCCAACCGTCCACGAACGCCTTCTTGACTGCGTTCCAGTCGCCGGTGCCCTGAGCGTACTCAAGGAGGGCGGAACCAAGCTTGTTCTTCCACTCTTCGGACGGCATCATGGTGAAGTTCCAAGAGACTGCAGTCTTGCCGGAGTTCTGATCTTCAACAGCGGCCTGCACCAGCGGATTGTCGGACTTGACATCGCTGAAGGACTTGAACGGAGTGGTGAAGCCCATGTCGCTGGACAGAGACTTGATGCCAGTCTTGCTGGTGACGACCCACTTCAGGAAGTCCTTGGTGGCCTTCTTATCCGCGTCGGAAGCCTTGGAGTTAATGCACCAGTAGTTCTCGGAACCGGTGGCCAGACCCTGCTTCTCTTCGCCCTTGACGCCGATGTAAATCGGGAGCATGCCGAGGGAGTCGGCCTTCATGCCAGCCTTCTGCAGATCGGTCCATGCCCAAGTGCCGTTCTGATAGAACGCAGCCTCGCCGAGGGAGAACTCGGAGGTAGAATCATCACCGGTCTTGGAGCTCAGCTGGGTCGGCTCGGTGGTGGAGTCCTTCAGATACAAATCGAAGATGTTCTTATATTCCGGCAGATAGGTGCCCTTGATGGTCTCCGGCTGCTTGGTGACGTTGTCATCCTTGAACTCATAGTAAAGCGGCAGGTTAGCCAAATGGGTCTTGAAACGCCAGTCGGAGCTGGAATCGAAACCGGCGGAGGTGAACGCGCCCTTGACACCAAGCTGGTCCTTCTTAGCCTGGATGTCATCGGCCACGGCCTTCAAGGTATCGAAGTTGTCGATGTCATCGACGCTCTTGATCTTGGCGCCGTCAGTGGCAATGTACTTGGCCAGCAGATCCTTGTTGTAGATCAGGCCATAAGTCTCCATGGCATACGGAACACCGACGACCTTATCCCCATCCTTGAGGGCGACATCCTTGTTGATAAGCTGCTTGTACGGCTCAGTATCGGACATGTCTTCGGTGTAGGACGACCAGTTCTGGTAGCCGACAGGGCCGTTGACCTGGAACAAGGTCGGAGCCTCGGACTTGGCGATCTCGGACTTCAAAGTCTGTTCGTATGTACCGGAAGCAGCGGTCTGGACCTTGACCTCGACACCGGTTTCCTTGGTGTAATCCTTGGCCAGCTTCTTCCATTCGTCGCTGGATTCCGGCTTGAAGTTAAGGAAGTACACCTTGCCCTTGCCGTTATCGGAACTTGAGCTAGAACCACCGCAAGCAGCCAACGTGCCAACAGACATTGCCGCGATAGCGACCATTCCAACTGCTGCCTTAATAGTACGATTCATCATCGAACCTTTCTCTTCCATTCCTGTTCCCAGCTTCTCGTTGGGAAACAATTTGCGGTATCGCGTCATCACGATTCCTAACAACCACTATTATGCCGCATTCCCCCGATTTTTGCAAACGTAGGCAAAATGAATTCAAAAGTCAGACGTCATACCATCGAAAGAAATCCCGAAAATCATTTATTTTCAATACTTTTAGAGAGCATACTTTTATGCAAGCGTTTGCGACACGCCGCAGCAAAGTGGCAAGTCATGCATGCAATAAAGAGGCGGTTCCAAGGAGGGACCGCCATAATATTCAGCGATATCAAATAGTTCCGTTCAATAATTCAGCAATTCCAATGTTCGATGACATTGTCACCTTTATATTGGCTTAATACACAATAATGCGCAGTGTCCAATCGCAGCAACCGCGCGAAATGCGGATCAACACCGAGCCATTGCGACGTCAAGATACGAAGAACGTGCGCATGCGCCACCAGCAGCACATCGTTTCCAGCGTCGAGCAACGGTTTGACCGTGGCGATCGCCTCACGTGTGCGCGCCGCAGCTTCCTCCACCGTCTCACCCGGACCGTTGTGCACGGGCACCTGCTCGCCGTTCGGCAAAGTTTCAATCCAATCGCCTTCCAACGATTCGGGAAGTGCCTGCGGACCGTCGCGCCACACATCCCAAGCGAAACCGCCCACCGCACTCACTTCCTGGCGCGTACGCCCTTCGGCACGGCCGTAATCCCATTCCGCGATTTCAGGGAGCACATCGAAATCGCCATATCCGGCCAGCTGCGCCGTCTGCTGGGCTCTGCGCAACGGACTGGCGAACATGCACCCCTGCGCGAAACCCTGGGGAAACGCCTCACGCAACCGTTCGCCGGCGGCACGAGCCTGATCGCAGCCAATGTCAGTCAACGGAATATTGGTGCGGCCGGTGTGCTGTCCGGATTCGCTCCACACGGTCTGCCCGTGACGCAGCAGCACCAAGCGGCCGGGGGTGATTGCGGAAGCGGCATTGCCTCCCAGTTGAGTTTCAGTCATGTCTCTACTCTAGCCGACGCAAGCTGCGTTTTCATCCCATTCCGCCACGTGTCCCGCACATATTCCGGCATGTTTTCCGACGCGTTACACTGGTTTCATGAGTGAAATGCCGAATATGGAATCCAGTGCGGACCGCGTGGTGGCGGCCCTGCACACCGTCGACGAGAAGGTGAATGCGATGCGCGACCAGAGACTGAACGATCCCGATTCATTTGGCGATAAGATTTTCAAGTCCGTCGTGCCCACGTTGGCCGGACTGGTGCTCGGCAAGGCGTTCGAGATGGTGTGGAAGAAAAGCGTCGGCCGCAAGGCCGTCCGTGCCGACGGTACCAAGAACGAGGCTGCGGAAGCGGCGCTCGGCATCGTATTCGCCGTGGTTTCCGCCGGTTTCGGCGCGCTCGTATCGCAACTGTCCGGCCGCGGGTCGAAGGCGATTGTGGACAGGCGGCACGCACGGCAGGCGCATCGCAAGTAAATACGTCGCAAATATCGCAAAGCAGTCTCAAGTAGATATGTTCTCACAGGGAGACGGATTTAGCCCGATTCCCTTGCAAAATCGCGCCGCGCGGACAACAATGGCGGTATGAGCAACATTCTTCATAACGCAACCGTCGACACTCTGCTGGAGCGTCGTTCCATCCGTAAATTCAAGCCGAAGCCGCTGCCGGACGACGTCGTCGAAACGTTGGAGACCGTGGCGCAGCATGCGGCGAGCAGCCAGTTCCTGAACGACTGGTCCGCCATCCGCGTCACCGAGCCAGCCGCCAAGAAGCGCCTCGCCGAAATCGGCGGGCAGCCGTATATCGCGACCGCGCCGCTGCTGTACGTGTTCGTGCTGGACGAGCATCGCAATGCCGCGATCGCCGCACGTAAGGGCGTGGAAGTGGCGTCCGACGCGTTCACGCTCAATGGCAGCTATCGTTTCACGCAGGCGCAGAACGACGCGGTTCTGGCACTGCACGCGATGGAGACGGCCGCGTACTCGCTCGGCTTGGGTTGCGTGATTCTCGGCTCGCTGCTCAACGATGTTCCCGCGCTGATCGACCTACTGAATCTGCCCGAATACACGTACCCGGTGCTGGGCATTGCGATCGGCAAGCCCGATCAGGAGCCGGCCGTCAAGCCGCGTATGCCGCGTTCCATGCAGTTCTTCGAGAACGAGTATCCAAGTAGCGATGAGAAGCTGCTGTCCGGCTTGGATTCGTTCGACGCCGAAGTGCACAAGTATTACGATTTGCGCGATACCGAACGGCCGGTGGACGCGTTCAGCGACCAGATTGCGGCAAATGCGATCGACGAGGGCGTGAACGCCAAGGCCGTTGCCGTGCAGGCGAAGCGACAGGGCTTCCGTTTGGAGCGGTAGACCGTATACACGTATCTTTGAGGTTGATACAGCAAGGCCCGGTGGATTGCAATGAATCCGCCGGGCCTTGGTTTTATATGTTGCCTTATTCTCGGTATTGTCCTGTTATGCCCTGCTATTGCTCTGCTATTACCTTCTGCGGGGCTTGTAGCCCTTCTTGCGGGAATGTGGCTTGAGCTGCTGGTTAAGCGGAACATGCATGTAGCTGGATTGTGGATCGCGATGCGTGAGATGCCAAGTACCGCAGAAATCGCAACGGTATACCCAAAGCTCAGTGCCGCGTTCGCGCCAACTCTGGTCGGCGGCCTGCTGAGCCGTTGCCTTGTCGTGATACATAATCTTGTTCGACTCGGTGCAACGTTTGGGTACGAAGTAATGCATAGTTGCCCAGTCTATAAACCCATTGCGATAAAACGCTTGAGCTCTACTTGTGTTCAGGGATAAAAAATGGGGGTTCCCGGAGCGACGCCCGCCGGGAACCCCGAAAAGAGAGCATAAAAAAAGGGGCCTCCCGGGAGCCAAAGGCTCGACCGGGAGGCCCAACATGTGAAGCGGCGGCGTGCTACTCTCCCACACCCTCTCGAGTGCAGTACCATCGCC
>NZ_JAHOJD010000010.1:0-90113 GCF_019129655.1 Bifidobacterium sp. MSK.17.10 | reverse complement strand
CGATCTGAGCGCTCACAATTTCGTAGGAGAATAGAAAAGCTCTATTCTCCCAACGTTTGCCGGACTGTCACTTTTCGTTCGCTTTCATGGTGCGCATCTTAATAACACTTGCCAAAGCGGAACCGCCGATCGCAAGAACGATCACGACAAGCGACAGCCATGTGGGCACTTCCGGAACCCAGGAAATCGGCTGGCCGCCATTGAGGAACGGCAGCGAATTGCCATGCAGGGCCTCCATGATGAGTTTGACGCCGATGAAGCCCAGCACCACGGACAGGCCCAGCGGAAGATAGACGAGCTTGTCAAGCAGCTCTCCGAGCAGGAAGTACAGCTGCTGCAGACCGAGCAATGCGAACACGTTGGACGTGAACACGATGAACGGATCTTTGGTCAGGCCGAAAATGGCGGGGATCGAATCGAAAGCGAACATCACGTCGGTGGTGCCGATGGTCAGGAACACGATGAGCATCGGGGTCCAATGCTTCACACCGTTCTTGATAGTACGCAGCTTTTCGCCGTCGTATTCATCGGTGATCTTGATGACCTTGCGCAGTGCGTGAATCAACGCGTTCTCATGGTATTCCTCGTCCTCGTCTCCCCCGGCGACGAGTTTGATGGCCGTGACGATGAGGAACGCGCCGAATAGGAAGAACACCCAAGTGAAGCGCGAGATGATGGCAGCGCCCACCAAAATGAACATGCCTCGCAGTACGAGCGCGACGGTGATGCCGACTGACAGCACGAATTTCTGTAGTTCCTTCGGCACCGCGAAATTCGACATGATAATGACAAACACGAACAGGTTGTCTATGCTCAGCGAATATTCGGTCAGCCAACCTGAGTAGAACTCGATGGCAGGCTTCGAGCCGGCGAAGAACCACATGAGTCCGCCGAAGATCAACGCCATGACCACGAAGAACGCGATATGCTGCACGCATTCCTTGGTGGAGGGCACATGCGGCTTGCGCCCGATGATGAACAGGTCCACCACGAAGAAGACGGCAAGCACCGCAAACGTGGCGATTTCAAAAACAAGTGGTGTTTCAGCCATAATCCACTATGGTACGGATGCCGTATGACCGGTCGAGAACTATTTGCTCGCCTCCGTCATCTGCCGAAGTTCCTTTTTCAGGTCACGGATCTCGTCACGCAGACGAGCCGCAAGCTCGAATTGCAGTTGTTCTGCGGCGGTATGCATCTGCTCGGACAGTTGTCGAATGAGATCAGCTAGATCCTGTGCGGGCAATCCGGCCTTGAGAATCTCCTCGTGCCGCCTGCCGGATTCCTCCTTGCTGGTATGTGGCACGCCGAGATGCGAATTGCCGGCTTTGTCCGCGTTTCGGTATCCGGTACCGAGCAATGTCTGGGTGTCGACGTCCTCCTTGGCGAGCATGTCGTTGACATCGGAGATCTTCTTGATGAGCGGCTTCGGATCGATGCCATGTTCCTTATTGTAGGCGATCTGGATGTCACGGCGGCGGTTGGTCTCGTCGATGGCCTTGCGCATGGCTTCGGTGATGTCGTCCGCATACATGACGACGGTGCCGGACACGTTTCGCGCCGCACGGCCGATGGTCTGGATGAGCGAACGGTAGGAACGCAGGAAGCCTTCCTTATCCGCGTCGAGGATTGCGACCAATGACACTTCCGGCAGATCGAGGCCCTCTCGTAGCAGGTTGATGCCGACGATGACGTCGATCTTGCCTTCACGCAGTTCACGCAGCAGTTCGACACGACGCAAGGTGTCCACATCGGAATGCAGATATTCGACTTTGATGCCGCGTTCCAGCAGATAGTCGGTCAGATCCTCGGCCATTTTCTTAGTGAGCGTGGTGACCAGCGCACGTTCGTTCCTTGCCACGCGGTCTTTGATTTCGGCAAGCAGGTCATCGATCTGCCCTTCCACCGGCCGCACGTCGATCTGCGGATCGACTAGTCCGGTCGGACGTATGATCTGTTCGACCACGCCGTCGCTCAAACCGAGTTCGTAATCGCCGGGCGTTGCCGACAGGTACACCGTCTGACCGACGCGTTCCTGGAACTCCGGCCATTTGAGCGGTCGATTGTCCATTGCCGACGGCAGGCGGAAACCGTGTTCGACCAGCGTGCGTTTGCGGCTCGCGTCGCCTTCGTACATGGCACCGATCTGCGGCACGGTGACATGTGATTCGTCGATGACGAGCAGGAAATCATCGGGGAAAAAGTCAAGCAGCGTGTGCGGAGGCGTGCCCGGCGCGCGTCCGTCGAAATGCCGCGAATAGTTCTCCACGCCGGAGCATGTGCCGACCTGCGAGAGCATTTCCAGATCGTATGTGGTGCGCATGGTGAGACGCTGCGCTTCAAGTTCCTTGCCTTGCTTATGCAATTCGGCGGTACGCTCGTCAAGTTCCTGTTGGATGGTTTTGAGCGCCCGTTCCATACGTTCCGGTCCGGCAACGTAATGCGAGGCCGGGAAGATGTGCACCTGCGATTCGTGCGCGATCACGTCGCCGGTCAGCGGATGCAGCGTGGAGATGCGGTCGATTTCGTCGCCGAAGAATTCGATGCGGATGGCCAGTTCCTCGTATACGGGGATGATCTCAACGGTGTCGCCGCGCACGCGGAATGTGCCTCGCGTGAAGGCGATGTCGTTGCGCTTGTATTGCATGTCCACGAATTTGCGCAGTAAATCGTCACGGTCGATCTGCTGGCCTTCCTGGAGGAACAGCATACGGCCAGCGTATTCTTCCGGCGTTCCCAAACCGTAGATGCAGGAGACGGTGGCCACGACCACGCAATCGCGACGGGTCAGAAGGTTCGCGGTGGCGGCGTGGCGCAATCGCTCCACATCGTCGTTGATGTTGGAATCCTTCTCGATGTAGGTGTCGGTCTGGGGAATGTACGCTTCCGGCTGGTAGTAGTCGTAGTAGGAAACGAAGTAGCTCACCGCATTGTCCGGCATGAGTTCGCGGAATTCGGCGCACAACTGCGCGGCGAGCGTCTTGTTCGGCTCGATGATAAGCGTCGGTCGCTGCAGACGTTCGATCAGCCACGCTGTAGTGGCGGTTTTGCCGGTGCCGGTGGCGCCCATGAGCACCACGTCGTTCTCGCCATTCTCGATGCGCGTGGCCAGCTCCTCGATGGCCTTCGGCTGGTCGCCTGAAGGCTTATATGGAGATTTGACCACAAACGGCTTGTTCACTCGTTCAATGTTGAATCCCATGGTTCCGTCTCGCTTCCTTACGCCACTGTTCCATCAGCCTATCAACACAGTCGAACATGTGTTCTACATCCTGGGATGAGTCAATCACCGCATCGGCTATGGATTCTCGTGCCGCACGCGTGGGCTGATGCGCGATACGCGCCTTCGCCTGTGCCTCACTCATGCCACGGGTGCGCATCATACGTTCCACACGCGTCTGTTCCGGTGCTTCGACTGTTACGATATGGTCGAAACGCATGGGTATGTCATCGATTACTTCCGCCAAAAGCGGAATATCATGTACGACCACGGCATCCGGATTCTTTTCGACCGCCTGCCGTTCCTCCGACAATGCAAGATCGTAGATCAACGGATGTTCGATATCGTCAAGGATTCTACGTTCGGATTCGGCATTCGGATCGGAGAAGACGTGTTCGGACATCCATCGCCGATTAAGACCACCTTGCGCGTTCATCGCATCCGGCCCGAAATGTTCCACGATTCGTTGCAGGCCCACGCTTCCGGGTTCCACGACTTTTCGGGCGAGCACATCATAATCGACAAGCGTCGCGTCCAGTTCACGCAGATGCGTAGCGACGGTGCTTTTGCCGGCGGCGATGCCTCCGGTCAACCCAATTCGAATCATCACAACCGCCATTGTAATGTTTGAGGACTCGCAACATACGCAAATGGCCCCACACCATCAGGTGCGGGGCCATTTATCAGCGGTTTACGCGAATCAGTTTATTTTGATTCGTCGAAACTCACTTGCCGAGCAGCTGGTCGCGCAGAGCGGCGAGCTGGTCGGAATCGGCGAGGGTGCCGTTGGAGGTGTTGTCGGAGGAGTAGTTGGACACCTCTTCGACCTTCTCTTCCTTCGGAGCCTGGCCGTCTTCGGCTGCGGAAGCCTCGGCGTTCTCGAGTTCCTTGGCAACGAATTCCTTGTGCTGCTCCCACAGATCGTGAGCGGTGGCGTACTGGGACTCCCACTCCTCACGCTGCTTCTCGTAACCAGCGATCCACTCGTTGGTTGCCGGGTCGAAGCCTTCCGGATACTTGTAGTTGCCCTGCTCGTCGTACTCTGCCGGCATGCCGTACAGAGCCGGATCGAAGTCCTCGGAAGCCGGATCAACGGAGTCGTTGGCCTGCTTGAGGGACAGGGAGATGCGGCGACGGTCGAGATCGACGTCAATCACCTTGACGAAGACTTCCTCGCCCGGCTTGACGACGGTCTCCGGGTTCTCCACGTGGCGGTTGGCCAGCTCGGAGATATGCACGAGGCCTTCGATGCCGTCTTCGACGGAGATGAAGACACCGAACTGAACGATCTTGGTGACCTTGCCCTTGACGATCTGGCCAGGAACGTGGGTGCGGGCGAAGCGCTGCCACGGATCTTCCTGGGTGGCCTTGAGGGACAGGGAGATGCGCTCACGATCGAGATCAACGTCAAGCACCTCGACGGTGACCTTGTCTCCGACCTTGACGACCTCGGACGGGTGATCGATGTGCTTCCAAGACAGCTCGGAAACGTGGATCAGGCCGTCAACACCGCCCAGATCGACGAACGCGCCGAAGTTGACGATGGAGGACACGACGCCTTCACGGATCTGGCCCTTCTTAAGCTGGGACAGGAAGGTCTCGCGCACTTCGGACTGGGTCTCCTCGAGGTACTGGCGACGGGAGAGGACCACGTTGTTGCGGTTCTTGTCGAGCTCGAGGATCTTGGCCTTGATCTTCTGGCCGATGTACGGGGACAGATCGCGGACACGACGCATCTCGACGAGAGATGCCGGCAGGAAGCCACGCAGACCGATGTCGACGATGAGGCCACCCTTGACAGCTTCGATGACAGTGCCTTCGACAACGCCATCGGCTTCCTTGATCTTCTCGATGTCGCCCCAAGCGCGCTCGTACTGTGCACGCTTCTTGGACAGAATCAGACGGCCTTCCTTGTCTTCCTTGGTGACGACAAGGGCCTCAATGGTGTCGCCGACCTCGACGACTTCGTCAGGATCAACGTCCTTCTTGATGGAAAGCTCGCGGGAGGGGATGACACCCTCGGTCTTGTAGCCGATGTCGAGCAGGACCTCGTCATGATCGACCTTGACGACGGTACCTTCGACCAGATCACCATCATCGAAGTTCTTGATGGTGGAATCGACTGCCTTGATGAAGTCCTCTTCGGTGCCGATGTCGTTGATGGCGACCTTGGCGACTTCGTTATTGTTCTCTGCCATTAATGTGGTTTCTTACAAAATAGTGGATGGATAAAATCGTTCTTCAGTTATACGTGCGTGCAAATACACACAAGGCGAAAGTCTACAAGAAGCCATGCACAAAAATCGGGCGTGTCGCATGTCACGACACGCCCGAAAGCACTATCGCGAAACTCACAACTGACGTTCGGCCATCTCCACGACATTCTGCAACAGCATGGCACGCGTCATCGGCCCTACGCCTCCAGGATTCGGCGTATATGCCAAAGCCTTCTCGTAACAGGCTTTATCGACATCACCCTTGACCTTGTATCGGCCGGATTCCTCGTCGAACACGCGGGATACTCCGACGTCGACGAGAATCGACCCTTCCTTGATGTCTTCCGGTTTGACGAAACCAGCCACTCCCATGGCTGCGACGATCACATCGGCCCGTCGCATGTGTTCACGCACATCCTTGGTTCCCGTATGGCACAGCGTGACAGTGGCGTTGACCGCCTTACGAGTCAACAACAGACCAATGGTACGGCCGATGGTGATGCCACGGCCCAGCACGCACACCTCCTTGCCATCCAAATCGATGTCGTAGGCGCGCAACAGCTCGATCACGCCGCGAGGCGTGCATGGCAACGGCGTGGCGATGTCTCCTCGGGCATGCAGCACAAGTTCGCCGAGATTATACGGATGCATCCCGTCGGCGTCCTTCTTGGGATCGATCAGATCGATGATGGCGTTCTCGTCGATTCCCCTTGGCAAGGGCAACTGCACGATATATCCGGTACAGGCGGGATCCGCATTGAGCTGGCGGACCGCATCGGCGACCTGATCGAACGTCGCATTCTCAGGCAGCTCGCGCTTGATGGAATTCACGCCGATTTCGGCGCAATCGGCATGTTTGCCGGCGACATATTTCACGGAGCCGGGGTCTGATCCGACCAAAATGGTACCCAACCCAGGTTGGATTCCCCTCGCCTTCAGCAGTTCCACGCGTTTGGCGAGGTCCGCCTTGGTCCGTGCCGCCACCTTTTTGCCATCAATCCTTGTTCCCATGTGGTCCACTTCCTCGCTAAGTCGCTTGTCGTATTGGCATTTGCAAGTATCGTAGGCTATCTTGGTTTCAGTCGTAAGTCGCGCATGTGCTATATGAGATGGACGCGACCGAAACGACGGACGACCCAAGAGGAAGGCAATCGACATGCGCTCTCACCAGCGTCCATTTTTCCGCATCCTTGCCGCGGGAATCACATTGTGCACGGTGCTGGGCACCGCTTCCTGCTTTGGCGCTTCTTCGGAGCCCGATCAACCAACGGCACCCGACACACCAAAGGAGCAGACCACCCCGATCAACGTGGTGGCGTCGGTCAACCAGTGGGGGGCTTTGGCGGAGCAGATCGGCGGCGTGCACGTCAAAGTCACCTCGATTCTGTCCTCCACAACAGAGGACGCCCACACGTTCGAACCGAAGACCACTGCTGTCGACACCCTGCAGAAGGCACAGGTCGTCGTGTCCAACGGAGCGGGATACGACTCCTGGGCCACAAAAAACCTGGAAAGAGACACCGTTTCCGTTTCGGCCGCGCAAATGGTCGGAGCCGTTGAGGGAGACAATCCCCATCTCTGGTTCTCCAGCGACGCACGCAACGCCATGGCGAAGGAGCTTGCCGACACCTACAGCCGCATCATGCCCAAGCAAAAGAAATACTTCACAAACAAACTCAAGGCGTGGAACAGACGCGAGACGGTAATCGAGAGAAGCATGAAAGAGTTCTCCGATACACATAGGAACGTCTCCTACGCAGCCACCGAGCCGGTCGCATATTATCTGCTCAGCGACATGGGCCTATCCGATAAGACTCCCGAAAGCTACACGCAGTCCATCTCGGAAGGCTCGCAACCCTCGTCCAAGGAACTCCAGGACTTCCAGAAGATTCTGGAGGGGCATCAAGTGGATATGCTGATCAACAATGTTCAGAAGGCGGATGATGCCACAAATATTCTGACCGGCACCGCACACAAATCCGATGTGCCGGTCATCGACGTCACGGAACAGATGCCGGCCGACAGCAAAAGCCTGATTTCATGGATCGCGCAGCTCATCAAGCAAATGAATGAGGCGGTTTCCTCCAAAGATGATGCGACATCATCAGATTCGGACGTCTCTCCCTCTGAATCGAATGGCGAGCAGCCGTCGAACGACAATCCCGACTCCGATTCCGACGCCGCAACGCCGGACAACACAGGGCAGACGGACCCCGGTAAATAAAGCCACGGTCATCCTCCCTCCCCCGATTCGCCGATGTCGAGTAATTCCCCGACATCGGCGGACTCTTTTTTCCAGCAACGGTTACGATCCAGGCGGATTCATCACGAGACTTTTCATCGTCCATGCATGCTTCTTATTGAGAATGATTGTCAACACCGTTTGTGAGAATACTATCGTTGACTTATCAAGGGAGCGAGCCATGCACGACAAGGCATCATTCTGTATCGAATTCGACGACGCAGGGGTCTCACGCGGCGGACACATCATCTGGCAGCATGGCACCTTCCGTATCCCGCAAGGCTCGGTGACAGCCATCGTCGGCACCAACGGAGCCGGAAAAACCACCATGATGAAGGCCGAACTCGGATTGATTCCCATCGCCCACGGCGACATAACCGTGCTCGGCAAGCCGGCCGGCGACATGAATCACCGTATAGGGTATGTGCCGCAGAGCTACGCATCCGACATCGAATCGAACATCACCGCCGAACAGTCGGTGCTGCTTGGCCTGACCGGGGCAAGGTTCGGCATTCATCCCATCACCCGCCTGCAAAAAGACAAAGTACGCAATGCGCTGGAATTCGTCGGCATGCAGGACAAGGCGAGATACCGGCTGTCGGAACTCTCAGGAGGCCTGCGGCAACGCGTCGCCATCGCCCAAGCGCTGGTGTCGGACCCCCAACTACTCATGTTGGATGAACCGCTCGCCAATCTTGATCTGGCCAGCCAACGCGCCACAGTGCACGTGCTCGCCAAACTCAACCGAGAACTCGGCATGTCCATTCAAGTAGTGGCGCACGATTTGAACATGCTTCTGCCGATTCTCACCGGAGCCGTATATCTGCTCGACGGGCATCCGCATTATGCGAAGATGAACGAGGTGCTGGATTCGAAGCTGCTCACCCATCTATATGGCACCACGGTGCAGGTGGTCACCACTCCCCAAGGAGATATGTTCGTCACTCCAAGCGAGGATGAGCCCGATGACATTGACGTCGACGCCCACGCGCCGGAGGAAATCGCAAGATTCCACCAACACAACCGCATTTCGCAGGAGGCATGATCATGAACGAAACCGCTTTCTCCTTCGATCCGGATTGGATGGGCACGCTGACCGCGCCATTCATGACAAACGCTTTCCTCGCCGGCCTGTGCATCGCCTTGGCTGCTGGAGTGATGGGTTACTTCACCATCGCCCGTCATTCCACGTTCGCCGCGCATGCGCTGGCGCACATCGGACTGCCAGGAGCGACCGGAGCCGTGCTGTTGGGTCTGCCGGTCAGTGCCGGTCTCGGCGTGTTCGCTCTCGGCGGAGCATTGGTGATCGGCGCACTGGGCAAAAAGGCATCGCAACGCGAAATCGCCACAGGAACCGTATTGGCGTTCGCCACAGGCATGGGTCTGTTTTTCGCACGCTTGTCCAGTTCCGCCTCGCAGCAGATGCAATCGATTCTTTTCGGCTCCATCCTGACGATCACGGACGGGCAGATCGTCGGATTTGCGGTTTTCGACGTGTTGTTGCTGGCCGTTTTGGCCGTTATCTATCGACCGCTGCTGTTCAGCTCGCTTGATGAACAGGTGGCGCAGGCAAAAGGCGTACCGGTGAATCTCATGAACATCTGCTTCATGGCCATTATGGCCGGTGTGATCACCATCGCGGTGCCCGCCGTGGGCACATTGCTGATATTCGCTCTTGTGGTCACGCCCGCCGCGACTGCGAACATCATCTCACGGTCCCCATTCGCCGCGATGGTCGTCTCCACCGTGATCTGTTTGATCTCCATTTGGGGTGGACTGTTGGTTTCCGCCATGTTCCCCGCTCCCCCAAGCTTCATCATCGTGACGATTTCCACACTGTTCTGGATTGTCGCCAAAATAATCGAATCGGCACGCCGCAGGTAGCGAAAGTATCAGCCGATCGGTTCCACCAAGGCGCTGGCGATGGCCGCGATGCCCTCGCCCGAACCGGTGAATCCCATGCCGTCGGTAGTGGTGGCCGTCAGCGACACTTCACAGCCGATGGCATGGCTCAACGCCTGTTGCGCCTCGTCACGACGCTTGCCGATTTTCGGACGATTGGCCACGACGACCACGCTTGCGCTCACCGGCCTCATGCCATGCGCACGCAAATACGCAACCGTCGCGCGGAGCATCTCGTCGCCGTGCTTGCCGGCACCGGCGGAATCGGAACCGACACCGAAAAGCATGCCTATATCACCCAATCCGGCTGCGGAAAGCAACGCGTCAATCAACGCATGGGCTGCGACATCACCGTCCGAATCACCTTCGATGCCGTCACCATCCCAACGCAAACAGGCAAGCCATAACGGCTTGCCTGCATCATGGGACGCGAATCGATGGGCGTCAAATCCCTGACCGATACGCATGGAAATTCCCTTACTTCTTCTTGGACTTCTTGTTCTCCGCCTCGACGCGCGCCAAAGTGTCCATGGCCGCCTCTTCAGGAGCTTCGGTGTGATGATCCTCGTCGCCAGGGCGCGGCGGTTCATAACCAAGGTTCACGTCAAGCAGACGCTGGGCCTCATTCTCATCAAGATGCTCCGACAACGCGATCTCGGAAGTCAGGATGCTGCGAGCCTTGGTGAGCATGCGCTTCTCACCGGCGGACAGCCCATGCTCGTCGACATCACGCTGGGCGAGGTCTCGCACGACTTCGGCGATTTTATTCACATCGCCGGTGGCGATCTTCTCGACGTTCAGCTTGTACCGGCGGGACCAGTTCATTTCCTTTTCGATGATCGGAGTACGCAGAATCTCGAAGACCTTCGCGACCTCCTTGGCGCCGACGATGTCTCGGACACCCACTTTCTTGGCGTTCTCCACCGGAACATTGATGACCAGCCCGTCGGACGACAGCACCGACAGCTGCAGATATTCTCGGGTCACACCTTTGACCGTTCGCTCGGTGATGGCCTCCACCTTCGCTGCGCCGTGACGCGGATAGACGACCATGTCGCCGACCTTGTAACCCATGAATCCTCCGTGAAAAGCTTACACAAAACCCGAATTATTGTGCCATCAGGGTTGGACTTACCTAAAAATCCGCCAAAAAACCAAAAAAGACGCGACACGGGCCAATTTTCAAGCATTTCATGCTTACACTTTTCCCATGGCTACAGAATCCAAGATCAAAGAAGATAGCGTTGCCGTTCCTGTTGCACAGGGCGACCTGGATGCAGTAAGCAACGGTACGTTCTACAATCCACACGAGGTGCTCGGCGGGCATCTCGGTCCCGACGAGCATGAGGATGTCGTCACGATCCGCGTGCTTCGTCCGTTGGCGAAATCCGTGACGATCATCACCGAAAATGCCCGGACCCAGGCGGTGCATGAACACAATGGCGTTTTCATGGCACTCATTCCGGCCATCAAGACCGATGACGGCTTCGGCGTGCCCGATTATCGCATCAGCACCGAATATGAAGACGGTTCCACCATGGTGTCCGACGACCCGTACCGTTATCTGCCCACCATCGGCGATTTGGACATGTACCTGTTTGGCGAGGGACGCCATGAGCGCCTTTGGGAGGCTTTGGGAGCGCGCGTGCTGCGCTATGACGATCCGTTGGGCTCTAATGACGGCGTCAAGGGCGAACAGCTGGTGGGCACCGCATTCACCGTGTGGGCTCCGAATGCCCATGCGGTACGTGTGGTGGGAGATTTCAACGGCTGGAACGGACGCACCCACGCCATGCGTGAACTGGGCTCCTCTGGAGTCTGGGAGCTGTTCATTCCTGGTGTCGAAACGGGAACGATTTACAAGTACGAGATCCTCAACGCCAACAACGAATGGGTCATGAAGGCCGATCCGATGGAGCGTTCGCATGAGATTCCGCCGCGCACCGGTTCCATCGTCGTCGACTCCGTCCATGCGTGGCATGACGAGAACTGGATGGACCAGCGAGCCAAGACCGACCCGCACAACGGTCCGGTCAGCATCTACGAGGTCCATGCCTCTAGCTGGCGCAAGGATGTGAAGAACTATCGCGAACTGGCCGACAAGCTGGTCCCCTACGTCCAGAAGGAAGGTTTCACCCATGTGGAATTCATGCCGCTGGCCGAGCATCCCTTCTCCGGCTCGTGGGGTTATCAGGTAACCGGCTATTACGCGATTGATTCGCGCCTTGGCAGCCCTGACGACTTCAAGTATCTCGTCGAGAAGATGCACGAGGCCGGCATCGGCGTGATCATGGACTGGGTTCCGGCGCATTTCCCGAAGGACGCGTTCGCCCTTGGCAGATTCGATGGCACGCCTCTGTACGAGGATCCGGACCCGACCCGTGGCGAGCATCCGGATTGGGGCACCTACGTGTTCAATTTCGGACGCCGCGAAGTGCGCAACTTCCTGGTGGCCAACGCCTGCTTCTGGCTGGACGAGTACCATATCGACGCGCTGCGCGTGGACGCGGTCTCCTCGATGCTGTACTTGGATTACAGCCGCAAGCCGGGCCAGTGGCATCCGAACATCTACGGTGGACGAGAAAACCTCGAGGCCATCGACTTCCTCAAGGAAGCCACGGCGACCGCGTACAAGAACAATCCGGGCATCATGATGATCGCCGAGGAATCCACCGCGTATCCCGGCATCACCGCACCGACCGATGCCGGCGGTTTGGGCTTCGGCCTCAAGTGGAACATGGGTTGGATGCACGACACCCTGCAGTATCTGCACGAGGAGCCGATCAACCGTAAGTGGCACCACAACGAGATCACCTTCTCCATGGTGTACGCATACTCGGAGCATTATGTGCTGCCGATCAGCCACGACGAGGTCGTGTACGGCAAGGGCTCGCTGTTCGGCAAGATGCCGGGCGATGACTGGCAGCGCTATGCCGGCGTGCGCGCGCTGTTCGCCTATCAGTGGGCCCATCCGGGCAAGAAGCTCTCCTTCATGGGCAATGAGGTGGCGCAGTACGGCGAATGGGATCATGACGGTTCGGTGGATTGGGATGTGCTCAATTGGCCTGACCACCGTGGCGTGCAGAAGCTCGTCGCCGACCTGAACACCCTGTACAAGGCGTCTCCCGCATTGTGGAGCCAGGACTTCGATCCTGCCGGATTCCAATGGCTGACCAGCGATGACGCCGACCATAACACGCTCAGCTTCGTGCGTATCGGCAAGGATGGCGAGCAGATGGTCGTTGTCGTGAACTTCTCGGGCGAGGCATGGGAGGATTACCAGGTTCCGCTCACCAAGGGCGGCAAGTGGACCGAAGTGCTGACCACGGACGATAAGAAGTACGGCGGTTCCGATATTCACAACGGCACCTTCAAGGCGGTCAAGGGTGAGTATCATTCCCGTGATTGGTCCGCGAAAATCACCGTTCCGGCACTGGGAGCAGTATTCTTGAAGCCGGAACTCTGAGAAAGGCGGAACGCTATGCTCAATTCATCAGCACAATCCACAGTAATTCCACGTACCGTTCTGGTGGTCGAGGATGAACCGACCTTGGCCACCGCCATCGCGCAGCGCATCACTGCGGAGGGTTGGACCGCGCGCGTGGCTTCCGACGGCGCCAGCGCCGTCCAGGCCGCTTCCACGCTCCGTCCGGATCTGGTCATCATGGATATCATGCTGCCCGTGATGGATGGTCTTGAGGCCACCAAGCGCATCGTGGCTGAACGTCCTGTGCCTGTGCTGATTCTGACGGCGCGAGACGACGAGGCCGACAAGGTCATCGGTCTTGGTGCCGGAGCCGACGATTACATGACCAAGCCGTTCTCCATGCGCGAGCTCATCGCCCGGTGCAAGGCGCTGCTTCGTCGTGTGGACAGGGCGAAGGTCATCGCCAAGAACTCCGAAAACGAGAAACTGCTTGATTTCGGCTCTCTGGTCATCGATCCGGCCCAGCGTATCGTCACCGTCAATGGGGAGCAGGTGCATTTGACCCCAACGGAATTTGATTTGCTGGCCACTTTGGCCCGCAAACCGAAGTCCGTGCTCACTCGCGAGAAGCTGCTCGAGGAAGTGTGGGATTGGGTGGATGCGTCCGGCACCCGTACTGTGGATTCGCATGTCAAGGCGCTACGTCACAAGCTGGGTTCGAAGACCATTCGAACCGTGCATGGCGTAGGCTACGCGTTCGAACCGCCGGAAGAATAGTATGATGCGCTAAGATTTGGTGGTATGCGTACCACTGATTCAAAACCAGGGCGTTCGGTCAATCCGTTGGATACCGAACGCCCTATTGGTTTGTTCTCTTCGCTCAAAATGGAATTGAGCGTGCTGATCACCATTTCCACCATCATCGCGTTCATCATGGCTTGGTTCCTGCTCAAAGTCGGATTGAGCCTGTGGATAGCCATGCCGATCACCCTTGCCGTGGCTTTGGGCATCACCTATTTCTTCTCTAGGGGACTCACCTCTCCCCTACGCGAGATGCGGGATGCCGCGGAGGCTATGGCGGACGGCGACTACACCGTCCGGGTGCATGTCGATGCCAACAGCCGCGACGAGGTCGGACAGCTGGCTTTGTCTTTCAATGAGATGGCGGAGGAACTGCAGCATGCCGACCAGATGAGACGGGACATGGTGGCCAATGTGAGCCACGAGCTACGTACGCCTGTATCCGCGTTGCAGGCCATGGTCGAGAACATGGCCGACGGCGTTGTGGAACCGACCCCATCGAATCTGGAAAGCATTCTCAACCAAACGCACCGTTTGTCGGATCTGATCGCGTTTCTGCTTGATTTGTCCCGCATGGAAGCCGGTGCGGCGAGCCTGCAGATCGATAAATTCAATTTCGCGGATTTCATCGACGAAACCGTGGAACCGTTGGAAATCGCCGATGCCGGGCATGCCCACAATATCGAAATCCACGTGCCCGACGACATCGAAATGGAAGGCGATCAGGATCGTCTGCGCCAGTTGTTCACCAATATCATCGCCAATGCGCTCAAACACTCCGCAGACAATACCGCGGTGCTCATCGAAGCGCATGAAAACAAGGATTTCGGCACGATTGTGACGAATGTCGTCAACTTCGGCTCGCAGATTCCCCAAGAAGCGCGGTCCGATATCTTCCGTCGATTCGTCAAAGGCAAGACGGGACCGGGTACCGAATCGGGAGGAACCGGTCTTGGACTGTCAATCGCCCGATGGGCGGCGCAGTTGCATGGCGGCACGGTACGAGTGGTGGATGATCCGCGCGGCGCCGATTTCGAAATCACTTTGCCGAAATATCACATTTCCGATGACGAGTGACGATTTACGCCGCCAAAGGTCTGCCGGCCGGAGTGTGTGCCAACGCCAGCACGGTAATGACCAAAGCTCCCTGTGAAGTTAGAGCGTCAACACAACGACGCATGGTGGCTCCAGAGGTGACGATGTCATCCACCAGAATCACCGCCTTGTTTTGAAGGGTGACGCCCGGACGAACCATGACATGCCCCTTAAGGCGTTGCGCCCTCTGTTCCGTGCCCTTGGTCTCGACGGATTTGCCTTTGATTCCTTTGTTCGTCAACGCATCGCATACCTGTACGCGGAAACCTGTCCGGCACCGTAGAAACGCCGACAACCGTTTTGCCAGCGGCATCATGTGCCGTCGTCCGCGCTGACGCATGGAAGCAATCGACGACGGCGCGGGAACGACCAGTATGGTATCGCAGATCTCACGAACGCCATCCATGGCATCAATCACACCGGCGCGTTCCGCAAGCCTGCACAACGCATCCGAGAACGGACGGTCGCATTCCTCGTCTCCGTGGTCTTTCCATGCCAGAATCGACTGTCTGGCGGCACCCCGATACCATCCGCACGCGAACCATCGACCCATCTCAGCCGTTTCCAATGGCTGGGACAGTTCGCAGTCGAATGACGCAAGACAGGCATCGCACAACACGTCATCAGGCTTGTCGCATCCCGCACAGCCTCGTGGGAACAACAGATTCGCCATATGCGCGAATGAGCCCGCCATCAGATTCACACCGGCTCCGTCATCGGGACAATCTGGCGATAATCTCGCCGCATAATTTCACGGTATCCGCGGGACCGTTCACTTTGACAGCCCTTGTGCCGGCCTTCGCCGCGGGATAATCATTGCCGTTGGGTTCCATCCGGTCTCCGATGAACACGATCTGACCGACCTCGATATCGAGAATATCCGCGAGTTCACGGACGGCGAACGACTTATCGACGCCACGCTGTGAGATATCAACACTGCTGGAGCCTCCAGGTCTTACTTCAAGATTCGGTAGTTCGGCAGCAACCGCACAGGCCAATCGGTTCTTCTTCTCGTTGGTGGGGTCCCATGCCTCCTTGGCCTCGACGGGGGCAAGCTGCCCCAATGCGGAAAAGGTGATCTGACTGCCTCTGTCCTCGATGCGCTCGCCCCAGACATGAGTGGCCCAAATGCCCTGCTCACGAGCATTCCGTTCCAGCGATTCCTTCGCCTTGGCACGGTCCTCGTCGCTTAGATCGTGGGAGAACACTTTCCCCCACCGTTGCCCGTCCCACCGGTAGTAGCGGGTTCCGCTGGTCGGCATGAGGTGAAGTTTCGACTTGTCGGCATGGTCGGACAGCCTGTCCACCACCTGACTTTGCAGCAACGAGTATTTGCCGCCGGTGATCACCGCGACGTCAATCAATGATGTCAATGCAGAGAAGCATTCGGCCATGTCCGCTTTCATAGGTTTCTTGGACCGCGCCAACGTGTTGTCGAGGTCAAACCCAATCAGCCGCGCGCCTTCGCACAGCATGTTGACATCAACGATGTTCCAATAAGGTACGGAAATATCCGCCATGATCATTTCTCCCCTTGTCGAGCAGCCCATACCATGGTATCGCATGTTTCGAATAAGCCCTGATAAGGTAGAAACCATGCAACAGATGCCTTGGAAGACCCCGATATACCGCAACCGCCATGGACGTGGCACGCGTACGCCCATGTTTGGTACCAGACTGCCCCGGTACCGTACCAGAAGCGGTATGTTCGACGATATGCTGGTGGCGCAAATCCGCAGACTCAACGGGGCATGGCCTGAGCTCATAGCTCCGGTCCAATTCGCTGTGGAGGATGTTCCGCCATCCGATCCCGCGCCTTGGGAGGACGTTCCGCATCTTGGATCGCAGTCATTCCCCGCCGGGCACGGTATTCCACCCCGTATCGTGCTGTACCGCATGCCGCTGCAATCGCATGCCCGTAACCGTATGGACCTGCAATTCGCAATCAGGGACGAGGTGGTCTCACGTCTGGCGGAAATCTACGGACGCCGTCCGGAAGAAATAGATCCTGATTGGGGCATGTGACTTTCAACGGACAACAGTCATATCCTGATTCGCCCAGACCTGCTCTCTGGCCTCCTTCAAATCGACGGCGCCGATGATGGCAAGTCCGGCGAGTTTCGCACCGGACACATCTTTCTGTCCGACACGAAGATTCCAGACCACGGCTTGGGCGGGATCCTTCAAACGGATGGCGGCGACATCGCCATCATTAATATCGGCGATGCGCACCGACGTCGAGGCCGAGGGACGGATGGCGATTTCACGCCTGTCCACTTGTTTGCCGTCCGTGTCGTAAGCCGTCATGATCGCGGTCCGATCCCCATCCGCGGTGTTGACGAAGCCTACCGTCGCGGTGGATTGGTCAGGAACCGCGATGGCGGAGATCTTCGCCGGAGCGGACGCATTGACTAGGGCGAAATCGGACTGCCCATCGGGGCCATCGTCTGAAATCTTCGCCGTGGCAGACACCGGTTCGGAAGCGGCTATGGCGATGCCGGTAGCGGATTTTGGAACGTCTCCAAGATCGATGGCGGACGCGCGGTTCGCCTTCAGCTCCTGCTGATTGGTCTGCTGTGCCCCCTTGGAGTCGATCCAGGATACGGTGACATCCGTTTTGCGGGACGTATACAGGTACAGTGTCGCATGGTCTCCGCCATTCAAGCCGTAGAGGGCCAGAGATTTCGCGGAAGCGTTATTCGGAAGCGCGTAATCCGATCCCTTTGAGGTCAATCCGTCCATGGAGACGGTGCGGACGATTGCGGCCACAGGAGTGTCAGTTCCAGTCACCGTGGCATACAGCGCGTCTTGGCCGGAAGCAGCTGCGGAAAGATTCAGTACCGTTTCCTTGCCTGAGGCCACGGTCAGCGTCGATCCGGTGGAGAGCGCCAGCGCGCCGGATTTGTCGGAGCCCCAGATTCTGATGGTCACCGATGTGTCCTTGGCGGAGGGATTGGCCACAACAAGCTGTTGCGTCAAGCCGGTCTTCGTACCGGAAAGCAGGAACGCCTGTTTCAGCGCCGGCACGACGCAGGAGGCTGCTGATACGCCCTTCAAATCACCGTCCGTGGCCCATGACATCACTGAGGAAACCGCGCCGGTACCGTTCGAAGCCGTCAGCAGACGCGTGTCTTGCAATCGGGAGCCGTCATCGACATTGCCGGAAGCCACAAAGATGTCATCGGACGAGTCGTCTTTTTTGTCCAGCATCGACACGGATGCCGTCATGTCGGCTCCCATCGAGGCGACGGATGAATGGAACACCGAACCGAAGGCGGCGTATCTCGCGGAAGACGCGATATTGCCGTTGGATGCCTGGTATTCGCTATCTCCATAGGCATCGGTATCGGCAATGGTCATGCGAGACGGGCAGTACGTCTGCCGCTGCCGGGGGCTGACGGTACGACCCACCGAGGAGCGTTCCACCGTGGGCGTGTCCGCATGCAGCCATGATGGCCGGTATATGAGCGTCACGGCCATCAGGACCACGATGAGCAACACCGAGATTACGGCAAGCGCAATACGCAAAGGCGTATTGGGACGAGAATGTCTGCTCATGCTTCCTCCAGACCCTGACGACGAATGCGCGGAAGCGCCACCAGGCAATACGCTACAAGAACGACGCCCATGCACCACAGCCATGAACGACGCCACACACTTGAGCCGGCCTTATCAAGCCCGCTTCGATCGATATGCTGCTTGGATAGATCCTGAACCGTCAAACGATAATACGTGCCATTATCCAGACTGACGACATTCTGTGTCCCGTCAGAGGCTCCAATGTTCGAATTGAGCTGGTTCGAGGCCTCTCGCTGCGCTTTGTCGCCGTTCTGCTTGATAACGTAAATGCCGCCGAAGCCCAACTTGCCAAGCTCGTTGATGGCATCGGAATCGGCATTGGCCAGCAACTGGGCGCAATCCTGCGCAATGGTTCTGCTGGACCCGTCGGAACGTCCCGAAACCACTTCGACGCGTTGCGCGGGAGAGCTGTCAATCAAGTCGCCACGACCGGTACGCATCACACTGTAGCTGACCGATTCGGCGCTATCGGCACGCAAGGCAAGCACGCGACGTGCATCATCCTGCCCAAGGAAATCGGTCGCCACCATCGGCAGTCCAGCATCGCTGGTCTTTACCTGGCTGTGATCGCATTCGACATAGTTGAATCCCGCACAGGCCACGACGGAGACGGCCAACAGGCAAACCAATACGGCACGACCCACATGCGAGGCAATCGACACTGCCTTCGAGCCGCGTCCTTCGATTTCGACGGCGCCGGTCTTCTCATGCTGTCTCAGCATGACGAAACGTCGAACCGCGCCGCCCGACATCATGCAGATGCAGGCGAGCAAGCCCATCATCGCATATGTGGTTCCCGGAAGCATGGAACCGGAGACCGGACCATCCACATCGACGGCCACCGCAATCGCCGCGGACAGCAAGGCCGTCGCCAATCCCGCGAACACGGCGACCCACATCATACGGGACACGCGCAGCACGAAAGGCAACACCAATGACACCGCGGCCAGCAATACGATCAACGCCAGTATGGAAACCGCCACATACCGCCATGCGCCACCGTCGGCGCCGATGCCGAACACCCGCAGCAACAGATCAGACAGATTCGCGACGACCGGTTTGCCATCATGCGCGGAGGAGGGCAGCATGACGCTGCCGAACAGCTGACGCCATGTACCGTCGGAAGCGAAACGAACGGCATTGACCAACGTCGGCGCGCATACGAACGCCGCCGGAAGCGGAATCAGAAGCAACGCGGGCTTATGGGAGCGGACGAACAGCAGGAATCCCAGGAAGGTGAGCATCAGCGGCAGCAACAACTGCGGCTGCGCGGCGACGACCGGAATGAAACACAGCGCCGCAACCGCCGCCGCCTGGACCGACGCGTGGGGATTGACCAGATCCTCCGTCCGATACATGCCGACCGCACGGAACGAGAAGGCGAAAGCGGCCGGAAGAAACACCATGACCGTCAGCATCGTGACATCCGCGTCATCATAAAGTCCCATGGACAACGCCAACGCGAACCACGCCAACGCGACCACGCAGCGCACCGCATCCGAGCGGGTGAAGATGCCGGCCAGCGCCCAGAAGGAAAACACCGTGAGCGGGGCTGCAAGGAAGAACATCAGTCCGACAGCTCCGGCAACATGTCCACCAGTGAGCACCGACGCCAGCGCAAGTACCAACAGCCATGGCGCGTTAGGCGCACTGATGCCCGTGCCTGAGGCATACGACCATGACGTGGTCGCGGTATGAAGCAACTGGGTGAAGCTCGCGCCCGTGGGCAACAGCTGTGCGGAATACATCGACGCACCCGAACATACGGAACGAAGCACGTCCCAATACAGCACGACTATCCATATGCCGGCAATCAGCGCCGCGCCGAAGGCCAATCCCCATCTACGCAGCAACCGTTTACGCAGATGGTCCTTCTCAAGAGGACTGAGCAGCACGACATCCCTCTGGTCGCGCAACGCACGGCGACGGTCGAGCCATTCCCTGACCTGCCGATGATTCGCAGACAGCGTGGATAGCGATTTAAGCGTGACCTTGCTTTGCCTGCGCAACCGCGCATGGGCGCGCCAAGCACCCCGCAGACGCAGCAGCGCACGCCACGGCATCGCCAGCTCGCAGCATGCATGATACGGCTGTTTGCGCGCCAAGCAAAGCACGGCCAATCCCAACGACTGGATGATGGACCACAGCCAAAGCAACGGCCACCATGAACGGTGCATGTCAGTGTACGCGTATTTGGCATTCGCCTCGCGTACGGCAAGATACGGATCGATGCGACCGTCCTCGTCTTCCACAGGGCGCCCGTTCTTGGAACGGATTCCTTCGAATCGGGCTCTTCTGTGGGCGATGCGAGCCTGGGGAACCACTACGACACGCCCACCGCCAAGACATATGCGGCGGCACAGGTCCGTGGATTCCGCGAAGGTGCCGAACCAGGGGTCAGCCCCTTCGAACGCACGCAACGTAGCCAACGGCACCAACGCGCCCGATAGGGAGACCGACAGCACATCCTGACGCCCGTCATATTGCTCCTGGTCAGGCTCGCCGTCGACCACCAAGGAAACGACATCATGGTGCCCGGCATACAAACCCACATTGTGCAGGTTCTTCGCCTGCCAATCCAACTGCTTGGCACCGAGCAGCGCGGCTGTCGGCGTGTTTCTCCACGCATCCAGCAACGTCTCGAAGCACCGGTCATCCGCCGGCCGCGAATCGTCATGCAAGGTCCACAACGCGCGGATGCCGGCATCAATGCCGATCTGATCCATCGCACGCGTTACAGCGTCCATGAAGGACGCCGCCTGCTTCACTCCCACCAGAATGACCCTCACCGTTTTGGCTTCCGGCACTTCCGTAAGCACATCCTGTGATGAGTGAATGACATCGAAGGTCATCTGCATGGGCTGCTCGATCTGCCCCGTGCAATCGGCGATAACGATCATTCCTGGAAGCATGCGCTGCGCAAGCACCGCTCCAACGGTAGAAGCGAGGAATCGAAGGTCATGCTGCGCGGTGATCACCGCAGCCACGGACATATCGACGTCCTGCCGATGCGTATACGGTCTGCTGTTCAGCACATCGGTCACGATTGTCTGGATATCGCTGCTGGCGTTAGAATTCATAATTTAAGTGTACGCACGGGACGCACCATGCCTTCAAGCCCGTTCCTTGTGCTCTTTTTTGTAGCGACGACGCTCACGCTCGCTCATACCGCCCCAGATACCGAAACGCTCATCATGGTCGATGGCCCATTTCAGACACTGTTCACGGACTTCACACTGGGCGCAAACCCTCTTCGCATCCCTGGTGGAACCGCCTTTTTCCGGGAAGAATGCTTCGGGATCGGTCTGCGAGCACAGCGCTTTGTGCTGCCAAGACACGTCATCATCCCGCTTGAACAAACCCCACAGTTCAGCAAGCGGATTCTCAGAAGACTCATCAGTCACGCCCCACATGAGTCCTCCCATAATTGTGTGCGCACCTTTTATGCGCATACTTTCACACCGCTTCAAATTACACACACGCAATGTAATTTTGTCAAGTTTCCCCGTGTCAATGCCTATATTTCAGAAAATCCATGCTAAAGTTCAGCCCAATCTGGGGTCTACAGTCGCAGAATCGGTGAAAATCGGCCATTAACCCTATAATTGCCCATTTGGATAGTGGTAGGTTCTAAAAGCATTGCGTCAAACGCGCATCTCAATCAGGAAGGCAACACCGTGGCAACGTCATCAACCGGCAATAAGCTTCCTAACATCAATGGTCTTCAGGATGCGAAACCACGTCACAGCCTGGGATATCGCGTGCAGCATCACGTCAGGACCGCAGTCGCCGCGGCAATCGCCGCGACTCTGGTGTTCGTCGGCACTGCAGCTGCCGCTACTTGGATGGACGTCAATGGCATCATCAAGAACAATTCGGTCGGCGTGATCGGCCAGGGTTCCCTGAATACGGACGCATCCATCATCGATCCGAACTCCGGCAAGCCGATCGAGTTCGTGCTGATCGGACAGGATTCCCGTGACGGCGCGGAGAACCAAGCCATCGGAGGCAGTTTCGATGACGTCATCGGCAACCATCAGGCCGACACCGCCATGATTGTGCAGATCTCCGCCGACCGCAAGGAAATCAACCTGGTCTCCATTCCACGAGATTCCCTGGTGGACGTGCCTCAGTGCGAAACGTCGAAGGGCACGATTCCCGCACAGTATAACGTCATGTTCAATTCCATCTTCGCAGGTGCCTACAAAACCGGCGGAGATCTCTCCTCGGCGGCCAGCTGCACGCTGAACGCCGTGAACAGTCTCACCGGGTTGAATATTCAGAACTTCATCGTCGTGGACTTCGCCGGCCTGGTCAAGATGATTGATTCAGTCGGCGGCGTGGACCTGTGCATTCCGCAGAACGTCAACGACCCGTACACCGGACTCAATCTCGACAAGGGCATGCACCATCTTGACGGCGTTGCGGCGACGCAGTACGCCCGGATCCGTCACGGCATAGGAGACGGATCCGACACCTCGCGTACCACACGTCAGCAGTATCTCATCAAGCAGCTGATGAGCGAGGCGCTCAGCAAGAATCTGTTCACTGATACCGCGCAGCTGTACCAGCTGGCGAAATCCGCGCTGAAATCGCTCAACATATCCCAAGGCATGGCTGATACCGCGGCTTTGGCGGGACTTGCCATGAGCCTGAAAAATTTCACCATGACCAACCTGCAGACCCAGACCGTCCCCGTGGTCCCAGCACCGTCCGACCCCAACCGTTCCGTCTGGACCGACGAAGCCGACAATCTCTGGGAGAAGATGCGAGCGGGCAAGCCGATTTTCGATACCGCCGATTCAAACTCGGGCGACTCCTCCGACACCAGTTCAGATAATTCAGCCAGCTCCGACGATTCCGGCACGACCGACAGCAACCAGTCGGACACCACTGCCGAGACTCCCGATCCCGTCACGGGACTGATCACCAAATCCGACGGCACGTTGGTCGATCCAAGCACTGGCGGCACCGTCGACCCGGATGACGGCTCCATTCATGACGCGACCACGGGCCAGTATATCGGCCTTGCGGATCGATACCTTAATGCGACCGTATGTGCCGTTCCGGCAAAGAACTGACGTAGACCACGCAATCACGTCCCCTTTCAACGTATGACGCAGGGACGAATCTTTTTGGAGGAACCATGAGTGAAGGCAAAGGAGCAAAAGAGCCTACGAGCGTGCCACCAAGTTTCATTCCGTCATCAGGACGCAAAAAAACCATGCCGTCCACGGATTCCTCCCGCTCGCAAAGCGCACCGAGCCAGCCAGCGAGTTTCGCACCGGCGAAACGTTCTGACCATGCATCATCTGTAAAACCGGCCAAACGCACGGCGCGTCCTTCTTCCTCGGTTCCGCAAAGCTTCCAGCCTGCGGCACGGGCAACGAGCGAGACAAGAAGAAACCCTTCATCATCTCCGGTGTCCTTCGCTCCAGAACATACCCGCACGGCCAATCCAACGCAGCAGTTCCGGGGGTCATCCTCCGTCTCCACGGCGCTCCGATCTGTTCCATCCTCTCCAGCGACGGCTTCCGTGCCAAAAAGAAGACCTCGCGTCGGACGTATCGTCCTTTCCATTTTCCTTGTACTGATTCTCGCACTGGGAATAGGGGTATTCTCCGCTTGGAACTGGGTCGATGACCAGCTCAACAAACAGACCTGGCTGACATCCAAAGCGGACACCGCCGGCGAAAGCTGGCTTATTCTTGGCTCCGACGAACGTGAGGGCACCATCGGAGACGCCGGCGACGTCGAAGGTTTCAGAACCGACACCATTCTTGTACTCACCAAGCCGAAGACAGGATCGTCCTCGCTGATTTCCATTCCTCGCGATTCCCTGGTGGAAATCGATGGGAGCTATATGAAGATCAACGCCGTGGCGCAGCTGTACAGCCGCAAACAGTTGGTCAACGAGGTGGAGGACATCACCGGCCAGAAAATCAACCATGTGGCAATGGTCCGCTTCGGCGGACTCGTCAAAGTGGTCGATGCCTTGGGAGGCGTGGACCTATGCTACGACCAGAATGTGAATGACCCTTATTCGGGTATGAACTGGACCGCCGGATGCCACACCGTGGACGGCAACACCGCTTTGGCGTTCTCCCGTATGCGATATGCCGATGTGCAAGGCGATTTCGGCCGTGCCGCACGTCAGCGCCAGGTGATCAACGCCATCGTCAAGAAGGGCGCTTCCAAACAGACGCTCACGAATTTCAACAAGACCAAAAAGGTCGCCGCAGCGGCGTTGAGCTCCGTAACCGTGGATGAGAAAGCATCGACTTCCTCTCTGCTTCGGATGGCGTTGGCTTTCAAAAGCGCCTCAGGCAAGGATGGCATTTCGGGAAGCGTGTATTGGACCGATCCGGACTATTACGTCGATGGGGTCGGATCGTGCGTTCTGCTGAATGACGCGAAGAACATCCAGCTTTTCTCCGAACTCTCACACGGCACGCATTCCGCAGGAACCGTGGGCACGCTGGCCGAACAGCAAAACTGACGACACGCCGGAGGATGTGGATAACCCACATCCTCCGACCACAACCCTCATATTGGCTTGCGGCATGCCGCCGCTCTTGCCCATGCTGGCCGTATGAACAAAAAGGCCCCTCACCGTATAAGCGAACAACATCTCACTGTATTGAGTTGGAGCGCGCCTTTGCTGGCGCAGCTCATCATGCTGATTGTCATGTGTATGCAACGTCATTGGCTCTATGCGGCGATGCTCGCTCCGAGTCTGCTCGGCAGCGCATTGATGCTCATCACCATGATCATGCGCGTCAGGCATGAAGAAACGAACAGCAACACCATTACTGGAAGCGATTCGCCGGTTCCAACGCATCATAACGGAAACGAAATCGACCATGCTCAGCTTTTCGCCGACATGCCGTCCATAAGTTTTGAGCATCTGCATGGCCTGGACAACGACCCGCTCATATGGCGCACCATCGTGCGTAATTGGCTTGTCCGTTCCCCAACGAACGGCATCGGCATGTCAGAACATGGCATATTCCATATAGATCTGGCATCATCCGGACCACATGCCATGGTCGCGGGGACCACAGGCTCGGGGAAATCCGAACTGCTGATCAGTTGGTGCATGGCATTGGCGATTCGGCATAGTCCTCAAACCCTCCATTTCGTCTTTCTGGATTTCAAAGGAGGATCGACCTTCAACGCTTTGGAGCGTCTGCCGCATACCGTGGGCAACGTCTGCGATCTTGACCTCGCCCATGCCGTCCGTGCGCTGAACGCCATAGAACAAGAATTGGCACGCAGGGAGGCCTTGGTAAGTGCCGAACGCGTTTCCAGATTCGACCAGCTTTCCCATCCCCCTGCACGGCTCGTGGTGGTCATTGACGAATTCCATGCATTGCGCGACCGTCTACCCGACTATATGCAGCGACTCAATCGATTGGCGTCGCTCGGACGCTCTTTGGGTATGCATCTCATCGTATGCACGCAAAATCCCATGGGTCAGGTCCATGCCGATATGAAGGCCAACATATCGCTGAGCATCTGCCTACGCGTCACCGACCAAATGCAATCGAATGAACTGATCGGCACCAAGGATGCAGCTTTGATTCCACCGGCCTTCCCCGGTGCCGCTTACTGTCATGACGGTCAACGCACTGTTCCTTTCCGCTGCAGCGCGGTCCATGACATTGATTCCTTGGTGCATGCCATCAACACCGCATCGGCATTCAGCGGCACCACCAATCCCTCCCCTTTGTTCTCCGCGCCGCTCGCACCACATGCAGGCAAAGACGATTTGACGGCGCCACAGCGAGAGGCATGGCACCATGTGCCTTTTGCTTTGAGCGACGACGGTGTACTCATCTCCACCGCATTCCTTGACGTAGGACACGGCAACATCGCCGTGATTGGCGCATGCGGAAGCGGCAAAACCAATCTGCTGCTCTGCTGCGCCAGCCGTCTCTATGAATCCGGTCGCTGCACCATCCGGTTCACACGCAAGACGAACAGCGAATGGACCACCGACGACGGCAGAACATCGCCGCAGCACGAACGCACCATATGGTTCGTGGATGACGCCGACGAATTGCTCTCCCCTTTCGCGGCCATGCCCGAAGCCGATAAGCTCAAGACCGCACTCGCCGATCCGTCCGTCACGGTAATCGCAGCTGTGGAAAAGCCGCAAAGCACCCTACTTGAACGTTGCCTCACACGTGTTGCGTTTCCTTGCGGAGAGAGAGCCACCGATGTGATGATGGGGATTCCCAGCGCGGTTCTCGACGGTTTCGGCGTCGATGACTATGCCATTGCCGGGCGTGGGGTCTTCATCCAACAAGCACGGGCATGTCCCGTGCAATGCGCGGAATTCCAAGGATTCTAAAAAAAACTTGGCTTCTTTTGCGAAAAAGTCTTGAAAAATCATCCGATTCGTGGTTATCTAAATAACGGATAGAACGCCACTTATGGCAAGAGGAAGGCGATTACATGAGCAGTGCTTTCGATTGGCGAGCCAAGGCCGCGTGCCGGGATAAGGATCCGGAACTGTTTTTCCCGGTCGGCAACACCGGTGCCGCCTATCAGCAAATCGAAGAAGCCAAGGCCGTTTGCCGTACCTGCAAGGTGATTGACGCGTGTCTGAAATGCGCGCTCGACACCAATCAGGACTACGGCGTTTGGGGCGGTCTGAGCGAAGACGAGCGGCGCGCGCTCAAGCGGCGCGCGATGCGTGCACGTCGCTCGCAGGCCATGCAGATGCAGGTCTGATTCTTTTCAGGGCATATGGAAGGGCCGGTCGGATTCGATGGAATCCGACCGGCCCTTCCATATGCCATTCCAGTTCTAGAGGTCAGTTATCTTGCGCGGCACGCAGTTTCATGTCGAGCACCACACGGGTACCACCACCGCGACGTGGCTCCCAATGCACCGTTCCGCCAAAATCATTGGTGACGAACGTGTTGATGATCTGTGTTCCAAGCCCTGATCCGGAAGAGCGAGCCATGCCATCATGCTCCTCATCCGCCAAGCCGGTGCCATCATCCTCCACCACCACGTTGAGGTTATTGCCACCGCGGCCCACGGAAATCGTGATATGCCCTTCCTTACGCCCTTCGAAACCGTGTTCCACCGAATTGGTGATCAGTTCGGTAAGCACCAACGATAGCGGCGTGGCATCCTGTGCCGGCATCATGCCGAATTTGCCTACGAAATCGACATCGATGTGCTGGTCGCGCATCGTAGCCAAATCGACGGCCATCTTAAGCAGGTTGGAAATGACCTTGTCATAGTCGACGATCTCATCGGCGGTCTGGCTCAATCCCTCATGCACCATGGCGATGGTCTGCACGCGGCGCTGTGCTTCCTTGAGCTCCTTTTTGACCTCTTCGGACTTGGTCTTGCGCGCCTGCAAGCGCAGCAACGCGGATACCGCCTGAAGATTGTTCTTCACACGATGGTGAATCTCGGAAATGGTGGCGTCCTTGGTCTGCAATTCCTTCTCGCGGCGGCGCAATTCGCTGACGTCACGGCACAGCACGATACCACCCACGCGACCATTGGCGTCCATCAACGGCAGAGAGCGCATGGACACCGCGGCTTTGTTGGCGTCCAATTCGGAATCCACCGCGGCTTTGCCGCTCAGTACCAATGGCAGCGTTTCCAGCACCGGATCGTTCTCATGCAGCAGTTTGGTGCCGATCTCGCTCAGATACTCCCCCTGCATGGTGCTGACCGATCCCAAACGACGGAAACAGCTGATGGCGTTCGGAGACGCGTATCGGACGATGCCGTCGACGGTGAGCACGATGAAGCCATCCGCCACACGTGCGTTATGGCGCTGGTTCATAACCGGGTTACGGTACGGGAACTGGCCGCGCGGAATCATCTCATACAGCTGTTTGCCGGCGCTGATGCTTTCGGACTCATAACGGCCGTTCGATTCGCGTGTGGCCATGTTGGTCTCGCGGACCACCAAGCCAAGCGTCTTGCCATTATGACGCACCGGGGCGTACACGTTGCAGACC
This sequence comes from Bifidobacterium sp. MSK.17.10, assembly GCF_019129655.1. NCBI lineage: Bacteria > Bacillati > Actinomycetota > Actinomycetes > Bifidobacteriales > Bifidobacteriaceae > Bifidobacterium > Bifidobacterium sp. MSK.17.10. Next base: position 61,636 of record NZ_JAHOJD010000010.1, on the reverse strand, counting down.
TTGGCCTTGCCGACCGTACGCAGTTTCGAGGAGCGGAACACCGATTCGGAGTCCATGGCCGCGTCAAGCTCGGCGCACAGGGATTCCGGGACGACGTTGCCGACCACATCCTCGGCTCTCAGACTCATCACCGTGGACGGACGGCATTGCTCGGCAATGATGTACTTGCCCTCGCCGTTCTGCAGGATTAGCAGCAAGTCGGCGAAACTCAAATCGGCAATCACCTGCCAATCGGCCACCAACTGGTGCAACCATTCACGATCGTCGTCACCGAAATCCGGACGGGTCATCAGGATATGTGAGAAATCAGCCATGCAACCATAATACGCATCAATGGCGAGGTTGCATACCATATGCCCACGTATAATGCGGAAACGCCGATTGACATATCCGACGGTTACGCTAACGTAGGTTACGGTTCCGTAACTTATAGTGGAGGCATCCGATGGCGAAACCTACAAACGCAGAAATCGAGGCGAAACGCGCGGTCATCGCCGAAGCACGCGAGCAGGCCCTGCAGGCGAAAGCTGAGACCATTCGCGTGAAGGCGCACAATAAGGCCGAGAACATTCGACGCAAGGCGGATGCAAAAGCCAAACGTGCCATCGCCAAAGGCGAAGCCCATGCCGCAAAAATCGAAGGCATCGTCCCCGCCGAAATCGAACGCAAAATCAGACTCGACGTGCATGGCAGGCCAAAGCCGCTCCTGCGTGGCTGGATCCACGCCATCGCCACTCCCCTGGCTCTTGCCGCGGGCATCGTGCTGATCTGCCTCGCTCATGGCACCGGGCTCAAATGGGCGTGCGCCGTGTTCATGACCTGCTCGCTGGTACTGTTCGGCAATTCCGCCTGTTATCATCTGGGAGATTGGTCACCACGGGTTACCGATGTGCTCCGTCGCATCGACCATATGAACATCTTTTTGCTGATCGCCGGCACTTATACGCCCGTTTCCTTCGCGCTCACGCCATTCTGGCGTGATTCCATCATCGCGGGCATGTGGATCTGCACCACAGTGGCGCTCATCATCCATGTCATCTGGATCAGCGCGCCTCGCTGGCTTTATGTTCTTGTCTATATTATTTTCGGCGTGTCCGGCGTCGCGTTCATGGGATTGTTCTGGATGTCCCCCTATGCCGGACCTACCGTGGTGATACTGCTGTGTGCCGGCGGCGCCTGCTATATCGCCGGAGCCATCGTGTATGCGCTGCGCAAGCCCAACCCCTGGCCGAAGGTGTTCGGCTTCCATGAGATCTTCCATACCGGAACCGTGGCGGGATACGCCTGCCACATGGTGGCCATCTACATGGTGATCGTGCAATTGTGGCCCTAAGGCGTAATCAACCCCACATGGACAAAACAAAATAAGCCCGTCCCCTCATCGTACGAATGCGATGGAGGAACGGGCTGTTGTTTTCGTCACACGTATGTCAGGCGAGCGGCTTGGCTTCCTTGATGGTCACGGAAATCTCACGGCCGTTCGGAGCGGTATAGGTCACCGTATCTCCGGCATGAGCGCCATTGATGGCGGCGCCAATCGGCGATTCAGGACTGATGATGCTGTAATCCGTGGCGATGGACAGGTCTCGCGTGCCAAGCACGTACACCATTTCACGTCCGTTGACTTCAAGGGTCACTAGGGATCCGTCACCGACCTCACCGGCCTTGGGCGCAGTCAGAATCTTCGCATTGCGCAGTTTGACGGTCAGTTCGTCGATGCGTCCCTGATTCACGCGCTGCGCCTCACGGGCAGCCTGATAGCCGCCGTTCTCGCTCAAATCGCCTTCGGCACGCGCCGCGGAGACCTTGGACAGAATCTCGTCACGGTACTCGCCCTCACGCCAGGCGAGTTCTTCTTTCATCTTGTCGTACGCCTCCTGCGTCAGCAGGATCGTCTTTTCTTCGGCCATGTTATCCTCCTTGACCTTGGAAGAATGATACCCGTCAATCAGCGGGTGGAGATGATGTCGATCACGAACACCAGCGTGTCCTCGCCGCCGATGCCGGCCTGCGGAACGCCACGGGAGCCATAACCGTACTCCGGCGGAATGGACACCACCAGGCGGGAACCGACGTTATGTCCCGGAACGGTCTGATCCCAGCCCTTGATGACCTGTCCCACACCGATGCCGAACGTGGCCGGCTGGTGACGGTCGAAGCTGGAGTCGAACGGGGTGTCCTTGCCCCAGACCACACCATGGTAGTTGACGGTGACGGTGTCTCCACGGCGGACCATCGGGCCATTGCCTTCAAAGAGCTCCACGACCTTCAGGCCGGCGGGAGCGATCTCAGTCGGGAATTCGATGGTCGGGCGATCGCCGAATTCGGCATTGACAACAGGCATTTCAGATGCCATGGTGAACCTCCTTGAAAAAACACAGTGTCACCAAGATTAGCACCATCCATCGCTAGCATTCAACAACATTGACCGCAAGACCGCCTTTCGACGTCTCCTTGTACTTGGCCATCATGTCCTCGCCGGTGTCCTTCATGGTTTTGATGGCTTGGTCAAGACTCACGATATGCGTGCCGTCGCCCAGCATGGCCATACGGACCGCGTTGATGGCGGTATTGGACGCCATGGCGTTGCGTTCGATGCAGGGAATCTGCACCAGACCACCGACCGGATCGCAGGTCAGTCCCAGATTGTGCTCGATACCGATTTCCGCGGCATTCTCCACTTGGTGAGGCGTGCCGCCCATCACGGCGCACAGCCCCGCCGCGGCCATGGAACAGGCTGTGCCGACCTCGCCTTGACATCCGACTTCGGCACCGGAAATGGACGCGTTGCGTTTGAACAAGTATCCAATCGCCCCTGCGGTCAGCAGGAACGTCACCACACCATCCTCATCCGCATGATCCACGAAATGCCAATAATAGTGGAGCACCGCCGGAATGACGCCAGCCGCACCGTTGGTAGGCGCGGTGACGATGCGTCCGCCTGCCGCGTTCTCCTCGGAAACCGCCAATGCGAACAGGTCGACCCATGCGGCGTCCGATGATTCGAGTACGGCGTCGGAGCGCCTGCCGTCCCGTTTGAGCACGTCGCTGTTGGATGCGAGCCTTGCATACATTTTTGGCGCCCTGCGGGGCACGTCAAGGCCGCCAGGCAGAACGGTTTGGTTGGTATTGCAACCGTGCTGCACGCAGCGGCGCATCACATGCCATACAGTGTCCAAATCGCTGCGCACCTGCACGGCGGACCGCATGGCCGTCTCATTGGCCCACACCACATCGGCCACACTCATGTGATGTTCATCGCACAGCGAGATCAGTTCGTCGCATGTGGTGAACGGATAGGGCATGTCCATATCGATATCGGTTGAGGAATCGTCGGTCTGATCGGCGAAGGCCGTTCCCGCAGGGGGTTTCTCATGGATGCCGATCATCAGGTCGTCGGCGTCGCCTTGTCTGACGAATCCACCACCAATGGAATACCAGACCTGTTCGTCGATGAGATTGTTCTGCCGGTCGAAGGCTTGGAATCGCATGCCGTTGGGATGGGCCGCCATGCGGTGCCATACATCCATCACCACATCGCGTCCGTAATCGAAATCGATGCGATGCGTGCCGTTGAGCATCAGCTCGCCGCCTGCCTCGCATTCCATACGGATATTGCTCATGTGATCGGTATCGACGGTTTTCGGTACGTTGCCTTCCAAGCCCGCCACCGTGGCGCGATCGGTACCGTGCCCAAGACCGGTCAGGGCGAGCGAACCATACAGTACCGTTCGCACGCGGCCGACCCGGTTCAGTATGCCGTCACGTTCAAGGGAGGCAGCGAATCTGCTGGCCGCGACCATCGGCCCTACGGTGTGCGACGAGCTGGGGCCGACGCCGATGGTGAACATCTCCAGAATGCTGAACATGTATATTGCGCTCTCTTTTCCGCGTCTTCGCCGTCACGCCGCGTAAAGCACGCTGAACATGCGAATCATGATGAGTAGGCCGATGATGGCAATGACGATTTCCGCGATAAGCAGAATTATCGCAACGGTTTTGCGATTGCCGAGTTTGACGTCGAGCAGTTTTGCGAAAAGGAAAGCGACGAAGCCCAAGGCTGCTCCGTTCAGCGCGATCGCGCCGACCTGGCCGTTGGTAAGAACGCTTTCCCCGACTTTGGCGAGTATCGAATTGATGGTGGCGGTGAACACCAGCAGGCTCCATACGCCGTATCCAATCAATCCTACCGCCGCATAGCCGAACGGGCGGAATCGTTCCTTGAGTTTGAAAGTGAACGATTCGGCGCACCACAACAATGCGAAGCCCACAACGAAGGTGAACGCCACGGCAAGGAATGCGGCTTCCAATGCCCACGGAACGAGTGCCAACGAATGGTCCATCAAGGTAAAGTACAGCGGAGAACATGCGATTTCGCCGATAGCGAGCACGCCGGCAACGATAATCACCTGCGCAAGCATCAGGGGGATTTCAGTGGCGGGCTGTTCGATTACAGGCTTGATGTCTTTCGAAGTCATGCGTCATCCGTTTCAGTCGGTGTCATACGGTTTGTAATGTCCGACAGTGTACCTACGGAATGTTTCGGGAACGATATGCCACATTTTGCCTACACATTGCCCACATTTTTCCATAACCCACCGTGGAAAAGGGTTGAATCGCAGTGAATCGCGATGATGCCAAAACCGTTGGAGAATAAAGGAAAACCGCCATCTCTGGCGGTTTCCAAAAGTGCCTCCAGCGGGACTCGAACCCGCAATCCGAAGAGGTCGATTTTAAGTCGACTGCGTATACCGATTTCGCCATGGAGGCTTTGCGCCGGCCAGAAGAAAAAGCCGACGCCAAGCTATTATGCCACGTCAGCGCGCAGCAAGCAATCTCTTGCCGTAATCCAGCACGATGCCGTCCAACAGACCATGCTCGCTGGCCATGAAGGAGTCGATGCGCTGGCCATGATCCTCATATGCGGCTTCAGACACCTTGGCAAGCACACGGTTCCACACCAATGCGCCGCCGCCGACCACATCGACGCGTCCGGGATGAATGGTCTTGTAGGTCAGACGCTCCTCACGAGGCATGTGCAGGAACCGGTCGTCAACGGCATAGGCATCTTCCAGCGTGCAGCGTGCGCCGTCCACGGCGGTGTGGTCGTATTCCGTCAATCCCATAGCCAATGCGGTCATGGTGGTGACCGTTCCGGACACGCCGATGATGGTGTGGGTCTTGCCGGCGGGAACGATCTTGAACGCCTCGTCGATATGCGCGTCGATATCCGCGACCGCCTCGGCGATCTGCCCCTCGGTCGGCGGGTCGTTTTTCAGATGACGCTCCGTCATACGGACAGACCCGATATTCATGGAGAACGCGGCCTGCACCTGCGTGCTCGGATGGGTGACGCCGTCGCCTCCCAGCACCAGTTCGGTGGAACCTCCGCCCAAATCGACCACCAGATAGGGGGCCTCGACCTCGCGATGGACGATGCTGGTGGCACCAAGGAAGCTTAAATCCGCTTCCTCCGTGCCTGGAATGACTTCGGGACGCACGCCCAAGATCTTCTCGATGTTGTCTTCGAATTCCTCACGGTTCTCGGCATCACGGGTGGCCGATGTGGCCACGAAGCGGATGCCGTCCACGGGATGTTCGGCAAGCACGCCGGCGAATTCTCGGGCGGCCTCATAGGCGCGCGCCAACGCCTCGTCGGCGAAGCGATGGGTTTTGTCCACGTCCTGACCGAGACGAATCACCCGCAGGATGCGCGGAACGATGTCTTCCACACCGTCCTCGCTCACACGCGAGACTTTCAGACGAATCGAATTCGTGCCGCAATCAATACCGGCAACGGTTACCGACTTCATTACTCCCACCTTCTACTCTTCGTTTTCCACTGCGCAACGGCATACGGCCGGATCGAACTCATGTTTGATGGCGGACAGGGCCATATCACCGATGGGGTTGGCGCCCTCACCCATCACCAGCGTCTGGGCCAACAACGCGTGCAGGCATTTGACACGCACCGGCATGCCGCCGGCACTGGTGCCTTCGATGTGTTCCTCGCTGTCTTCCAAGGCCAAAGCGATTTCATGGCGGAACGCGAGGTACAGTTCGTGGGCACGTTCGTATCCGGCACGCAGATCCTCGTTTTCGGCCAGCATATCGTTGTATTCCTTCATCTTGCCTTCGGCTTCGATGTGGGAGATGGCCTTCACCGCTTCGGGCCCGGTCAGATAGCAGGTCGTCGGGAACGGGACACCGCCTGGAAGCAACGGCCGGGTGACCACAGCCAAAGGCCGGCCGCATACGCAACGGGCTCCGACGGCGACCATGCCGCGCGGGTAACGTCCAAGCTGACGCTCCACCACGGCGATATCATGTTCGGTGGCGGGTTGGGCAAGCACTTTGTCCGCCAAACCCTTGGCCTGTTCGATAATCGTCATGTCCATGTCACTCCTGTCCGTCTTCCGACGGCTGCTGACCGTCCTGTTGCGATTGGCCAGTCTGTTGTTGACTGTCCTGTTTGTCTTCTTCGCCGGCATGCTGCGACTGTTTCGTCGAGTCGGCCTTCACGGGATCCGACCGATCCGCCTGCTTGAAGGAATATGCAAGTTCCTTATACCACGGCAGGGCGGTTTTCGGTGATTCGTCGTATGTCGTCCCTTTTTTCGGCTCGCTCTTGCCGGTCACCGCTTCGGGATGCTCGACACGAATCGCCTGTTCGCCGGGGAAGACGAATCCCAAACGATCCCTGGCCTGGGCGGTGACATACGCCTTGTCATCCCATCTTGCGATATCGTTCTCCAGCTCGCGTTTCTGCGCGACCAACGCCGCTTCCTGTTTTTTCAGTCCGTTAAGCTCTGCCAGATTCAACGCATAGGTATGGAATGTCGATGCCAACTGGATGGTTCCCAAAGCCACGATGAACAATGCCACGAAGAACGCGACCGGGCCGGCGCCGCCGCGTTGTGATGGTTTTTTTCGTGCCTTCGAACTCATAGCAACGAAAATACCCGTCGCGTTCGACTTGGAACACGACGGGTATTTCTATGTCAACGCATTCATGATGCGCTGGCTACGCTCACTCAGCGATGTACTTCTTGCAGGCCTTGAAAGCGCTGTAGCCGGCGTACTGAGCGGTGGAGCCGAGCTCCTCCTCAATCTCGAGCAGGCGGTTGTACTTGGCGATACGCTCGCCACGAGCCGGGGCACCGGTCTTGATCTGGCCGGTGTTCTTTGCCACAGCCAGGTCGGAGATGGTGGTGTCCGGGGTCTCGCCGGAACGGTGGGAAACCATGGAGGTGAAGCCGTTCTTGGTGGCCAGCTCGATGGCGTCGAGGGTCTCGGTGACGGTGCCGATCTGGTTGAGCTTGACCAGCAGGGAGTTGGCGGCGCCGAGCTTGATGCCCTTGGCCAGACGTGCCGGGTTGGTGACCAGCAGGTCGTCGCCGACGAACTGCAGGCGATCGCCGAGCTTGGCGGTGATGGCCGCCCAGTCGTCCCAGCCTTCTTCCTGGAACGGATCCTCGATGGAGACGATCGGGTACTCGTTGATGAGGTTCTCGTAGAAGTCGAGCATGTAGCCGGCCTCACGGTCGTCGCCTTCGAAGTGGTACTTGCCGGTCTCCTTGTTGTAGAACTCGGAGGAAGCCACGTCGAGGGAGATGCCAATCTGCTTGCCCGGCTCGTAGCCGGCGGCGGAGATGGCGTCCATGATGTAGTTCAGGGAGTCCTTGTTGGACTTCATCTTCGGAGCGAAGCCGCCCTCGTCGCCGAGGCCGGTGTTCAGGCCCTGCTTCTTCAGGACGTTCTTCAGGGTGTGGTAGACCTCGACGCCAGCCTGCAGAGCCTCGCTGTAGGTGTTGAAGCCGTACGGGGAGATCATGTACTCCTGGATGTCGGTGGCGAAGTCAGCGTGGGCGCCACCGTTCATGATGTTCATGTTCGGGACCGGCAGGATGTGGCCGTTGGTGCCGCCGATGTAGCGGTACAGCGGCTGATCCGCGGACTCGGCGGAAGCGTACAGAGCGGCCAGGGACACGCCGAGGATGGCGTTGGCGCCCAGACGGCCCTTGTTCGGGGTGCCGTCGAGCTCGATCATGGTCTCATCGAGAGCGCGCTGATCGGAAGCGTCCATGCCGATGACCTTCGGAGCGATCTCCTCGTTCACGGCCTTGACGGCGTTGAGCACACCCTTGCCCTGGTAAACGGACTTGTCGCCATCGCGACGCTCCCAAGCCTCGGCTTCACCGGTGGAAGCACCGGACGGAACGAGGCCCAGGCCCTGAGCACCGTCATCGGTGTCAAGAACGACCTCGACGGTCGGGTTGCCGCGGGAATCGAGAATCTGACGCGCGTAAACGCTTTCAATTACTGCCACAACTACTCCTTATAAACGTTAGGTTGTGATGACAATGCCAAGAATAGTGCGATTTATGGACGTATGCCAAACTTTGCCCGCATGTTCCATGTGAACGCTCACACTCTTTTTTGCATCCCATTGTCATTGACGCGGTGTCGGTTTCCAGTCCAGATCGTCAAGCAATTGACTGGTCCATCCGACCACTTCGTCCGAGCTCATCGGCTTGGAACCAAGCGAGCCTGCGAATGGAGCCGGTACCAGATACGTCTTGGTCAACGGCCGGTACTGGATGCCTTTGTAGATTCTGGCCATGCGCATCTGCACGGATTCACGCGGCTCGAACTTCGACACGCGCACGTTGCGTCCTTGCGCGATGATCTCGGAAATGCCGAGCTTACGCGCCTTGAACCGCAACCGCGCCACGTCGAACAGCGCCTCGAAATCGACGGGCGGCTTGCCGTAACGGTCGGTGAGTTCGTCGCGCAGCTCGTCGAGATCGTCTTCGGTGCGTGCGGAGGCGAGTTTCTGGTACGCTTCCAATCGCAGTTTGTCCGAATCGATGTAGTCGACGGGAATGGACGCCTCGATCGGCAGGTCGATGGTGACGGCAACCGATTCCTTGCGTTCCGGCTCCTTGTACTGTTCGACCGCTTCGGACACCCTACGCACGTACAGGTCGAAGCCGACGCCTTCGATATGGCCGCTCTGCTCATCGCCCAGCAAATTGCCGGTGCCGCGCAATTCGAGATCCTTCATGGCTACGTCGAAGCCAGAGCCGAGCGCGGTGTTCTGCGCGATGGTGGCGAGCCTGTCATGCGATTGCTGGGTCATCGGCTTGGTCGGATCGTACAGGAAGTACGCATACGCGCGCTCACGTCCACGACCGACGCGGCCACGCAGCTGATGCAATTGGCTCAAGCCGAAGCGGTCGGCATGGTCGACGATCAGCGTGTTGGCGTTGGAGATATCAAGGCCGGTTTCGATGATGGTGGTGCATACCAGCACGTCGATGTCGCGATGCCAGAAGTCGCGGATCACACCGTCAAGCTGTTTCTCCCCCATCTTGCCGTGGGCTATGCCGACATGCGATTCGGGCACGAGCTCGTGGATTTTCGCCGCGACGGAGGAGATGTCCTGCACACGATTGTGCACGTAGAACACCTGCCCACCACGCAACAGCTCGCGCCGGATGGCGGCGGTGACCTGCGCGTCCTCGTAAGCGCCGACGTAGGTGAGCACCGGCAGGCGATCCTCCGGCGGCGTGGCCAGCGTGGACATTTCGCGGATACCGGTGACAGCCATTTCCAACGTGCGCGGGATAGGCGTTGCCGACAGGCTCAGCACGTCCACATTGGTGCGCAACGCCTTGAGCGTCTCCTTGTGCTCGACGCCGAAACGCTGTTCCTCGTCGATGATGACGAGTCCCAGATCCTTGAACTTGATCTTCGGATTGAGCAGCTTGTGCGTGCCGATGACCACATCCACGGAACCGTCTTCAAGCCCCTTGATGGTCTCGTTAATCTCCTTGGTGGTCTGGAATCGGCTCATGGCAGCCACGTTCACGGGGAAGCCTTCGAAACGTTCGGTGAAAGTCTCGAAATGCTGTTGCACGAGCAGTGTGGTCGGCACGAGCACGGCCACCTGCTTGGAATCCTGCACCGCCTTGAACGCGGCGCGCACCGCGATTTCGGTTTTGCCGAAGCCCACATCGCCGCAGATCAGACGGTCCATCGGAATGGGTTTCTCCATATCCGACTTGACCTCGTCGATGGTGGTGAGCTGGTCGGCCGTCTCCTGATAGGGGAAAGCGTCCTCCAGCTCCTTCTGCCACGGCGTGTCCTTGCTGAAGGCATAGCCTTTCGTACGCTGGCGTGCCGAGTAGAGCTTGACCAGATCCTCGGCGATCTCATGCACATGCTTGCGCGCCTTGGCTTTGGTGGCGGCCCAGTCGGAACCGCCCAGCTTGTTGAGTTTCGGCGTTTCGGCGCCGATGTATTTGCTGACCTGGTCGAGCTGGTCGGTGGGGATGAACAGTTTGTCCGCCGGCGCGCCTCGTTTGCTGGGAGCGTATTCGATGACCAGGTATTCGCGGGTGGTCTGGTTCTCGCCTTTGCCGATGGTACGTTGGCGCATCTCGACGAACCGGCCGATGCCATGCTGTTCGTGCACGACGTAATCGCCCGTTTTGAGTTCCATCAGGTCGATGGCCTTGCGGCGGCGTTTCGGCGTTTTCGCCTGTCCTGCGGCGGATGTGCGGCCGGTCAGGTCGCGTTCGGTGAGCAGGGCGATTTTCGCGGCGTCGTCCACGAAACCGTCGATGGCGCGCGATCGGACGCAATCGAAATTCGCGATGCCGGTTTCGTTGATCGCACGCTTCAGTCGGGTGAGTGTGCCTTGGGCCGCGGCCGTGATCGTCACCGCATAGCCGGCGTCGAGCAGTCCTTCGATGCCGGAGGCCGCTTTGTTTTCGTCACCGCGGTATTCACCGGGTTTGGTGGCATCAAGTTGGATGTGGCCTTCCCGGGTGGCGTCGACGCCGAAGCTGGTGAGTTTCCACACGTCATGTTTGGAGAAGACGAGTGCGGAGATGGTTTCCTCGAAATCGTAGAAATTCGCCTGGTCGAAGGTGATCGGCGCTCCGGCGCCATGTCCGGATGCGGCGACATGCCAGCTTGCGGCAAGGAATTCGTTGGCGGTTTTCGCCAGATCGTCGGCGGCGCGACGAAGTTTTTCCGGGTCGGACAGCATGACCAGCGCATGCTTGGGCAGCATGCCCTGCACCGGTTCCATATCGTCGACCAGCGCGGGCAGCAGCGATTCCATGCCTTCCACAGGAATGGCGTTGGCGATGGATTCGAGCATGTCCTCGGCGTTGGGAATGGAGCCGATCAGCGATTTCGCACGTTGGCGAATCTGGTCGGTCAACTGCAGCTCACGGCATGGCGTGGCCCATACGGTGGAAATATCCTTACCGTAGGTGCGCTGGTCGGATGCGTGGAATTCACGTATGGTGTCGATCTCGTCGCCGAAGAATTCGATACGCACCGGATGCGGCAGAGTGGGCGGAAAAACGTCGATGATGCCACCGCGGACGGCGAATTCGCCACGGTCCATCACCAAGTCGACGCGCGTGTACGCGTTTTCCACCAGTTTGCGGGATGCTTCGTCAAGAGGCAGTTCCTCGCCTTGGGAGAACACGAGTGGTTCGACGTCCCCCAAGCCTGCGACCACCGGTTGGATGAGGGAGCGCACCGGCATGACCAGAATGCGGATGGGGCCGAACAGCGTGCTGCCCTCTTCGGGATGCTTCAGCCTGCGGAACACCGCCATGCGGCTTGCCACAGTGTCCGCGCGTGGTGAAAGCCGTTCATGGGGAAGGGTCTCCCATGCTTCAAGCTGCGCCACATCGTTTGGGTCTCCGTCATACCAGGAACGGATGGACTCCACGGCTTCCTCCGCTTCGCGGCTGGAGGCGACGACGAGCACGACCGGCTGTTTGCCCGCAGCGCCGGCTGCGAGCGCCGGGCGTAGGCCGTCCGGCACACCGACGGTGATGCTGGGGTCGATGTCTGATTCCGGTTCTTCGATTTCCCCGGCGATGAGCGCGCGGAAATCGTCATCGGTTTCCAGCACGTCGAGGATGCCGGCAAGCGAGCCTGCGGTCGGCAGTTGCGGTGGTTGCGCCGGAGACGTCGGTTCAGCGGCCATTGAATCGCTCCTGGGCTTTGGCGAGACCGTCGAAGATGATGGTTTCGGCCGCGTCGGCACCGTCGGCGAGGAATTCGGGGAGCTGCTTGCGTTGGTCCGGTCCGAAGCCGCCCAGCACCCAGTTCACGGTGTTGTCGTGCGCGTGGGCTCCGCGTTGGGCGTGGCCGACGCCCATGCGCACGCGCGCGTATTTCGGGGTGCCGAGCGAACGGTCGATGGATTTGATGCCGTTGTGCCCGCCTGCGGAGCCGCCGGCTTTGACTTTGATTCTGCCGAAGTCGAGGTCCATGTCGTCGTGGATAACCACGATATGGTCCGGTTCGATCTGGTAGTAGGCGCTGATGGAGGCGACCGCGTTGCCGGATTCGTTCATGTAGGTGAGTGGCTTGGCGAGGAAGAATTTGACGTTGCGGCCGGATAGGTTCATCACGCCTTTGCCGAGCATGGCGAGTCCCTTGTGGTCGGAGAAGTTGACGGACCAGCGTTCGGCCAGCACGTCGGCGGTCATGAAGCCCATGTTGTGGCGGGTGCCCTCATATTTGGAGCCGGGGTTGCCCAGTCCTGCGATCAGCCAGAAATCAGATGCCATAATAATCGTCCATTCCTCTGTGTTCTTGCGTGCTCTCGTCTTGTTTAACCGCACAGATTCTACTGTCAGGTGCTTACAGGTCGAGATGCCAGTAACTCATGTCGCGCATGGTTCCGGTGGAGTCGGTGGCGGCTTGGGGCATGAGTCCGAATTGGGTGAATCCGAAATGTTTCATCAGCGCGATGGATCCGCGGTTGTCGGCGAAGATGATGCCGCAGGCTTTGCGCATGTGGCGGTTTCGGCATTCGTCAAGCAGTTTGGCCAGTGTGAAGGTGCCCGCTCCCCTGCCCTGCCATTCGGGGGCGATGTAGTAGGCGAGGTCGGTGACGCCGTCGTAGCCGGCGCGGTCGTAGAACACGGACAGCGCGGAGAAGCCGATGATCCGTTCGCCGCCTTCCGTGGCTGCATCCGTGGCAGGCACGGTGGTGACGAACACCGCATATGGATCGTGGTGCGATTCCACCCATGCCTTGCGTTGCGCGTAGGTACGTGGCGTGGTGTCGGCGGACGAGCCGCCGCGGATGACTGCCGCGTTGTAGATGTCGGTGATCGCTTGGATATCGTCTTGCGTCGCGATGCGGAAAGAATAGTCGGCCATGCGCCCAGCATACCCGGCGGCGAACGACAACAGGGGCCGGTTCCTTTGGAAGGAGCCGGCCCCTGCGTATTTCATGAAGGGAATCGGACGGGAATCACTGTTCGAGTTCGATGGCCTTGTTCAGTGCTTCCTGAAGCTGCTTCTGAGCGTCGCCGTAGGCGGACCAATCGCCCTTCTTCATGGCGGCATCGGAATCCTTCATGGCCTGTGCGGCATCGGCGAGTGCCTTCTTCAGGTCGGCGCTCATCGTGCCGGACGAATCGCCATTATTGCCGCCGGTCTTACCGTCGGTATCGGATGGCGTGTCCTGCTTGCCGTCAGTGTTGGTCTTGCCATCGGCGGAATCGTCGTTCTTAGCATCCTGCTTGTCATCGGTGGTGTCGCCCACGTTTTCGGCGTCGCCTGCGGACGCGCCGGAATCGCCGCCGAACACCTGGTCGAGAGCCTCGTCCAGCGTGTCGGCGAAGCCGACCTGGTCGCCGAATGCGACGAGCACCTTCTTCAGCAGCGGGAAGCTGGTGGAGCCGGACGATTTGACGTACACCGGCTGCACGTAGACCAGGCCTCCGCCGAGAGGCAGGGTGAGCAGGTTGCCGCGCTGCACATTGGTCGAGCCGGATTCGAGCAGGTTGAGTTCCTTCGACACGTCGGCGGACGCGTTGAAGTTGTTCTGCGCCTGGCCGGGGCCCGGCACGTTGGAATCCTTCGGCAGTTCCTGCAATCGTATGGTGCCGTAGCTCGAGCCGATTTTGCCTTTCTCGTGGCCCGCGTCGGAATCGACCGACAGGAAGCCGGTCAGGATTTCCCTGGTGGACGAGCCTGCGGGAATGTACGACGAGGTCAGCGAGAACACCGGTTCGCTGGAGCCGCCGGTCTGCAGCGTCAGATAGTACGGCGGCTGCAGGATGTCTCGCTGTTGCGCCTGCTGCGATTCGGTCGGGTCGACGGGGGTCTGCCAGAAATCCTCTCCGGAGAAGAACTGGTTGGCGCTGGACACGTGGTATTTGGCCAGCAGTTCGCGCTGCACCTTGAACAGGCTTTCCGGATAACGCATGTGGCTCATCAGGTCGCCGGAGATTTCCGACAGCTGGTGGTACTGGCCGGGGAAGATCTTCTCCCAGGCTTTGATGACCGGGTCGGACTGGTCCCATACATACAGGTCCACAGAACCGTCGTATGCGTCCACGGTGGCTTTCACGGAATTGCGGATGTAGTTGGCGTTCTTCGAGTTCAGGCTGCTTACCGTGTCGGAGGATTCCGTGGTGGAGTCCTTGGTGGCCTCGCCCAAGTCGGTCATCTGAGAGTATGGGTAGGCGTCCGAAGTGGTGTAGCCGTCCACGATCCACTTGACCCGTCCGTCCACCACGGCCGGGTATACGCGGCCGTCAAGCGTCAGATACGGCGCGACTTTGGCCACACGTTCCTTCGGGGAACGGTCGTAGAGAATCTGCGAATTGGAGTTCACACGGTTGGAGAACAGGATCTGGTCGGAGCCGAAGCGGATGGCGTACAGCAGTCTGGAGAAGATGTTGCCGATCTTCGGACCGCCATCGCCCTTGAAGGTGTTGGTGGCGCCTTCCGAACCGGTCGGATAGTCGAATTCCCAGGATTTGGTGCCTTCCGGAGCGCCTACGATCGAATATTCGGTGGCGTTCGGAGAGAAGTAGATGCGCGGCTCGTACTTTTCGGAATCGGTGAGCTTGCCTTGGGTGGGGATGCCCGCTTCGAAGAACTTCGGCTGGCCGTCGGCGGTCACCTTGTTGCCGTAGGCGGCCACAACGCCATAGCCGTGCGTGTACACGGTGTGGTCGTTGACCCAGTTGCGGTTGTCGAGACCGTCCAGATCGAGTTCGCGCGCGGCGATCACCGTGTCCTGGCTGACGCCGTCGACGTCGTATTTGTCGACCGCGACGGTGTCGGCGAACGTGTAGTACTGCTTGGACTGCTGCAGCTGTTTGAACGTCGGGGAGATGATCTGCGGGTCGAGCAGGCGGATCTGAGCGGTGGATTCCGCGGAATCAGCCAATGCGCCTTCCTCGCCTTCGGTGGTGGCCTTGTACTGTTCGGCCTTCACCTTGTCCAAGCCGTACGCGGCGCGGGTGGCGTCGATGTTGCGCTGGATATAGGTGGATTCCATTTCCTGCGCGTTCGGATTGACGCGGAAGCGCTGCAGCAGCACCGGCCAGGCCACGGTAAGCACCAGGCTCACCACGATGGCGGAGGCGATGGCCACGGTCGGCACCTTCCACGCCTTGAGCGCTTCGGAAGCACGTGCCGCGATGGGTGCGGAACCTTCCAACGTATGGGATTTCATAATCCACAGGCCCAGTATCACGCCAAGGATGGCGGTGATGGCGGCCATGATGAACGTGACGGGGATGGTGGCGTTCACCGTGGTGTAGGTGGCACCGGTGATTCTGCTGCCTTCCTCGGTCAGGTGCGAGAACACTCCCAGAACCTGATTGGCGGCCCAGGCGAACATGTTGAGCATCAGCCAGATGCCGATCTGGCGGCGGGCGCGTTTGGTGATGCGGAACAGGCCATGGCCGTTCACCGGCATGGTGATGCGGATGCCGCCCATAAGCACGTGGGTGACGATGGAGAAGATGATGCCAGCGAGCAGCAACAGCGAGACAGCGGACATGATGAGTTTCAGTCCGGGCAGCACGAACACGTAGAAGCCGTTGTCGATGCCGAACTGCGGATCCTTGGTGCCGAAGCTTTGCGAGTTGAACATGAGCAGGATTTCGGACCAGTTCGCGTTGAACTGGGAGCCGAACACCAGTCCGACAATCAGGGAGATGACCACGGCGATGCGTCGAGCGCTCTTGGAGCTCACGCTCTTGCCGATTTCGATGGTGTCGCCGTTCACGCGGATGGTGGAGCCATCCGCAGCGTCGGGACGCGCCCATATCGCCAGCGTGGCGGAGATGAAGCCGACTGCGGCGATGAGCACCGCGTACGCCAGCCAGAGGCCGACCCTGGTGCCCAGCTGCGTCCAAATCACGCTTTGGAAGCCGAGCTGGCTGTACCACATGACATCGGTGACGAACTGCGCGAGCGCGAAGAACAGTCCGATGACGATGGCGAGCGCCAGCACCACGCCGATGAAGATCTTGCTGCCGTTCGACGGTTTGCGCGGACGGTTCGGCTTGCTGGTGATGCGGGGGCCCGAAGGTCGTTTCGGGGGAACGTTCGACGATGGTTGCGGACCGTCCCCTCCGTCGGTTTCGACGTTGAGGATGATCGGATCGTCGTTGCTGGGTTTGCGCGGATTCTGCCTGCCGGCACGGTTCGAGCCGCCTTCGGGATCGAACATGGGACCAAACATATCAAAGAAAGACATGCTAATAGCCTAGCGACAGGCGAGGAACGCCGTTAAGCCGCCAGCCGAACGGATCTGGCCGTGGGCTGAATCGGCTGTTCCGTGGCATGTCCGTATGAAGAGAACATATGGGGAATGCCGGCATGCCATAATGGCGGTATGAAGAAGGCTCATGGGTTTTTCACACGATTGGTGGCTGCCTGCTGCGTGGCGATGCTGCCGGTCACGTTGGCCGCATGTTCCGGCGACGCTTCCCCATCGGACGCCGCCACCGCAGCTTTTTCCACTCGCCGGCCGACGGTCACGCATGATTCCCTCGACAAGGCGCAAGTGCCGTCCGTCCGCGACGATTCGCCGCATGCCAAGGCGGTGCGGGCCGTGGAGTCCATGAGTGTCGAGGAACGGGTCGGGCAGCTGGTTATGGCGCCATTGTTCGCTGGTTCCGATCCGTCATCGTTGTATGACCTCATTGCGAACAGGCATGTTGGTTCGGTTTTGATCATCGGCAACTGGACTTCGGGGATCGCCGGGGTCGCGGCCGCCACATCCACGCTGCAATCGTATGCTCCGGGCGACAACCAGCTGTTGATGTCCACCGATCAGGAGGGTGGTCTGGTCCAGCATCTCAAGGGGGCCGGGTTCGATACCATGCCTTCGGCCACCCAGCAGGGCGCAATGGATGTCAGCCAGTTGAGGCAATCGGCATCCGCATGGGGCACGCAGCTCAAGGCTGCCGGCATCAATGTCGATCTGGCACCCGTCGTCGGCACGGTGACCGTGGACCGTTCGTCGAACGCCCCGATTGGCGCGCTGTACCGTGATTTCGGTCTTGATCCGGCCGGCAATGCGGACCATGCGAAGGCGTTCATACAGGGCATGTCCGATTCGGGGGTAGGCAGCGCCATCAAACATTATCCGGGTTTGGGATCGGTGACCGGCAATACCGATTTCACCGCGAACGGCATCCTCGACACCACCACCACGTTGGATGGTCCGGAAATCAGCGCGTTCAACAGCACGTTGGAGGCAAGCCCTTCGATGGTGATGATGTCTTTGGCCACATATCAGGCGATCGATCCGAATAATCCGGCCGTGTTCTCATCAACGCTGGTCACCGGCTATCTGCGCGGGAAAATCGGCTTCCAAGGCGTCGTCACTTCCGATTCCCTGTCCGCAACGGCTTTGAGTGGCGTGCAGCCGAGTGATTTGGGTGTGCGGCTGGTCGAAGCCGGCGGCGATTTGGCATGTATCGGCGCCTCTTCCTACGTGCAGCCGGTGTTGGACGGATTGAACGCCAAAGCGGCCGGCGATGCGACGTTCGCGCGGAAGGTGCAGCAATCCGCCATTCGTGTGATGACGCTCAAATACGAGATGGGGCTCGCCAGGTAATCGCAATGCCAAGCACAGGCGGAAGCCGTCTTACGAGAAAACCAGCTGTACCAGCAGCATATAGACGGCGGTGCCGCCGGCGATCGACAGCAGCATGTTCCTTTTCCATATGTGCAGCAGGGCGATTGCGATAATCGCCAACAATTCGGGAATGCCGTGGCTGCCTGACGTCAGGCGCACTCCTTTGAGCGAGTACACGACAAGCAGGCCTGTCATGGCATACGGCAGGACGGTGCCCAGGTAGGTGATGAAACGCGGCGGTTCCTTCGATTCGGGGAACAGCAGGAACGGCAGGAAACGTGTCAGCATGGTGCCGAGCATCGCCATGATGATGGTGATGACGCCTTGCCACGTGGTCATGATCATCATGCGTTCGTCTCCTTGTCCGCGTTGTTCGTTTCGTTCTCCCCGTCCGTCTTGTCGATCTTCAGGTCGTCCAGGTATGGCCGCAGCAGAATGAACATGACGAGCATGGCGACCAGGGATGGGATCATGAAATTGTCGGCGCCGAACACCCCCAGACAGATCGCGGGCACCGCTATGCCGGTAAGCGCGGCCATGTGGCTTTTGCGTTTCGTGGTCAGCCATTGATCCACGAAAATGACGGCGAACATGGCGGTCATGATGAAGTCGAGACCGGAGGTGTTGAAGGTGATGCGTTCTCCGAGAAGGCCGCCAAGCGTGGCGCCTGCCACCCATGATGACTGGTTGAGCAGGCAGACGAAGAAGTAGAACCATCCGCGATCGACGTCGGCCGCAATGATGGTGCCGTTGTCGATGGCGAAGGTCTCGTCGCACAACGAGAAAATGAGATACGGCTTCTTGGCGCCCATGTTCTTGAACCGGCCGAGCATGGAGATGCCGTAGAACAGATGACGGGTACCGAGCATGACGGCCAGCATGAACGTGACGAACGGGTTGAACGCGGACACCAGCAGATTCACGGTGACGAATTCCATGGAACCGGTGAAGATGAACGCGCTCATGCACATGGGCCACAGGAACGAAAAGCCGCGCGTGCCCATCAGCACGCCGTACGACAACGCCAGAAGGAAAAAGCTGATGCAGACCGGCGACGTCCGCGGCAATGCCGTTCTGAACGCCTTGCCCATGACGGCGTTCCTGTTCTGCGTCCGCACCATTAAATATCAGCCCTTCTTCCGTCCGTTCCCATGCTTCTCTTCTCATGCCTTCTCTTGCCGCGCCCTGATATACCCCGACGCGCCACAACGACGGCCAACATACTATCGCCGACCCCGACAAACCATGCGCAACCGTATCGGCGCGTGGACATCGACGGATTACGTACAAAGCATGCGCGACGAGATTATCATGCTGCATACTGGAACGTAACGAAAAACCTTTGGACAAGGAGCATGAATGAAGACACTGGTACTGGTGTTCCACCCGCATCTGGAAAAATCGCAGGTCAACCGCAAGCTCATGGACGCGGCCAACGAGACCGGCGACGTGACCGTGGTGGACGAGTACGCCGCATATCCCGACTTCAAAATCAACGTCGAACATGAGCAGGAGCTCATCGAAACGCATGACCGCATCGTGCTGCAGTTCCCGTTCTACTGGTACAGCTCCCCCGCGCTGCTCAAGCAGTGGGAGGATGACGTGATCAAGGCCGGCTGGGCCTACGGCGGCGGGCGGGCGCTCGAAGGCAAGGAGTTCATGTTGGCCGTGTCCACCGGCTCTCCGGCGGACTCCTACACGCGTGAAGGCAGCCATGTGCGCACCATGGAGGAGCTGCTTTCCCCGTTCGAGACCACGTTCCGTCATACGCATGCCACATATCTGAAGCCGTTCCTCATCCAAGGCGTCGCCACGTCCACCGATGAGCAGATCGACGCCGCCGTGGCGAAGTATCCGGCAGCGCTGATCGGCTGATTCCTCTGCCTGTTTCGGCGCGCATTTCCCGATTTTCCGCAGGGAGCCGTGTTCGTTCCAGACGAACGTGGCTCCCTGTTTGACTTCAAGTACTTGAAGTTCCTATTCTCTTCCAACAGAGCATGAAGGAGCATACGGTGAATAACACTCCAGATACATTTACATCCGCTGCGGAGCAGGACATGTCCGAAACCCGCCAGGCGTTCCTCACCGGCGAGCGCGCGGAGTTCTTCGCGCATGACCGCCGGTACGTCGATACGATTTTCGACGATGGCGAATCGCCGTTGAAGCATGCCCATGACATCGAACTGAGGTCGAGCTCGTTCAAATGGAAGTATCCGCTGTGGTATTGCTCGGATATCGATGCGAAGGACTGCACGTGGTTTGAGATGGCACGTGCGGGCGTATGGTACACGGACCATATCACGGTGGAGGATTCAACGATCGAGGCGCCGAAGAATTTCCGCCGCTGCCATGACGTGACGTTACGCAACGTGGATTTCGTCAACGCCGAGGAGACGTTGTGGGCCTGTTCCGGCGTGACGTTGGACAATGTGAGCGCGCATGGCGACTATCTGGCGATGAATTGCGCGGATGTGAAAGCCGACAACCTACGTTTGGTGGGCAATTATCCGTTCGATGGCGCAAGGAACGTGGAGATTTCCAATTCCCGTCTGATTTCGAAGGATTGTTTCTGGAACTGCGAGAACGTGACGGTGCGCGATTCGTTCATTTCCGGCGAGTATCTGGCGTGGAACTCGCGTAACGTGACGTTCGAGCATTGCACGATCGAAAGCCTGCAGGGCCTGTGCTACGTGGACCATCTGGTGTTGCGTGACTGCCGGCTCGTCAATACGACGCTCGCGTTCGAATATTCCTCCGTCGATGCCGACGTGCGCGGCACGATCGACAGCGTGTTCAATCCTTCGTCCGGCACGATTCGCGCCGACCATATCAACGAGCTGACGCTCGATCCGGCGAAAATCGATCCGACGGCCACGACGATCGTGACAGCCGACGCCGCATAACAGTAGGTAGGATTGGCGGTATGACTTACGATTTCGATACTCCGATCGACCGTTCCGGCACGTACTCGCTCAAATGGGAGGAGGCTGGCGACGCGCTGCCCATGTGGGTGGCGGATATGGATTTCCAGACCGCGCCCGTAATCCGCGAGGCGTTGCGTCGGCGCGTCGAGCATGGCGTTTTCGGCTATTCGATCGTGCCGCCAGAATGGAATCAGGCGTACGTGGATTGGTGGGGACGCCGTCATGGGCTTGCCATCGACCCGGACTCGCTGGTGTTCTGCACCGGTGTGGTGCCGGCGATCTCCAGCATGGTCAGGAAACTCACCACGCCGAACGAGAACGTCGTGATCATGACGCCGGTCTACAACATCTTCTTCAATTCGATTCTCAACAATGGCTGCCGTGTGCTTGAATCGCCGCTCGCCTATGACGGCGAAGGACATTACGAGATCGATTGGGCTGATTTCGAAACGAAACTCGCCGACCCGCAGACCACGCTGATGATTCTGTGCAACCCGCATAATCCGATCGACCGTATTTGGGATTGTGAGACTTTGGAACGTATCGGCGAACTGTGCTGGAAGCATCATGTGACGGTGGTCAGCGATGAGATCCACTGCGATCTGACCGATCCGGGTTTCGATTACGTGCCGTTCGCCTCGGTGGGCGAGCATTGCGCGATGAATTCGGTGACCTGCATGGCTCCGACCAAAACGTTCAACATCGCAGGACTGAATTCCGCGGCCGTGATGATTCCGAATCCGGTGCTGCGTCATAAGGTGTGGCGAGCTTTGAACACCGATGAGGTGGCGGAGCCGAACGCCTTCGCCATGGACGCCACCCTGGCCGCGTTCAACGAGGGCGAACCGTGGCTGAACGAACTGCGCGCTTATCTGGCCGGCAACAAGGCGACCGCGCGTGCGATGTTCGACAAATACAACGCTTCGGTGCCGGCCGACCGGCGCATCATCATGGTCGAAGGACATGCCACCTACCTGTTGTGGGTCGACTGTTCGGCCATCACGCATGACACGGATGCGTTGTGCGATTATCTCAAACGCGAGCATAAGGTGATGTTCTCCGCGGGTTCCGAATATGGTGGCAACGGTCATGATTTCGTGCGTATCAACGTGGCCTGTCCGCGTGCACGCATGATCGAGGGTCTTGCACGGTTCATCGACGGTCTGCTCGCGTATCGAGCACAATCGTTTCCAAAGATGGACTGATAAACCCTTGGACTGACGCATGACGGATGCGGCAACGGCCTCTTCAAGGACCATGAAAGGACGCAACATGGTGGTGGTGTTTTTCTCCCGCGCCGGCGAAAACTACGAAGTGGGCGAGGTGACGGTCGGCAATACCGCGAAGCTTGCCCAAGAGGTGGCCCGGCGGACCGATTCGCCGATGATTGAAATCGCACGTACCGAGCCTTATCCGGAACGGTACGCCGCGACCTCAGAAATGGTGCAGGAGGAGCAGCGTGTCAACGCGCGTCCGCTGTTCACGCTCAGCGGCGATGTCGATGCGCTCGATTCGTCCGATACCGTGTTCCTTGGCTATCCGATTTGGTGCGGCGATATGCCGATGCCCGTGTACGCTTTTCTGGAAAGCCGCGACTGGTCCGGCAAAACCATTTATCCGTTCTGCACGCACGGCGGCAGCGGGCTTGGACGGACTCCGGAACGTATCACCGCAATCACCAAGGCGACGGTGAAGCCGGGGCTTGCGGTCATGGGGACCGACGCACAGAACAACGCAAGTAAAGCCGCCGAAGCCGTCAGCGGGTGGATCGCCAAATCCGGTCTATAGATTCGCAATCCACATCCGTCCGTTCCGTCTGCTTCAGCACGCCTTCGAGTTGGAGCAGACGGATTTTGGTTTCAATGCCTCCCGCATAACCGGTGAGACTACCGTCAGCGCCGACGACCCGATGGCAGGGCACGATAAGCGCGATCGGATTGCGGTGCACCGCTCCCCCGATGGCGCGTGCGGATACCCTACGCCCGTCCGCACGTTTCAACTCCAATCGACGTGCGAGTCCGCCGTATGAAACCGTTTCGCCGTATGGCACTTTCCGCAGCAATGCCCATGCTTCCTTGCGGAACGGCGTGCCTTCCAGCCGCAACGGCACTTCGATCCGAGGTATGCAACCTGCAAAGTATTCGTCCAGCCATCGTTTCGCGGCGCCAATCGTCGGCGAATCACCCAAAACCGCGGAATCATCGTCCGCATAGCCTGGCTGCCAATCGAACCACAGGCCGAGCAATGCCGTTTCGTCGGTGATCAGCGTGATGCCGCCAAGCGGCGAATCGTAATGCGACTTTGTTTTCACCACTGTCCTCCATCCCTCCACAAAACACCTATCTCGCCTATGGATGGCGGATTTCGTCTTTCGACACATGTTATCTCGCTTATAGATGGCGGACGGCAAAGTGAAAAGCCGCGCTTTTTACCCCCATACGCTATCTCAGGGGGTATAAGTCGAAAAACATCCGCCATCTATAGTGGAGATAGCATCAGGCAGACCCGCAAATCCGCCATTCATAGGCGAGATAGGACCAAAACGAAGGAGTTGGCATGGGATACGCACTCATCACGGGAGCGTCCGGCGGCATCGGACGCGAACTGGCGGCGCTGTTCGCAGCGGACGGACATGACCTGGTGATCACCGCCCGCAGCCAGGAACGGCTTGACATGATAAAAACCAAGCTCGAGCAGCGTTTTGGCGTGCATGTGGTGACGTTCGCCATAGATCTGAGCGAAGCCAACGCACCGAAGAAACTCCATGATTTCACCACATCACAAGGTATTGCGGTCGACCATCTCGTTAATAACGCAGGCTTCGCTGACTGGACGGATTTTCTCGACGCCGACTGGAACCGGCAAAACGAGATGATGCAGCTCAACATGCATGCGCTCGCTGAGTTGACGTATCGGTATGGCCGAGACATGCGCGCCAACGGGCATGGCAGGATTTTGAATATTTCGTCCGTCGCCTCGATGATGGCAGGCCCATACATGGCGATGTATTTCGCGTCGAAGGCATTCGTGCGCTCGCTATCCGAGGCCGTGGCCCACGAATTGCGCGGCACGGGCGTGACGGTGACCTGCGTATGTCCCGGTCCGACCACGACCGGCTTTCAGAAGGCTGCGAATATGAGTGGCCGCAATTTCTTCACCATGACCAAACCGGCCACCGCACGTCAGCTTGCCACGTACGCCTACCGCAGGATGATGCGCGGCTCAACCCTCGCCTACCATGGTCCGCTCACCAAGGCGGGCGCGCTCGCGGAACGGGTTCTTCCCCGCGCTCTGACCCGGCGAATCGCCGCGTTCATGAACGGCGGCAAGCCGCACACGCTTAAGGTTTAACGGCGAATCGCTTGGACGGACGGTAGCAAAGCAGAGCGATGCCGATGAGTACGGCGGTTGCGGCGAGGCTGATCGGGTAGACGATCATGATGGCCTCGAACGTGCGATGCGCGGGGAACACGAACGCGATCCAGGTGATGCGCACGCCGACCACGCCGATTACGGTGAGCAGCGCCGGCACCAGTGAGATGCCGAAGCCGCGCAGATATCCGGACATGACCTCGTACAGCATGCTGAACGTGTAGGCGGAGAACACCATGACGAGTCTGGTGTAGCCGACGGAAATGACCTCCGGTGTCGCATCGAACAACGCCAGCAGACTATGGCCGAAGAACAGCACGACGGCGATGGTGGCCGCGGTGGCGATGAAATCCTCCAGAATGCAGATGCCAAGCACGCGCTTGCAGCGTCCGATCCGTTTGGCTCCATAGTTTTGCCCGGTGAAGGTGGCGCAGGCCTGGCTGAACGAGTTGAGCACGTAGTAGGCGATGATTTCGATGTTGAACGCGGCGCTGGAGGCGGCCATGACAACGGTGCCGAGACTGTTGATGGCGGCTTGGATGATGATGTTGGCCACGGCGAACACCGCGCTTTGCACGCCGGCGGGCAGTCCGATGCGCAGAATCTGACGCAGGGTGAACCAGTCGATGCCGAACTCGCGCAAATCAACATGGATGGCTGCGTCAGTATGAACCAGTCGATACAGCAGAATCATGGAGCTGACGACGTTCGCGATGACTGTGGCCGTCGCGACGCCCGAAACACCCCAATGGAACAATACGACGAAAATCAGTCCCATGGTCACGTTGAGCACGCCGGAAATGGCGAGTACGGCGAGCGGAGCCTGGGTGTCGCCGATGCTGCGGAAGATGGCTGTTTCGAAATTGTATAGCAGGATGACGGGCATGCCGATGAGGTAGATGCGCAGGTATGCGAGCGCCAGGGGGAACACGTCGGCGGTCACGTTGAGCATGCCGAGAAGCGGTCCGGCGAGCAATTCTCCGATGATGGCGACGATCACGCCGCCGATCAGGGCGGTGACGATGGACGTGTGCACGGCGTTGCGCACCGCTTCGCGGCTGCCTCGTCCGATGGCGTTGGCGATGACGACGTTCGCGCCGAGAGCGATGCCGATGAACAGGTTGAGGATGAGTCCGGTGACGGGCGCGTTGGAGCCGACGGCCGCGACCGCGGCGGTGCCGTCGGATTGGGAGAAGTTGCCGACGATCATGATGCCGGATGCGTTGAAGAGTTGTTCCAGAATGCCGGTCGCCGCCACGGGGAGCGCGAATCGCAGGACCTTCGTCCATATGCGCCCGTGCAGCATGTCTATGCCCTGCTTGTTGTGCACCATGTTTTTGCCTCCGCCAGCCGCAGCCGGCTCGTCGTTCGCTTGCGAAGGCATTGTAGTGGCGGCACCAAACGAGGGAACCGCCATGCCGTTTTGTAGGATGCTCTAAAAAAGGGCCATGACGTTTTCGAATTCCCTTTGGCGGCGAGTGGAGTCCGCGCGTTAGTATGAAAGGCATGAGTGAAACCGTTTCAACCGCATCCAACGCGGCCGGCGCGTGGACGAATCCACTGCGCGACCCGCGCGATCTGAGACTTCCCCGTATTGCCGGTCCGTGCAGCATCGTGATTTTCGGTGTGACTGGCGATTTGTCCCGTAAAAAACTGCTTCCCGCAATCTACGATCTGGCCAACCGTGGCCTGTTGCCGCCAAGCTTCGGTTTGACCGGCTTCGCCCGCCGCGATTGGACCGAAGAGCATTTCAAGAATTTCGTACGCGAGAACGTCGAGGCGCACTGCCGTACGCCATTCAAGGAATCGACTTGGAAGCAGCTTACCGACGGCATTCGTTTCGTGCAGGGCACCTTCGACGATCCGAAGGCGTTCGAACGATTGTCGGAGACCGTCGAGGAACTTGACCGCGATCGCGGCACGCGCGGCAACCATGCGTTCTACATGTCCGTGCCGCCACGGGCCTTCCCGCAAGTCTCCCGCCAGCTGGCCGACTGCGGTCTGGCGAAAAGCGACAAAGGCGCTTGGCGTCGCGTGATCATCGAAAAGCCGTTCGGCCACGATCTGGCCAGCGCTAAGGAACTCGACCGTGTGGTTTCCGAGGTGTTCGACCCGTCGAGCGTATTCCGCATCGATCACTACCTCGGCAAGGAAACCGTGCAGAACATATTGGCGCTGCGTTTTGCGAACGCCATGTACGAGCCGATTTGGAACAACAATTACGTTGACCATGTGCAAATCACCATGGCCGAGGATATCGGCGTGGCTGGCCGTGCAGGTTACTACGACGGCATCGGCGCAGCGCGCGACATCATCCAAAACCATCTGCTGCAGCTCATGGCATTGACCGCCATGGAGGAACCGGTCTCCTTCTCCGCCGCCGATTTGACGGCGGAGAAGACGAAGGTACTGTCCGCCGTGCGTCTGCCGAAGGATTTGGCCGCGCATACGGCCCGCGGCCAGTATGCCGCCGGATGGCAAGGATCGCACGAAGTCGTCGGCTACTTGGATGAGAAAGGCATTAATCCAGCATCGACCACCGAAACGTACGCGGCTATCCGGTTGGATGTCGATACACGCCGTTGGGCCGGCGTGCCGTTCTACCTACGCACCGGCAAACGTCTTGGCAAACGCGTCACGGAAATCGCAGTGATTTTCAAACGCGCGCCACATCTGCCATTCGAAACGACCGCCACGAAGGAACTCGGCAAGAACGCCATCGTAATTCGTGTACAGCCTGATGAGGGCGTGACCATGCGATTCGGCGCGAAAGTGCCGGGCGGCACGTCGATGGAAGTACGTGACGTGTCCATGGATTTCGGCTATGGCCGTTCATTCACCGAATCGTCTCCAGAAGCCTACGAGCGTCTGATTCTTGACGTATTGCTGGGCGATCCGCCACTGTTCCCAACCACACGTGAGGTGGAGCTAAGCTGGCAGATCCTCGACCCGATCGAGGAATTCTGGTCCACACTCGGCCAGCCGCAGCCATACCGTTCCGGAACTTGGGGACCGCAGGAGGCCACCGAGATGCTGGCCCGCGATGGACACCGTTGGAGGATGCCGTGATCATTACCATGAAGAACACCGAAACCCGTGAGATTTCGGCGAAAATCGACGAACTGCACGAAGAGCGTGGCGAGGCCGCCTTGGGCCGTGTGCTCACGCTGCTGATCTCCACGAACGAGGCGTCGCTGGAGCACGACCTCGAAGTGGCGAACAGCGCCAGCCGCGAACACCCCTGCCGGGTGATCGCCATCGCACCGAATTCGCGCAAGATGGATGCCGATACCGATGACGGTCAGCCGCACACGTTCCTCGACGCGGAAGTGCGATTCGGTTCCGACGCCGGCGCGGGCGAGATCATCGTGCTGCGTCCGCTCGGCGGTCTGGTGTATCACGCGGATACGTTGGTGATTCCACTGCTGGTGCCGGACGCGCCGGTGGTGGCCTGGTGGCCGAACGAGGCGCCGGCGAACCTGTCCACCGATTTGTTGGGCTCGATGGCGCGCAGCCGTATCACGGATGCGATGCATTCGTCGAATCCACGACGCACGATGGACGATCTGCGCCGTAACTGGTCGTCGAAGAACGTGGACATGTCATGGACGCGTCTGACCGTTTGGCGTGCGATGCTGGCTTCCATGCTCGACCAGCCGCCGCACCTGCCGGTGAGCGGCGTGCGTGTGACCGGCAAGAAGGATTACCTGCCGATGGACCTGCTGGCCGCATGGCTGAGGCTACGGCTCAACGTGCCGGTGGTGGTGGAGGACGATCCGAACGCCACCGCGGTGACCGGCGTGTATCTTAGCCGTTCCGACGGCGTGATGAGCCTGGAACGTCCCTCCACGGATGACGGCATCGCCGTGCTGAACGTGCCGGGACAGTCGCCGCAGACCATCAGCGTGCCGGCGCGCACGTTGGAGGAATGCCTAAGCGAGGAGCTGGGCCGACTCTACCCGGATGAGATCTATGCGGAAGTGGTGACGCAGGGCTGGGATCTGATCAATCCGAAGCGCTGAACCGTCAAACGACAACCAGTCGCCCTGCCGTGAATCGGTGGGGCGGCATCGTATAAGGAGCGAATATGGCAGAACGTAAGACCATTGTGTATCCGAATCCCGAAGTATTGGCGCAGGCCGTGGCCGCGCGCACATTGCTGACCATCATCGACCTGCTGGCCGAGCCGGACCGGCAGCGTGTGGACATTGCCGTGACCGGCGGCACCGATGGCATTTACGTGCTTAAGGTGATGGGTGAAAGCCCGTTGGCCGATGCCGTCGATTGGCGCCGTGTGCACGTGTGGTGGGGCGATGAGCGTTTCGTTGCGGCCGATGATGACGACCGCAACGCCAAGCAGGCGCGCGAGGCTTGGTTCGGCAAGCTTATCGAGGATGGCCTCATGCCGGCTGGAAACATCCACGAAATGCCGGCTGACGGACGTGACGCGGATGAGATCGCGTCCGCTTCCCCAGAACAGACGGATGCCGTGC
This sequence comes from Bifidobacterium sp. MSK.17.10, assembly GCF_019129655.1. Lineage (NCBI taxonomy): Bacteria > Bacillati > Actinomycetota > Actinomycetes > Bifidobacteriales > Bifidobacteriaceae > Bifidobacterium > Bifidobacterium sp. MSK.17.10. The sequence goes on along the minus strand of NZ_JAHOJD010000010.1, from coordinate 32,906 downwards.
TGGCGGCCGCTGCCGCGGAATACCAGCGGGAGCTTGTCGAGCAGTTGGGCAGCGAGCCGGCGCTTGACATCGCGATGTTCGGCGTGGGTCCGGACGCGCATTTCGCGTCCCTGTTCCCCGACCATGGCGAAGTCGAAATCGACGATCCGCATGTGCTGGTGGCCGGCGTGCGTGATTCGCCGAAACCGCCGCCGCTGCGTGTGACGTTGACCGTGCCGATGATCGCCCGTTCGAAGCACACATGGGTGTTCACGTCCGAGACGCGCAAGGCCGACGCGGTGAAGGCGGCGTTCGCCCAGCGCGACAATCCGCATGCGCCAAGCTCCTATGCCGACGGCGAAGAGCTGTTGTGGCTTATCGATGAAGGAGCGGCATCCAAGCTGTGATGCGGTTCCTGCACGCCGATAAAGCAACGGTATAACCGGTATAACAATGAAGCCCCGCAACATATCGTGTTGCGGGGCTTCATCTATGTTTCGGATGCCTTATGCTTCAGGCTCAAGGGGAATCAGGCTTCGATTTCCTCGCGGCCCGGCTCGGCCCACAGGGTGTGGAACGCGCCCGGCTGGTCCACGCGCTGGTAGGTGTGGGCGCCGAAGTAGTCGCGCTGGCCCTGGATGAGGGCGGCCGGCAGACGCTTGGAACGCAGGCCGTCGAAGTAGGACAGCGACGAGGCGAACGCCGGGGTCGGCAGACCGTTGATGGCGGCCTGGGCGACCACGTTGCGCCAGGACTTCTCGGCGTTTTCGATGGCGTTCTTGAAGTACGGGGCGAACAGCAGTGACACGTTGGCCTCGCCGGATTCGAACGCTTCGGAAATGCGGTTGAGGAACTTCGCGCGGATGATGCAGCCGCCACGCCAGATGCGTGCCACGGCGGCGAGGTCGATGTCCCAGCCGTATTCCTTGGCGGCGGTGGTGATCTCGTTGAAGCCCTGTGCGTAGGCGACGATCTTGGAAGCGTAGAGGGCCTGACGGATGTCTTCGATGAAGGCCTTCTTCTCGTCGTCGTTCAGGTTGAGCTTGCCGTCGGGGCCGGCGAAGCCCTGCTTCTGGGCTTCCTCACGCAGGTCGGCTTCGGAGGACAGGCCGCGGGCGAACACGGCTTCGGCGATGCCGGTGACCGGCACGGCGAGGGACAGTGCGGTCTGCACGGTCCAGGTGCCGGTGCCCTTCATGCCGGCGTGGTCGACGATGAGGTCGACGAGCGGCTTGCCGGTCTTCTTGTCGACCTGGTGCAGCACTTCGGCGGTGATTTCAATGAGGTAGGAGTCGAGTTCGGTCTTGTTCCACTCCTCGAACACGTCGCCGATCTCGGCCGGGGTCATGCCCAGGCCGCGGCGCATGAGGTCGTAGCTTTCGGCGATGAGCTGCATGTCGGAGTATTCGATGCCGTTGTGCACCATCTTGACGAAGTGGCCGGCACCGTTGAGTCCGATGTGGGTGACGCACGGTTCGCCTTCGGCCTTGGCCGCGATGGATTCGAAGATCGGCTTGAGGGTCTTCCAGGATTCCTCGGAACCACCCGGCATCATGGACGGACCAAGCAGGGCGCCTTCCTCGCCACCGGACACGCCGCAGCCGACGAAGTGCAGGCCGCGGGCGCTGATTTCCTTTTCGCGGCGGATGGTGTCCGGGAAGTAGGCGTTGCCGGCGTCGACGATGATGTCACCCGGCTCCATCAGGTCGGCGAGCGCGTTGATCATGGCGTCGGTCGGCTCACCGGCCTTGACCATGATGATGGCGGTGCGCGGCTTGACGAGGCTGTCCACGAATTCCTCAAGCGTCTTCGCCGGATAGAACTCGCCTTCGCCGCCGTGCTCGTTCATGAGCTTTTCGGTACGGGCGTAGGTGCGGTTGAACACGGCGACCTTGTTGCCGTGGTGAGCGAGATTGCGTGCGAGGCTGCCGCCCATGGCAGCCAGACCGACGACGCCGACGTTTGCTTCAGCTGACATACTGTTCCCTTTCATGGAGAAACGTAGTACTTTTTATGAACCTTCCCCAGTGTAGCCCCGAGCGCACCCAAAGCGACAGCCCATCTCAGGGATGACGGGCCGTCAACCGGTCGCATGGTTTCAGTTCGTTTTCGTAGGCACGATGGTGCGTACGAATCGCATGGCTTCGGCTGGGGTGAGCGACGGCACGTAGGCCTGCGCGACGGCAAGCGAGATCTGCGGCAGTTTCGCCGGATCCGGATAGCAGATGTACACTTTGGCTTCATCCGGATGGAACTTGAGTTTGAAGCGGAACAGGGAGTGGAATCCGTAAGCCGGTTCCATGATGTCGGCCACCATCTGCAGCACGTGGTCGAGCACGGCGCTCTCCCCCTGTTCGTGGCCTTCGCCGCTCATGCCGGCAAGTGGCGCCGCGGACAGGCTCATGAATCGCACTTCGCCTTCGTCGCGCAGCCGTTCGGCCATGCGGGCGATGAGGAATTCCATGATGCCGTTGACGCTGTCGGTACGGTGACGCATGAAGTCGAGCGTCCATCCGACCACTTTGCCGTTCTCATAGGTCGGCAGCCAGCTGGTGACGCCCAGCACCTTACCGTCCGTGTCCACCGCGTACAGCAGTTTGACGCGTGGATCGACCAGCTCGTCCACGCCACCCAGGGTGAAGCCCATTTCAGGCAGGGCCTTCTCGCCGGCCCATTGCGCGGAAATCTCACGGATCTGCGTCTGCACGGAGAACGGCGATTCCTTGAATGTGGCGAGCACGTCGGTGATGCCGTCGCGCTTGGCTTTGTTGATGGCGGTGCGCACGTCCTGCCATTTCTTGCCGCGCGTCTGCCATGCGGCCGGGTCGATCACCATTTCGGTGCCGACGTCGAGCGCGTTCCAGCCGGCGGAGACCAACGCGTCACGTTGTTCGGCGTGCACGCTGTAGAACACCGGCGTCAGGGAACGTTGGGTGCAGAAGCCGGCGAACGCATGCAGATCGTCCTCATACTCGTCTGGGTCGCCGAAAGGTCCGGTGACGGTCAATGCGATGCCGTACGACACGCGGTAGGCGATGGCGGAACGGCCGGTGGCGGAGAACCAGTAATCGTTGCCTTTCCAAGTGGCCATGAACGACATGGATTCGCCGCCGAGTCCGATGATCTCGTCCACGCGGTGACGGTACGCGTCGTTGATCATGGAACGGTCACGCAGGCCACCCCATGTGCAGCACAGCGCGACCAGCCAAAACATCGGTCCGACGCACTGGTAGACGATTTCGGAAAGCAGTCCGACCGGCACGAACGCCGGTTCCACGCCACTTAGCAGGCCAATCGGCAGCAAACGCTGCACGTAGTCTGCGATCAGATCGACCAGCAGCGGCGTTTCGTTGAAGCCGGACGGCATGGACAGGCCGTAGCCGACGTACAGCAATCCCAGTAATACGAATGCGGCGAACGTGATGGCGATACCGCGCAGCACGGTCTCGCTTTTCGTGCGAATGGTGAAACATGCGCGGAACAGGATGATGATGACGATGCACAGCAGCGGCAACGCCATCGTGGCCAGCATCGCGTGGAATGCGCCGTGCCGTTGCAATGCGGATATCGCATCCATGTATGCACCGGCGTCGGAGCCGTCCACGTAGGACAGCGGAATAGCCACATAGAACACCGTCGATAGCGCAATGGTGCATGTGTTGAACACGATGCTGAGCGCGGCTGCGAGATGACGGCCTCGATACAGACCCCAGGCGATGAGCAGCAGCATCAGCGTCGGCATGATGGATACCAGCCAGTTGCCGGGCATGGTGAAACGCATCATGCGGTATTGCGTGAAGCAGTCCGTATGCGAGGCGCCGCTGAGGCAGTCGACCACATGTCCGGTGTCGAAGTCGGTGGAGCCGGTCAACAGTCCGAACATGGACAGCAGGCCGAACGATTGGCGTGACGAGACGGCGACGAGCGAACCGATGGCCTGCACGCCCGCGACGATGCCGATAAGCCGACGCATTTCGTAGATGGCGCCATGCCGGTATTCGTCGCCATGTGTGCGGGAGGCCATCAGATAGCCGAGCACGTGGCCAATCACCGAAGTGGCAAGCAGGCAGTAGTCGCTCACCTCGCCTCGGTAGAGGAACATGATGAGCACGACCGCATAGCCGATCACGCGGATACGGCGGCGCCACAGCATGGTTGTGAACGCGCTGGCGCACATAAGGGTGCCGGCGACGAGAATCAGCGGACCAAGGATGGCGCCATCATGCGAGATCGCATGCCATTGGGGGCTGCGCCCGTCGGATAGGGAGCACAGTCCCATGCCCAAGGCCACGCCACCCAGTGTGGTGATGACGGACACCCATGCGGTTTTGATTTTGCCGATCACCGATTCGGCCAGGCCGAACGCAACCAGCATGAGCGGAACGTCGATGAGCAGACGGCCCAGATTCGGCACGTACAGCATGGATATCGGCGCGGTGTACCAGCGGCCGCGTGCGAGCGCTTCGAAACTTACTTTGGCCAGGCTCGGCGGGAACGGCTGACGTATGAGCGCGCACACGATCTGCGTGCCCACGTTGATGAGGATGACGAACAGCACGAGGCAGACGGTGAGCAGGTGTCGTCTGATCCATCCGGCCAGATCGGCGAGCAGCGCGCGGAAGCCGAACAGTGGTTTCGCGGGTGATGCCTCGGCTGGTTTAGCAAGTGCGGTTTGCGTTTGAGTCATTTCTTTCCTTTTCTGGGATTCTCAGGCTTGCGGGTTTGTGTTCAGGATCGTCATATCGTGATGCGTTTGAGATTCGGATAGTCGGATAGGTTCGGGTTCGCACCATCCAGTCCGGTGTCGTGGCCGAATACGGCGAGCCCGTAACGCAGCACGTCCTGCACGGCGTGCCAGTCGTGTGCGTTGCCGGACGATTCGACGGCGGCGACGCGCATGCCGGCTTTCGCCGCGACCGGCGCGATTGTTTTGACGTTGCGTATTGAGGTGGTGTCCTTCTCCCCCGCGCCTATGATGAGCATCTGATGGGTGGGCGCGTGGTTGCGGATGGCGTTGACCGGCACTTGGTTCTCATAGGCTGTGGTGTCGCCGTCGAAGAACCGGTCGATCATTTCCTGTCGGCTGCCGTTGGTCGGTTTGATTTCGCTGTCGGTGGGAATCATGGTGCCAAACAGGTCGGGATGGTTCACGCCGATCTGCAGCGAACATGTGGCGCCTTGCGAGAATCCGGCGATGGCCCAATCCTTGGCATCCTGTGCGGCGGGCAGGTTGGTTTTCACCCAGTCGACCACGTCCTGCGTCAGGTAGGTCAGCGCATTGCCGTACACCTTCGAATCCACGCATAGCGTGTTGTGCGAATCGGCGCCAAGCTGATCGGCTGCGATGACGATTGGGGCGAGTCCGTCGTGGGTTTTCGCATATCCGTCCATCATGGTTTGGATGCCGCCGGCTTGGAAGACGCGTCCCGGACTGCCCGGCTGCCCGCTCAGCATGAGGACGACCGGCAGGGCCGGCTTGCGTTTCGAGTCGGCCAATGCCGCCGGAGGCAGGTAGACGAGGGCTTTGCGTGCTTCAAACTGCGATTTCGTGGCCGGAATGTCGATTTTGTTGACGGTTCCGTTCGCCGGAATATTGCGGATTGTGCCGTTGGCGGCCTGTTTGCGCCACTGTGCGACGGTGATGAGGTCCTTGCGTTTGGCCAGTCCGGTCAGATCGGCTTGGCTGTAGGAATCCTCGCCGAACAGCGAGCCGATGGTGGCGTATTCGCCGTACAATTGGTCGATGCCGATCGCCGCGGCCAGTATCGCGAATACGGTCAAGATGGCCGCGGCCACGCACATCATGCCCCTGCTCAACACGATATGCGCGATGGCGAAACCAGCGATGGCGAAACCAGCCGCCACCCAAGCCATCACACGGGATCCCAATCCGACGCCGAACACCACGAACACGTCGGACAGCAGCCAAGCTACCACATAGCCGATCATTCCGGACACGGCCGCAACGCCGATCGGCAGCACGGTAGCCAGTATGCGTCCGTCCCGTTTCGAAACGGCCGCGCTAACCAGCAGGGTTACGGACAGCACTGCGACGACGGCGAACGCCGCCGCCGGAAACCAGCCTCCGACCAGGCTTATGTTCATAAGCCACTGACGCATATTTCCCATCCCCAACATATAGGTTTTCCTTCAACTTGACAGTTGTAGTACGCAAAATAACGGGCACGCGTCATCCTTATGGCTGATTTCGCCTCAAAACTCAGGGAAAACCCTGAAACCGCCGTGAACCGTTCGCTATTGGCGTATGGTTTTGGCTATGACATACGTATTCGAAGCATCGAACGTGCGCTGTTCGATTATGGTCGACGGCGAACGCCGCACCATATTCTCCGGATTGTCCTTCGCCATCGAGCCTGGCGAAATCGTGGACTTGGTCGGACCGTCCGGCGCAGGCAAGAGCTCGCTGCTGACCGCTTTCGCACGGCTCAATCCGCGCGCGTCAGGCGATTTACGGTTGGATGGCCGTTCCGCCGACGATTTCACCCCGCAGCAGTGGCGCGCGCAGGTCGCGTACTTGCCGCAGAAGCCGGTGCTGTTGGGCGAGACGGTGGCGCAGGCGATTCGTCTGCCGTTCACGCTTGCCATACGCCAGTCGGCGAGAACGAAGCAGGGGCCGCGCAGGATCTCCCCCACCGATGCGTTGCCGGACGGCAGAATCCGTGAAACCTTGGACAATATGGGCTGTGCCGACATCGATCTGAACCGTCCGCCACACGACTTGTCCGGCGGTCAGGCGGCGCGCGTGAGCCTTGCACGTACGTTGCTGACCCGTCCGAAGGTACTGCTCGCCGACGAAGTGGACGCCGGATTGGATGACGACAACGCCGACAAAGTGGCGCGCATCCTCGCCAAAGCGGCGGCGGACGGCATGGCGATCGTTCGTATCCGGCACCGGCCGCCGGATGGCCGTGCCACACGTGTCATGCGTCTTGCCAATGGCACGCTCACGCAGTCCGGCAACGCCGAAGCGGACGGTACTGCGACGGGTAGTACTTCGACGGGTAACACGGTAGAAGGGAGCGTCGCATGAACGGCAACTACTATGCGATCGACATCTGGGGTCTCATCGCCGCGCTGGTGATGGTGGCCATTGCCGCCGGCATCTCCGAAACCATGCGTATGGGCGTGGGGCGCACGCTTCTGTGGTCGGCTTGCCGTGCGCTGCTGCAATTGTGCGCGATGGGCTTCATCATGGAGTACGTCATCCGTTCGAACAATCCGTGGCTGGTGCTGCTGCTTGTGGCGTTCATGCTCATCGCGGCCGTGCAGATCACTCTTTCGCGTGCGAAAGGTGTGCCGAAGGGCTTGGCTGGACCGGTGTTCCTGAGTCTGGTCGTGACCATGCTCATCATGATCTCGTTGGTCACCGAGCTCATCATCCGTCCGCAACCGTGGTATGCGCCGCAATTGGTGGTGCCGTTGACCGGCATGCTGCTGGGCAACACCGTTTCGGCGTTGGCGGTGGGGTTGAGCCGGTTCTTTGAAAGCATGAAGGAACGTCGTGACGAAGTGGACACGCTGCTGGCGTTGGGTGCCACCACGTGGGAGGCGGCACGTCCAAGTATCGTCTCGTCGATCCGTCTGGGATTGCTGCCCACCACCGCGTCGCTCGCCTCCGCCGGCATTGTGACGGTGCCGGGCATGATGGCCGGTCAGATCATCGCCGGCGGCAACCCCATCGACGCGGCGAAATACCAGTTCATGATTCTCGCCACCATCGCGGCGCTTACGCTGCTGGCGGACAGCATCATCATGCTGATGGTCTATAAACGTTGCTTCACCGCGCTCGACCAGTATCAGCCGGTCAACGGCTGATACTGCGATATCCCGTATAGAAAAAGCCGTTCATTCCTTGCGATTGCTGGAATGAACGGCTTTTTGCTTGACCGTTGACGTACGTCAGCGGGAGCGGAACGGCGCCTTGCGGATCTTCGCATGCTTGCGGTACGGCTTGCCCTGCCTTTCGCCCGCATGCTTGTCGTGGCGTTCTCCGTGACCGCCACGACGAACGGAATCGCCATACTTGGCTTCCATGCGACGGTCATAACGCTTCGCGTCCTCGCCACGCTCGTCATGAATCACGCGGATTTCCTTGCGATGGATGCGTTTGCCGCCCTGACGGCGGTCGTCGCGTTCGTCGCGGTTCCTGCGGTATTGGCGATCGTCCTCGTAACGGCGTTCGGCACGGGCTTCGGCCTTGCGCTGCTTCTTGGTCGGCGCGCCCTGCTTTTTCGCATACTGCTTTTTGCCGGGCTTCCTATCGGATTGGCCACGCTGATCGGAACGCTCGTCGGAGCGCCGCTTGCGATTGTCGGTTCCACGCTGTTCGCCGGCTTCGGCACGCTGCTGCTCATGTAGCCGCGCGTACTTTTCGCGACGCTTGTTGTTGCGCTTCTCCTCGTGCTTCTCGCGCTTCTCCTCTTGGATTTCAGGATGTTCCCAACGATGCTCGCGTGCCTCGTATTCGCGGTTGTCGCGGCCTTCGAACTTGGCGGCGCGACGTTCGGCGCGATTCTGTTTCGGTTCGAAACGCTGCTCGCGTTCGGCGACTTCGGCGCGCTCTTCACGTCCCTTGCGATTCGCGCGGTCCTTGCGTTCGGACTTGAACGGCTTGCCGCCCTTGTCCTTGCCCCGGTCCTTGTTGCGTCCGCCGGAACGGTTGCGTCCGGAGCGCCCGCCGTTTTCCGCGGAACCGTCGCCGACCTTGCCATGCTTCCTGCGACGCGGATTGCCCGCCGGCTGGGACTGCTCAAGCGTCCAACCGAAACGCGGTTCGGCCGGCTCGCCCACCAATTCCAACACTTCCGGGGAATCGTGGGTCACTTCGATCGGCTTGACCTTCAGTCCGGCCTCATGCAGCATGCGGCGGGTGCGGCGGCGCTGGTTCGGCAGCACGATGGTCACCACATCACCGGAATGGCCGGCTCGCGCGGTACGTCCGGAGCGGTGAAGGAACGATTTCGGGTCCTCCGGAGGCTCCACCTGCACCACGAGCTCCACGCCGGACACGTCGATGCCGCGGGCGGCCACATCGGTGGCGACCATGACGTTCACGTCGCCGGATTCGAAGGCTGCGAGATTGCGGTCACGCTGGTTCTGGCTCAGGTTGCCGTGCAGCTCGGCCGCCGGAATGCCGTTCTTCGTCAGGTCCTTGGCGAGCTTCTGGGTCTGGAATTTGGTGCGGGTGAACAGGATGCGGCGTCCCTTGCCGGAAGCGAGGGTGCGGACCAGCTCATGACGGTCGCCCTGCGTGGTTTCGAACACGTGGTGTGTCATTTCGTCGACGGCCGCGGTGGCGGAGTCGACGCTGTGGATCTTCGGATCGGTGAGGAACGTGTTCACCACCTCGTCGACGCCATGGTCGAGGGTGGCGGAGAACAGCATGATCTGCGCGTCGAACGACACTTGGCCGAGCAGGCGCTTGACCGGCGGCAGGAAGCCCATGTCGGCCATTTCGTCGGCTTCGTCGATCACGGCCACTTCGACCTTCTCCAACGTCAGCGCATGCTGTTCGAGCAGGTCCTCAAGACGGCCCGGGCATGCGACGACGATATCGGCGCCGGCCCTTAGATCGCGGATCTGGCGGGCGTAGCGCACACCGCCATACACGGTGGTGGTGGTCATGCCGTACATCTGCGCGAGCGGCATCAGCACGTCGTTGATCTGGTTGGCCAGCTCACGGGTCGGAGCGAGCACCAGGCCGCGCGGGTGCGGCAGGAAATCGTCGGCGCGCCGTTCCTCGGCATGCCCCTTGCGCACCTGTTCCACCTCATGGCGGAACTGGCTCATGTTCTCGTACTCGTCGGCGTCGACCTCACCCAGTCGCGCGACCAGCGGAATCGAGAACGCCAGGGTCTTACCGGAGCCGGTACGGCCTCGGCCGAGAATGTCACGACCGGCCAGGGAATCGGGAAGGGTGTCGGCCTGGATCGGGAAAGCGGTTTTCTTGCCATCGGCCGCGAGCACGCGTACCAACGGGCCGGGAACGCCGAGTTCGGCGAACGTCTGGGGGCGTTCCTCCTCCTCGCCCGCCTCATCGAAATCGGCGGCGAGGGCATCTTCATTTTCAATCACAGCGGTATCGGGCACAATGGCCTTTCATGTCAAACATTGCGCACGTTGCGCAAACCTGTTAACTGTAGCCCATGCCCGATACTTTTGCCTTGGCTGTGACTGGTGGCCGACGCTACCGGTAGTTGCGTTCGATGAGGATGTCGGAAACCGTCAGATTCGCGTCGTTGACGAGGTTGAATAGCACCACTTCGGCCAGTTCCGCGGCGCTCATGAAGGAATGCTGCTTGTCCAACGACACGTAATCGTGGCTGTCATGGTAGAAGTCGGTGTCGATGCCTCCCGGATACACGCCCACAACCTTCACACTGGTTCCCTTGTAGGCCGCCTTGAGGCTTGTCGTATACCCCTTCTCACCCCACTTGGTGGCGCAGTAGACGGATTCGTTGGCGTTGCCGCGTGTGGCGGCGGTGGACATGACATTGGCGATTTTGAGGTCCTGCTCGCCGTCGGCCTTCAATGTTTCGACGCTCCACAGAATCATGCCTTTGAGCCCCTTAAGGCACTTGTCCACGTCGGCGGCCTCGTAGCCGACCGGCTTTTTGAACGACGGCTGTCCCGCGTTGTTGATGAGCAGGTCGATGTGGCCGATCTCCTTGATGGCCGCGACGGAGTCCTTCACGAACGCCTCGTCGCTGATGTCGCCGACGAAGGCGCGGTATTCGTCCGCGCCGAACGTGCGGGACAGTTCCTCCTGACGGGCCGTGTTGAAATCGATGCCGGCCACGAACCAGCCTTTGCCGATCAGCTGACGTGCCAGCTCATATCCCAAGCCAAGCGCGGAACCGGTCACAATCGCGATTTTCTTTCCTGCCGCAGTGCTCATGTTGTCTCCTTTGCCACATTGCGCAATCGCTTATAGATACCATCATAAAACGTATGCGACGCAACACGTCAATCGATTGACGAAAACGGCAATGAAAAACGCCCGCCGACCTTTTTGGCCGACGGGCGTTGAACTAGCCAGCGTGAGATGCGATCCGTTACAGGATGTCCGGATCGTCCTTGGCGATGGTGCCGGTCGCCTTGCCGATGGCCTTCAGGCCGTGGTAGGCGACGAGGATGACGACGGTGCCGATGGCGATGCCGTTGAAGGAGATGCCGTTGAAGGCGAACTCGAACTGGCCGACGGCGATGATCATGGTGATGGCGGCCACCATGACGTTGACCGGCTTGTCGAAGTTGACCTTGTTCTCAACCCAGATGCGGATGCCGACCATGCCGATCATGCCGTACAGCAGGGTGGTCACGCCGCCGAGCACGCCGGCGGGGATGGTGTTGATGATGGCGCCGAACTTCGGGCACAGGCTCAGGATCAGCGCGAACGCGGCGGCGCACCAGTATGCGGCGGTCGAGTAGACCTTGGTGGCGGCCATCACGCCGATGTTCTCGCCGTAGGTGGTGGTGCCGGAGCCGCCGCCGAAACCGGCGATGGTGGTGCCGAGACCGTCGGCGAACAGCGCGGTGCCGATCTGGTCGTCATAGTCGCGGCCGGTCATCTGGGAGACGGACTTGACGTGGCCGACGTTTTCGGCAACGAGTACGAGCACGACCGGGATGAACATCGGCAGGATGGTGAAGTCGACCTGCGGCAGACGGAATTCCGGCAGACCGACCCATGCGGCCTTGCCGATGGCTGAGAAGTCGACCTGGCCACGGAAGCAGGCGTACGCGTAGCCGATGATCACGCCGATGAGGATGTTGAGTCGGCCGAGCAGACCCTTGAACAGCACCGCGACGAGCAGCACCGCGACGAGGGTGACGATGGCGGTGTCGGGAGCGACTTTGAAGTTGTTCCACACGCTCGGAGCCAGGTTGAAGCCGATGATGGCCACGATGGCGCCGTTGACGACCGGCGGCATGATGATGTCGATCCACTTGGCGCCCGCGTAATGGACGAGCACACCGATCAGGGCCAGCAGGATGCCGGTGACCATGATGCCGAAGGATGCGACGGCGAGGCCCTTGTGGGCGCTGGCGACGGCCGCGATCGGGGCGATGAAGCCGAAGGACGAGCCCAGGTAGCTCGGCAGCATGTTCTTGTTGATCAGCAGGAACAGCGCGGTCGACATGGCCGTGAAGAACAGGGTGGTGGATGGGTCGAAACCGGTCAGAATCGGCACCAGGAACGTGGCGCCGAACATGGCGATGACGTGCTGCGCGCCGATTTCCGCGGTGCGCGGCCAGGTCAGCCTCTCGTCAGGTTCGACGACCTCGCCGGGCTTCAGCGTTTTGCCGTCGCCGTGGAGCTTCCACGTGAACAGGCCCGCGATTGGATTGGACATGCGATTGTCTCCTAACTCTCTCACGGCACGAAACACGAACACGTGCCGCACAATCACAGGCCATTGTAGCGACTACGCCGATACGTATGGTTTCAAAGTGAGGTAGGGGGCAATCATCACAGCCAGGATACTTATGGACACGATAGGTCACAGATGACGGTCGACGGCATGTACCACGTCCACCAAATCGCCGTTCGACAACACAGGACGTTTGAATTCGCGCCAATCGTCCACCTTCACCACCCAGCGTCCGTCCGTCTCGTCGAGCACCGGGCGTGCCGTCTGCTCCCAACGGAACCGCTTATGGGTGCGCCCAGTCGACGGGTCGCGCCGCGAATAGTGGAAACACGTGCAGTTGGTGATCTTCCATTCGTCGGCGGCCGCTCGATGCATGAACTCCTCGTCGGACAGGTCCTCCAACGTGAGCATCAACGCCAGCATGAGGTCGCCATGGCTGACCATCACCACGGATTCCGCATCCGACTTGCGGTTCAGGGACGTGAGCAGGTTGTGCACGCGGTTCTCGGCCACGTCGGCGATGGACTCGCCCGCCGGCGGACGCCAGTACAGCGGATCGGTGTTCTTGAACATCCAGTTGCGCGCGTAGTTGGTTTTGAAATCGTCCTTCGTGATGGTGTTGATCTCACCCCAGGAGCGTTCGCGCAGCACGCGAGTCTCCTCCCATTTCGCCTTAGGCAGGGCCATCGTGGCCGCCGTCTCACGCGTACGCACGTACGGCGAAACGAGGTAGCGGTCGAACAGCGGCTGCTGCGCGACGAGCCAACGGCCAATGCAGTCGGCCTGCTTGCGTCCGGTGGCGGTGAGCCTCCACGAACGGTCCGGCACGGTGACGTTGTCCTGCGTATACAGCGAGTTGTCACCCTGTTCGCCGGCGCTGATGATGACGTTCGCCTCCGACTCGCCATGTCGGATCACATACAGATCAAGGGGCATTCCCATATTCGTTTATTCCTTCGCTTTCATCCACATCCTGCGCGCACGTTCCTTGTTCCGCCGTTCATTCGGCCGGTGGCGCGCATCATCATTGAATGCTTCCACCGTAGCTGATTCGCGCGTGTTTCGCACGCGCGGACACGTCGATTTCACGATTGGCACACCCGAATTTCGCGGTGCCGTCACCGGCGGTTCACCGCAACCGGCGTGGTAGACGCCGTGATCGCAATCACTCCGGCCAGATGCCGTTCTGCGCGTACTTGGTGCGGTACTCCCCCGGCGTCATGCCGGAATGTTTTTTGAACACCTTCGAGAAATGGCTTTGCGACCGGTATGCGAGGATCTGGGCGATCTCGTCGAAGCTGTATTCCGAGTATTTGAGCATGTTCTCGGCCGCTTCCATACGCTTGTCGGTGATGTATTGCGATATGGCCGTGCCCGTTTCGCGTTTGAACAGCTCCGACAGATACGTGGGATTCAGATGCACATGCTCGGCGAGGATGGGCACGGTGATTTTCTCATGCAGATGGTAGTGGATGTAGTCCAGGCATTCGTTGACGGCTTTGGAATGTGTTTCCGCCTTCTGCATGTCGGCCATGGCCCATGTGAAGAATGTCATCATGTCGGTGTGCAGGCGGCGCACGTCGTCGGGCGTTTTGCAGTTTTCCAGGTTCTGGATGTACAGGTCGGAGGCGTTGTAGGCGTCCTCCTCGTCCATACCGCCTTCGATGGCGAAACGTGTGGCGAGCGTGATGGTGGTGACGAACCGGTATTTCGCGTTTTTGAGCGGATCGTCCGACAGGTAGCCGTACAGTCCGGAGTCCCACAGACGTGTGCTTTCGGCGATGGCGTTGATGTCGCCGGAACGCATCATGTCGTATTGCTTCATTTCCTCGACGTACCGGTGGTGCCGGACGCGGTCCTCCCTGGAAAGAAAGTCCAGGTATCTCAGCTTCGCTTCGTCAACAACAGCCATGCTTCTCCCCGCTATTTCCGATCGTCCAAATCGAATCCTCCCTCAAGGATAAAGCTCTTCAGCAGCTTCGTGGCGAGAAGATTCGCCGTGAATTGGGAGACCGGACTATCCGGCTTATCGAAAAACGCCTTTGCCAAAGACCTGTTAACCGACGCTTTCAACCGGTCGAATCGTCCGAATTCGTTCAGGGTTGTCTCTGTAAGGTCAAGCCGCATCATCTCGTTGAGCAACGCCCCATCCACGTCAAACGCCTTGGTGATTTGCTCCACTTGGCTGTTTTTGGCGCTGTTCGCGTAATACGTGATGTAGTCGCGCAGCGTCTTGCCTTCCTCCAACTCGATTTCGCCACGTTCCACATCATGCATGAACAGTTCGGCATACCGTTGTTCCTCTTGACTGAGCGAAGCAAACGACTTATGCAATTCCTCCTCGGCTGATGTCAACAGGGCCGGATCGCCTCCGCCAAGCGCCTTGAGCCATTTGGTGAAGTTGGCGTTCATATAATCCGTATCAATCAATCCTGTATCTATCTCAGTGATATGGCCGTCAAGTTCATATGGCGCTTCCGGACCGCTGCCGGAACCTTCGCCGCTGCTGAACATTTCCTTATACCGCTGTACAAGAATCAGATATGTCCGTTCATCGAACTTCGGCCGCACAACCTCCACGGATCCATCGTCATGGGTGACGGAGTATTCCTGCCGCCCCCAAGTGAAACCTTGCACTTTGGCGGATTCCAGGAAATCATTGAGTTCCACGAACAGTTTTGCGAACTTGCGGCACGCCTCCACCGATTCCGGCAGTCGCATGAAATCTTCCACGCCTCCGGCACTGAACACGGAGGCGATTTCTTCGAAACGCGCATCCATCAGGCGCACGTTTTCCGGCAGTTTCTGCACGAACAGATCGAGCGGCTTGTCTCCGGAATACAGTTTTACCGCCGCTTCGATATACCCCTTCATGGTGTGTGGCTTGCGGTAGTAGCGAATAGTTCCGAAAGGCTTGTCGGGGCCGAACAGTCGATTCGTACGACTGAACGCCTGGATGATGTTCTCATAGTCGATGATTTTGTCGAGGTACAGCGTGTTGACCCACTTGGAATCGAAACCTGTCAGCATCTGATCAACCACAATCAGCAGATCCAGCCGCTCCTCACGGTGCTGGTCGACCGTCAGGTACGGACGCTTGTGGGAAAGCCGCGCGGTGATGTCCTTCTTCATCTTCGGCCATGTGGGGATGATGAAATCCTTGTCGAACAGTTCGTTGTAATCGCCGATGATTTCCTTAAGCGCATCCTCCTTGAGGATTGCGCCGTCGGAATTGTCGACGTTGGGGTCGAACAGCGCGGTCACGTGCATCTGCGGAGCACGTTCCTTGAACAGATGGTAATAGCTGATCGCCTCGGGAATGGAACTCGTGGCCAGCATCGCATGGAATTTGTTGCCTCTGCTCAGCAATGGGAATTGGTCGAGAATATCCTCCACGACCTTGTCCTCATGTGGCGTGCCTTGCGCATACTGCGCTGCGGTCAGATAGTCCTCAATGCCTTTGACATGTTCTCCTGCCTGCGTTTCCATGGATCCCATCGGCATTTGCTTCGGGTCCATGTAATGGTAGAACACCTCAGCTTTCGCCGGATCCGCCTGGGCTTCCTCAACCGTTGCCGCTTTCGCCTTCTGCAACGCGACAGCCTGACGAACATCCTTGTCTCGGTAGGTCAACACCATGTACGGGTCGAATCCGAGCACATTGCCATCGCGGATGCCGTCGGCGATGCTGTATCGGTGAAGGCAATCGCCGAACACCATTGATGTGGTCGCGCCCTTCTTACGGTTCTCCTCATGAATCGGAGTGCCCGTGAAACCGAAATACAACGCGTTCGGGAAGGAATGGCGAATATCCTGCAGCATCTCGCCGAACGTGGAACGATGGCATTCGTCGATAATGAATACGATGCGTTTGCCGGCGAGCTTCCTCACTTCCTCTTCGGTGATATGCCCCTCGCCCGCTTTGATGTTGCTCATTTTCTGGATGGAGGTGACGATGAGCGTGTCTTTGGGGTCGATGCTTGCCAGTTTCGATTTGAGCACATCCGTGTTTTCCGTGCCCTGCACATCATCGGCATCATCCGCGAACGACCGGTATTCCAGCAGCGACTGCGTGCCCAATTCGACACGGTCCATGAGGAAGACCACCTTGTCGGCATCTTTCGAGCCAGCGATGAGCTGCGCAGCCTTGAAGCTGGTCATGGTTTTGCCCGAGCCAGTGGTGTGCCACACATAACCGCCCGGACGGCCCGGCGTGCCGCTTGGCACCGGCTCATCCCATTTGCAGGTGCGTACACGGTCGGAAATGGCGTTCACCGCCTGGTATTGGTAGCTGCGTAGCACTTTGAGGCATCCGTCTGCGGAATCGGCGACCGTATAGAACCCGATGAGCTGGTGTGCCATGGGAATGGATAGCAGATCAGATGTGAAACGCTTCCATTCATCCTGCCCGACATGGTTGTTCGCCGCTATGGGCTCATTGTTGAAGTCAGCCCAGTGGAAGAAGTAGTTGCTGTTGAAATCGCCTTCACCGGGATTGGCGAAGTACACGGCATCATCCGGATTCATGGCCACGAAGACCTGCACGAGTCTGAACAGCCCGGTGAACACGCCTTCATGCGCGTATTTGGCGATTTGATTGGTGGCCTGGCTTATGGGAATGCCGCTTTTCTTCAGTTCGATATGGATGACCGGCATGCCGTTGATGAGCAGGCAGACGTCTCCTCTACGATCGTTCAGCATTTTGTTTTTTGCCGGATACATCGGCTGTCTTGCGATTTGGTACCGGCTTTGCCCAGCGGCGATTTCCTGGCGATCGTAGATCTTCAGGCTGATTTCCTTACCGAAATGTGCTGTGTCTGCGGGATTGTCACGTTTGATGGACACGGTTTTGCCGTTGATGAAGGAGTTCAACGCCAATGGCGTGCGCAATGTTTCGATCTGTTCAAGGATCTGCGCCATCTCACCCTTGGTAAGGCGCTGCCCGTTCAGACGATCGATGCCTTTGTTGTTGTCGAATAGGATGTTGGCCCAGTTATCGATGAGATCCTGTTCAGTCGGGTATTCCAACACACCATCGGTCCACCCGTGGCGTTTCAGCACCGCGACCAGATCGTCTTCGAAATCCGATTCCTTATCGTAGAACATGTTTCATCTCCCCGAACGCACCGTCACTTTCTGAGCCCAATCTTACGAGCGCAACCCCTAACATCCAAGAAGCAACACCACAATACTTACGCTGATGAAGGGTGATGAGGGAGTCCAGACGGTCGAAGAACGCGCCGATTTGGCGCTGCTCGTCGATTCTCTTGGGAATGCAGATCTGCGTTTCAAAGAAATCATCTGGAGCAATGTTGAGCAATCCATGGTTTCTGGCTCCCTCAGCCGCGATTAATTGAACAGCTTTGTACCATCTATCAGTCTCGTAGTATGTGACTAAGAAATCAGGGTCTCCAGAAAGCAACTCAAAACAGATATACAGTGTTGAAACGCAGCCCATGTCATACTTTTCCAGCCTTTTTATCGCTCCCCACGGGCTGTCAGTCGAGGTGCTTTTGTTGTAGGCAAATTCTCCCTTATGCAGAAGGAAGTATCCGCTCATGTCTTTGCTTGCAACTTGGTTGTTGAAAAAAGTTCTCTGATCCACCAAACCGTATTGAGCAGAAATGGTAAGGGGAAGATCGGAATCTCTGTTCTCATTCTTTCGGGTAACCCTACGTGCGACATCGCCCAGCTTACGCTGTTCCCAAGGGTCAGTGAAACCAGCGAAACGAATCTGCGGAACTAGTGTTTTTCCATGCTGTTCGGCCATAATTATTCACCCCCGAGCAGTGCTTTGAGCTCTTCCAAGCCCGCCAGATCGCGGGCGTTACCGGTCAAATCGCCAAGCATTCCAGCCAATTCCTTCTCCGCTTCATCGATTTGGCCGCATACATCGGCATATGTGGTGGCGTACTTGTTCTTCAACGCGTTCACTTTGCCAATGAGCTCGTCGATCACGGCATTCGGTAGTTTTTCCAACTGCTTCTGTAATGGTGTAATCCACTTGGCTTCCAGCAACCTTCTGGCTTCGTCATCACTCAACGCCTTAATCGTGTTGCAGGTCTTCTCCTCCAACGCGTTTCGCTTGGTCTTGATACCAGATTTCAGCTTCTTCGTCTCATCGAATAGCTTCTGAGCCTGCACCAAGCCACGCTCGAAGTCGGAAGCCGGATTCTTGCCGATCGCCTTGACCGCCTTCTTCAACTCGGCAGCAACGAAGGCATCACCGTCCTGATTAACCGCATCACTATTCTGCTTGTCATCCTCATCGAAACCTTCCAAAATGGTTTCAATCTCGGAATCAATGTCCTGCACACGGCGTTCGTCCGCCTCGATCGCGGCCAAATCATCGTGCAGCAGCTCACGCTGAACCAAGTCGAAGGGCAGAACGCGGCCAATCCAGCCATCCTGCACTTCCACATCCTTGCCGCCTTTTTTCTTGATGACCATGTTCGGGTCCACGGCTCTTACCGCATCGAAACCCTCGGACCCCAACACTTCCAAATCAATGGAAATGCCGCCCCATGCGTCATCAAGCTTCTGATAGGCGTCATACGGGTCAACCAGTGGGGTTCCGGCAATCATCGCATCCAGTTCCTTGCCAATGGCCGTTTCCTGACCGAGCGCATCCACCTGTTCGGGATGCTCCACCAAGCGGGAGCGCAAATCGACAGGCAATCCGGAAATGGCCTGACCATACGAGGCAATGAACGCCTGTACGTCGGCATTATTGCGCACCACAGTGGCGATATCATCGTGATCGCAGGCATAGCAGGCACCATTATCGCGGAACAGCTCAGCCTTCAGACTCGGCCAGGCGTTCCAATATTCCCCAAGCTGCTCGACCTCGCTCTTCGGAACGCCTCCGAACATCGAAGCGTACATATCCCATGTCTCCGCATTCTCAGACGAATCAACATACCGGGGAATGTTGAGGTTGTAATCATTGGCGCGAATCTCGTCAATGGACACCAAACGGCTGAATTT
Source organism: Bifidobacterium sp. MSK.17.10 (assembly GCF_019129655.1). NCBI lineage: Bacteria > Bacillati > Actinomycetota > Actinomycetes > Bifidobacteriales > Bifidobacteriaceae > Bifidobacterium > Bifidobacterium sp. MSK.17.10. The sequence goes on along the minus strand of NZ_JAHOJD010000010.1, from coordinate 13,545 downwards.
GGGCACCGTGCGGTTGTTCGACACCACGTCGACAATGCGTTTGATGTCAGAAGCCTGTAGCTTGTTGTTCTTGCCGTCCTTGATGAAATGTTTCGACGAGTCAACAATGAGCACCCTGTCGTCATCGCGTTTCTTGCGCAGCACCATCACGATGGTGGGGATGCCCGTACCGAAGAAAATATTCGCCGGTAGACCAATAATCGCCTGAATATGACGGTTCTCAATCAGATTCTTACGAATCTGACCTTCCTCGCCGCCGCGGAACAGCACCCCATGCGGCAGAACAATGGTCATAATGCCATCGGCACGCAGATGGTACAGGTCATGCAGCAGGAACGCATAGTCCGCCTTGGATTTCGGAGCTATGCCATAACTGAAGCGCGGATCAATCTCCTTATCAGTGGGATCCCAATTCTGTGAGTAGGGCGGATTGGAAACCACCGCATCCACGAACAACGGATTGTAGGTCTCCTCCTTGTTCTCCAACGTGTCGAACCACGGCCAGTCGTCCTCCAGAGTGTCGCCGTTGCGGGCAACGATGTTATCGGGAAGAATGCCACGCATCACCAGATTCATACGCGTGAGGTTATAGGTGTTCTCCTTAAGCTCCTGCGCGTAATACATGATGGAATCCGGATTGCCGTTGCGCCGAGCCACAGCCTGGCCGATATGAATCAGCAAGGAACCGGAGCCGGATGTCGGATCGTAGATCTTGATCTGCTCGCGCCCCTGCAAATGCCAGGCGACAATTTCGCTCATCAGCTGAGAGACTTCGGAAGGCGTGTAGAACTCGCCGGCCTTCTTGCCTGCATTGGCGGCGAAATTGCTGATGAGGTACTCGTAGATGAAACCAAGCACGTCATAATCCTGACGACCATCCATCGGAATGTCTTTAATGAGATAAATCAAATCTCGCGCGGCCTTGGACTGGCTTCTCGCGTCAGTGCCGAGTTTGGAAAGTCCAGTCTGCAACGTGTCGAAAATACCATCGAACACTTTCCTATGCGCAGGATTGATATTGCGGGAGAACGCCGAAAGCGCATCACGCACATTGGAAATCTCGAAATCGTTGCCCTGCTTGACCCATGTGGAAAACAGGTTGTCATAGGCGATGAAGTAGCCGCACTCACCCTGCACGAATTCCACAATGTCCGGATTATCCTCCGTGAGCTGCGGCAGCTGCTCGTCAGTAAAATCACTGGCTTTCAAGCGCATCAGCTCGGTTTCGGAAAGGAACTTATAAAAGATGAAGCCAAGAATGTAATCCTTGTATTCGTTCGCCTCGATCTTGGAACGCATCTTATTGGCGGATTCCCAAATCTTCGAAGCGAGCTGCTGCTTGTTCATCTATCCCTCCTCATTGCGACACCGGCAAAAAGCTCGGTTCCACGAGCGACTGCACATCTTTCACAAGAATACCGCACCCCCGCTTGGGAACAGCGTAAGCTGGGTGAACTGTCTACTGAATTCAAAAGCGGCGAATTCATCTGCGCTGACAATGTGTCGGAGTCTGGTTCTTATCCAGTCTACGGCGGCAATGGTTTAAGAGGCTATACGACAACTTTCAACCATGAAGGTCTTTATACGCTTATTGGACGCCAAGGCGCACTGTGCGGGAATGTCAATATTGCAGATGGAAAGTCATATTTCACCGAGCATGCTGTTGCTGTAAAAGCAAATCATCTTAATGATACGACGTTCCTCTATTACTTGTTTGGCACGCTTGATTTGGGCCAATATTCAGGGCAATCGGCACAACCAGGACTTGCTGTAAGCAACCTTGTCGAAGTTGAAGCAATGGTGCCAGATAAAGCGGAACAAAAGAAAATCAGCCGCGTATTTAAAACTGTGGACTCCCTCATCACCCTTCATCAGCGTAAGTATGATGGCTGCGCCAATCCCCTATTTTTAGAAAGGCGCATCTCATGCAGGAAACCATCACATCAGAATCGCTGTTCTGCGACTACTACGCCCAGTGGGTGAAAACGTACAAGGAAGGCGCCATCAGAGACGTGACCATGGGCAAATATCGACTTACGCAATCCTGGCTCGGCAAGCTCATCCCTGAACTCAGACTCACCGATATGGATCGAACCGCATACCAGCAGCTCATCAACGGATATGCACAGCATCATGAGCGCCAAACCACCATGGATTTTCACCATCAGATCAAAGGCGCCATTCTCGATGCCGTTGACGAAGGACTCATACCCCGTGATCCAACGCGTAAAGTCATCATCAAAGGCAAGCAGCCACGCATTAAGAAAATGAAGTATCTCAACCAATTCGAGCTGCATGCCATGCTCGCGGACCTTGATCTTGGGGCCGAGGCAAGCTGGGATTGGCTTATCCTCCTTATCGCGAAAACCGGACTCCGATTCTCTGAGGCGCTTGGGCTCACACCCGATGACTTTGATTTCGCACACCAGACGCTTTCCGTCAACAAAACTTGGGATTATAAAAACGGCGGCGGTTTCGTACCCACGAAAAACGAATCGTCCGTGCGTAAAGTGCAACTCGACTGGCAACTCATCATGCAAATGTCTGGATTACTCAAGGATCTTCCGCATGATAAACCTATTTTCGTGCACGGCAAGGTCTACAACTCAACAGCCAACGACGTGCTTGCAAAACATTGCAGAAACGTGGACGTGCCAGTTATTTCCGTCCATGGTCTACGCCATACACACGCATCGCTGCTGCTGTTCGCCGGCGTATCGATCGCCAGCGTGTCACGCCGTCTAGGCCATGCCAGCATGACTACAACTCAGGAAACCTATCTGCACGTCATTCGCGAGCTGGAAAACAAGGATGTAGATATCGTCATGCGGGCACTATCGACACTTATCTAATGGGGGGTTCCTACTCTTTTCAGATATTCGAAATAATCGAGCCACTCGAAGCGGCATATACCGTTTTTCACCATCTTCAGTAAAAGCGCCAAACACCGTTGCCAGACTCAATTCCGTAGGTGGTTTTGTGGTTCCGTAGGTGGTTGGTTCTGGTATTGGTGTCTGAGAATGGCTTAATTTAAGCCGTTTCTCAAACGCCTTTCCTCCGGCAACCACCTACGGAAGCGAAAAACCACCTACGGAACACCCGCTTGGGAACAAACCCGCCGCAAGTCACCAGGCCAAGACGAATCTCGGCACACGAGGAACCGGAAATTGTCGTTCCGGAGCGCAGCCGCACGGTCACACGCCACACTCCGGAACCAAAGGCTTTTAGAAATAGGTGCTACAGCCAAGCTTGACGGCGAGGACGATGCCGGTGAGCACGGCGGCGGCGCGCATGATGTTCTCGGGGATATGGCGTGTGACCGGAGGGGCGATGGAACTGCCGATGATGCAGCCCAGGCACATGGCGATGGCGAACGGCCAGTAGACGGAGCCACGGCAGATGAACATGATCGCGGCGGAGATGTTCGCGCCGAAGCCGACCACGGTCTTCAGCGCGTTGATCTGGTGGAACGGGCCGATCTTGCCGAGGTCGAGGATCGCCAGGGCGAGGGTACCGGCGGCGGCACCGAAATATCCCGAATAGATGCCGACGAAGCTCACGCCGATCCACAGCCACCACGGGTCGTTGCGCAGACTGCCATTGGCCGTCCTACTGGCGATCAGCGCCGCGCGCTCGCCTTGCTGCGATTGGGGCAACGCCTGCGCGACAGCGTCGCGTGCGGCCGCTTTCTTCCGCGGGTTCAGCGCGATGATCAACGCGCTGAACAGAATGAGCGGCGGCACAGCGAATTCGAAGACCTTCGCGGGCAATTCCAACAGCAGCAAGCCGCCGATGATGCCTCCGACCAAGCCGATGCAAGCGTAGACAGCCACACGGCGTCCCTGGCCTTTGAGCTCCTTGCGGGCGGAGAGCAGGCCGCCGATGCCGGTGCCGCACACGCCCACCGTGTTCGTGGTGTTGGACAGCACGGGCGGAATGCCGAACGCCAGCAACGCAGGATAGGAGATCAGCGAGGACGCGCCGACCGCGTATCCGACGAATCCCGCGCCGATTCCGGCGACAAGCACCAGCAGCAAAGTGGTGATGGACACTCCTGCGATCATGACCGCTTCCCCTTCGTAAAACTCCTACGTAGTCCTCCTATAAGTAACGGGAGCCAAGCTTAACGGCTCGGCTCCCGCATATCACGCGTTTGCCCAGAACGTGGCCGGGCAAACGTCATATCAGTGGTTGCGCTTGGCGATCAGCGACTCGGTCCAGTAGGCGGCGAGCGGAATCAGGGCCCACTGCAGCGCGAGACCGGGCAGGCCGGCGGCCAGGTCGCTCGTCCATGTGGCGGCGATGGCCTTGCTGGAACCGAACGCGAACACGGCGATCGCGGTGGCTGCGGTCAGCACCACACGTCCGGCGAGCTGTGCGATGACCACCTTCGCCAGGCTCGGCAGCTTGATGCCGCGCAGCAGACCGGCCACCAGGCCGTATGCGCACAGTTCGACCATCATGAGCGGCAGCATCGCCAGCATCGGCATGCCGGACAGCAGGAAGCTCACGAGCGGAGCGGCGGCGCCGGCGATCGCGCCGACGGCGGGGCCCGCGATCAGGCCGACGAAGATGATCGGCAGATGCATCGGCAGGAACGCGACGCCCAGCATGGTGCCCTGTCCGGAGACGGCGCCGATGACGTGGAACAGTTGCGGCAGCACGACCGCTGCGACGATGGCGAGCAGGGTGGCTGCTGTCTTGGTGCCGAGACTCAGTTTCGGCAGGTCGGTGCGGCGCAGGGTGGCCGCGGGCATGGTTGCGGAATCAGACATTTGTTTTCTCCTTAATGTTTCCTTCTCTTCGGATATGCGTATACGTCATACCGGCTCGACGACCGACCCACCGTCCGGCAGCGCGGTGTCGACCAGCAAATCGGCGACGGCTTGGATATTGGTCGCTTCGAAATAGCGGTTTTCCAGCGGAATCCACTCGTCGACGAATCGTTGCAACATGCGTGGATTGCGTCGTTCGAGCCGACGCAACTGTTCGGCAGGATCGACCGCAAGACAGATCATGCAATCGTAATACCCCCGCAAGGCGGGGTGCATGCTGTAGCTGCCTTCCACAATGGTCAGCTGGGCCGGTTCGACGGCGTACGCGACGGCGAAATCGCCTGTATGGCAATCCCATGGCTGGTATTGCGCGGCTTGTCCGGCGGCGAGCGGTGCCAACACTTCCGTTTCGAACCGTTCACGGTCCACGTTGCCGCCGGGTTCGGCGAAACGTTCCGGCGTGCGCTGTTCGGGACGGAGGAAGAAATCGTCCATGTGCAGCACGTTGCCGCCGAAACGCCTGTTGAGCATCGCGGCAAACGTGGTTTTGCCAGACGTGCATGGCCCGTCGATTGCGACGAACACACAATCGCGTTCGGCAAGCAACGTTTCGATACGTGCGATTGCGATGCTGGCTTCCGTAGGCTTCGCGGGTTTCGTGACCATTGCGTTCGCCGTCAGTCGAGTACGGTCAGACGGTACGCGCGCGAACCGATGCCAAGTTCCTCGGCGTATTCGAGGATGTGTTCGCCGTGGAGCGAGGCGATGCGTTCGGTGACGGACGCTCCGTCGGGGGCGGTGTGGATGAGGTCGACGCATGCCTGGTCGAGTGCCACCGGGTCGAGCGAGGACAGCACGCCGATGTCATGCATGTCCGGTTCCGTCGGGGAGGCCAGGCAGTCGCAATCCACCGACAGGCGGTTCATGACGTTCAGATACATCATCTTGCCATGCATGTGGCTGATCACGGCCTCATCGGCTTCGGCCATCGATTCGAGGAATGCATCCTGAGGAGTTTCCACCCACTTGTCCTTGGTGACGCCGGCGGAATGGATCCAGCGTTTGCCGTTCGACGAGGCTATGCCGATGGACACGTTCTTGAGCGCGCCGCCGAAGCCTCCCATCGGATGGCCTTTGAAATGCGACAGCACGAAAATGGAATCGTAGTCGTCGATATGCTTGCCGACGATGTCGTAGGCGATGTGGCGGTGCTTGGCCACCGGGATCTCGATTTCGCCGCCCATGTCCATGATCTGGATTGGCGCAAGATCGGCGTATCCGTGCTTTTTGAACGTGGCAAGGCTTTTTTCGGGGGTTTCACGATTGCCGTCGTATGCGGTAGCGCATTCCACGAGCGTGCCGCCGATCTCCTGCACGAGGTCCTTGACGAGCGAAGGATTGAGATTATTGGATTTTTCCGATTCGCCGGAATGGACTTTGATGGCCGTTTTGCCTTCCGGCTTGCGTCCGAGCGCATGGTAGGCGGCGACGAGGCTTTCCGGTGTGATGATCGGCGTGAAGAACACTTCCGGTGCGGACTGCGCGTCGGTGCGGTGTTCCAGTCCTTCCAGTCGCGAGGCTTCGAATTGCATCTTGACCCTCCTTGATTCTGCCTGTGTTTTTGGCTTGCATCTCCAGCGTACCAACTTAAACCCGACTTGAAGCAAACAGACCTCAAACCCGTTCGAGATATGTTGCAAAATATGGATTCCCGCGCGTGTCTCCCCATCCGGCCGGCTTGTCCGCATGAACCGGAACACTTGACGCTCGTGATTGATTTTTGCAAGAAATGGTGGACTCGCATAGCCACCAAGGAAATGGCGTTCATTGGCATCGTCACGTTGGCGGCCTCTCTGGTGGCTTCGTGGCTCAAGCAGTTTCCGGGATTCAGCCTGTTCGGCGCGTTGATCATCGCTCTGCTCATCGGCATGGTCGCGCAGTTCCCGATCCGCAAATGGTATTCGAGCCGTTCCGCCGAACATAAGGCCGGTGTGAAGGATGCGGCCGGGCTCATTTCGAACAAGCTGCTTCGCCTGGGCATCATCCTGCTTGGTTTCAAGCTCAATCTGACGGTGCTGTTCACACAGGGTATCAAGTGTCTGCCGATCGCGGCAGTGGTGGTGACGCTCACCATCGTGGTGTGCTACAACATCGCACGCAAGCTTGGCGTCGATCCGCAGCTCGCCATTCTCGTGGCGGGCGGTACCGGCATCTGTGGCGCGGCAGCCGTCATGGGATTGTCCGGCTCCATCAAGGTGCCGCCGGAAAAAGAGGATGAGAAGGCCAACAATGAGGTGATGGCCGTGGCCATCATCGCCATCATGGGCACCATCTTCGCATTGCTGGAAATCGCCCTTGGGCCGTTGACGGGCCTGAGCAAGACGCAGCTGGGCATCACCGCCGGAGCCTCCTTGCACGAAATCGCCCATGCCGTGGCGGCCGGCGACGCGTTCGGCGCGGTGGACATCGCCACCATCATGAAGCTTTCCCGCGTGCTGATGCTGGTGTTCGCGGCCATCGTCATCGCCATCTGGTGGGACAGAAACCATTCCGAAATACCGACGGACGGTAAACGCAAAGTGTCGTTCCCATGGTTCATGCTCGGTTTCATCGGCGCTTCCATCATCGGCACGTTCGTGCCGTTCATCGGTGCCATCGCACCGAATCTGGTCGATTTCGCATACATCGTGCTCGGCATGGCCATGGCGGCGCTCGGCATCAACGTGAATTTCAGCGCCATCGCGAAGAAGGGACAGAAGGCGTTCCTGGCGAGCTTCCTCACGTCCGTGCTGCTCATGTGCTTCGCGGCGGGAATCGCGGCGCTGTTCTTCTAATCGCCTTCCGTTGTGCCACGCTGTCGTTTTGCGGAGGGCAGTTGGATTTCGGACAGCAGAATCGCACCGAAAATCAGCGCGAAACCGCATAACGACGGCACGGTCAGCGTTTCGCCGGTGAAAATCACGGATACCAGCATGGCGAAGATGCATTCCGTGCTTAAGATCACGGACGCCTCGGAAGTGGGCAGATTCTGTATGGCGATGGTTTGAAACACTTGGGCGATCACCGTGGAGCCGATCACCAGGTAGGCGATGCACAGCACGATGTCCCACCGCGCCCAAGCCATGGACGGTCCGCCTTCGGTAAGCACCGCGCCAGCACCGAACAGCAGGGCGCACCACACGAATTCGGCAAGCATCAGCGCGATCGCGTCGAAATCCTTGCCGATGAAACCAACCAAAACCAGATTCAACGCGAAGAAAAACGCGCCGATGATAGTCATGGCGTCACCGAAGCTCATATGCATGAGTTCCGCGCCACCGCCGCCGCTCAGCGACACCAGACCAATGCCGAACGCGCAGACGAACGCGGCCACCAGATGCTGCCAGCTGGGGCGTTTGCGCGTGAACGCCCACACCACGAACGGCACCATCACGCAATAGGTGTCGGTGAAGAAGCTGTTGCGTCCGGGAGACGTGGTTTCAAGTCCTTTGAGCTGGAAGATGAATCCCAGCCAGTAAGTCAACGCGAGTATCAGACCGGGAACGATATAGCGGCGCAGGCGAATCCTGCGAAGACGTGGGAAAAACACGATGGCCATAAGCAGTACCGCCGAAGCCATGCGGAAGAACATCATCCACTGTGTCGGCATGTTCTCCTGCACATGCTTGAGCATGGTGTAGCCGGACCCCCATACCGCCGCGTTGACCAGCATCATCACGCGGGCGACCGGCTTCGATACGCTAATGCCTTCCGATGATTCCTGCCCCGCGTCTGCCATCCGCCCCCCCCTTACACGCTTCCACACATCCGACGTCGTATTCACGTCATGCTTTCCGAAGGAAACTTTAGACGTGGCTGCGGAAGCAACACGCGGGAGCATGCTACTGCGCTTTGGCCGCCTGGCTGTTCACCCAGTTGTCAGCCATGTCAATGGCTTCGTCAAGCGTGACCTTGGCCGCCTTGTAATACTTGGAATCCTTGATGTTGCTGCTTTCGACGAGCTTCTGTCCGGAGTCCGCGGCCTTGGACAGCGCGGACAGCAGTTTGCGCCCGGTCAGGGTCAGGGAATCGTCCTTGCTGAGTTTGTCGACCAGTTTGTCTGCCTCGTCGATCGACTGTTGCAGTTCCTTTTTGGATTCATCCAACGATTTCGTGTCGGAGGTGCCGTTCGAAGAAGTGCTGTTCGAAGAGGCTCCGTTCGATTGCCCGGATGGGTTATTGGACGATTGTCCAGCTGCCGCGCCATCCGAATCGGCCTTCGGATCCTGCAACGCGGTTTCGGCGTTTTTCTCTTGGATGCTTTTCAGACTGGCGTTCAGGGAATCGGTGGCGCTGTCCAACGTTTTGGCTACGAGATTGAGCTGCGTGATGGTGGCTTCCGCCTTGCAGCCTTCCGTATCGACTGTGTTCTCGGCGCTGGTGGCCGCGTCCGCGAACGCGTCGATGATGTCGTTCACGCCGAGCGCGCCTCGAATCAGCTTCTGCAGTTCGCTGCCGTTTTCGGAAGTGTCGAGCACGGCTTTGCGGGCCGAGCTGAATTCCGCGAGCGATTGCCGGCATGTGGCCAATGCTTCCTGATGCTTGTTGCGGTAAACGCACACGCCGGCACCGCATGCCACGATGAGGGCCACGACCACGGCAAGGACGATCGGCCATGCCTTGCGGGGGCTGGAAGGCTGTTCAGTGGTCTGGTACTGATAATCCATACGTGTCACCCCTTGCGAACCGATAGCTGTCATCGTTCTTCGTCTTGTTAACCTTGCCTATTGTACGGGCTTGAAGATGGGAATATCCTGAATGGGCATCCTGCGCACACCAATGACGCAGGATCGGGCTGGCATATCGTCTCTCCGCAGGCGTGCCGCATGTCCATCACGGCCAGCAGCCCCCGTTTGTCCGCTCGTTCGACAGCCATGTCCACGAAATCGACCGGCAGATGCCGTTTGTCGGCGATTTGCCGCACCGTCAATCCTGCGGCGATGTCGCCGGCGATGCGTGCGACGATATCGTTCCGGCCGTCGCCGTATGTATCAGCCGTACGTGGCGTGCGCCGCCATCCGTGCGCGGAAGCGCCGGACCGTTCCATACCGCTCACCATATCAACCGCAATGTTTGGAAGGCGATGATGGCGATGACGTATGCCACGGCCAAGCTCAGCAGGACGGATCGCGCCGCGACTTTCGTGCCAAACTGCCGTCGCATTTCGGCGACCGTTGCAAGACATGGCGTGTAGGCGAGCGTGAACAGCAGGAAGGCGATGGCCGCCGCCTTGCCGTGGCCGTGCGATGACTGGTCGAACGAGGCGCGCAGCTTCTGTCCCAGCGTTCCCTCCCCGGCTTGTTGGGAAGCCGCATCATCCGGTTCGTCCGCATGGTAGGACTGCGACATCGAACCGACCACGACCTCTTTGGCCACGAATCCCGTGATCAGCGCGGCCGAGGCATGCCAGTCGTCGAAACCGGCCGGCGCGAACACGGGAGCGACCGCGTCGGCGAGCACGCCATACGCGGAATCATGCACGTCGTCGACATGAGCGAAACCGCCTGCGTTGGCGGTTACCGGAATGCCCTGCAGCAGCCACAGCGCCGTGATCATTGAAATGATGATCACGCTGGCTCCACGGATGAAGCCCCATAGACGCAGCAGCACCGAACGTGCCAGCTGCAACGCGCGCGGGCATTGGTATGCGGGAAGCGCCAGCATCAACGGTTCGGGTTCGAGGCCGCGGAACATGGTGTGGCGCAGCAGCACGCCGACCAGCAGGATGACCATGACCGAAGCCACGTACATGAGGAAGACCACGAGACCGGCGTATTTCGGGAAGAACGCGTGGGCGAGCACCAAAAACACCGATAGTCGCGCGGAACATGCCGCGAACGGCACCAGCATGCCGGTAAGCACCCGTTGCCGGGAATCGGATAGGGTTCGTGTGGCGGCCAAAGCCGGCAGATTGCAGCCGAAGCCGACGATGATCGGCAGGAACGCGCGACCGTCCAATCCCAAGGCGCGCATGGCACGGTCCATCACGAACGCGGCGCGGGCCATGTAGCCGGAATCCTCCAAGATTGACAGCAGCAGGAACATGATGCCCATCACCGGAATGAACGTCAGCACGGTGACCACGCCGTCAAGCAGACCGTCCACCAGCAGCGAACGCAGCCAGCCGCCGCTCACGGATGGTCCGAACAGGCCGAGCAGCAGGTCGAGTCCATCTGTGCACCATCCGCGGAAGGTCACGTCAATCCAATCCTGCATGGGGCTGGCGAGCGTGGTGGTGGCCTGGAACACGACGAACAGCACCGCAAGGAAGACGAGGACGCCAATCACGGGGTGCAGCAGCACGCGGTCGATGCGGTCGGACAAGGTGACGTGGTCGACCGCATGCATGTCGAGGCCGCGCAATATGCCGGCGGTCCAGTCGAGTCGTGCGTCGGCCCGCGATTCGGCCCAGACGCTCAGGCCGTCGGCGGTTTTCATGTCGGCGTCGGCTGTCGCGGTTGGCAGTGCGGTCAGCCCGTGCGGAACGGGCGTTCCCTCGAAACTTGCGGCGATCGCGCCGGCCAAAGCCTTGCCGCCGTTTCCGGTACGTCCGTCAATCGCGACGACTGGCATGCCGTCCAGCAAATGGGACAGTCGTTCCGCATCGACGCCGCAGCCGTTGCGGACGGCGAGGTCGTTCATGGTGAGTGCCACGACGGTGGGCAGCCCGAGCTCCACCACCATCGACAGCAGGTACAGCGATCGGGACAGCGCGGTGGCGTCCAGCACCACGACGGCAAGGTCGGGAACGGGCATGCCTGACATGCCGGTCAGCGCGTTGACGGCGACCTGCTCATCGGGACTCATCGGCGCCAGAGAATATGTGCCGGGGGTGTCCACGAACTGCCAGTTTTGCGCGTTTCCCGCTGTTTTCGGTTTTTCGTAATGGTATTGCCCGCAGGTGATGGACACCGTGGTGCCGGGCGCGTTCATCGTGCGGGTTCTCGCGCCGAGCAGCGCGTTGAACATGGAAGATTTGCCAACGTTCGGATTGCCTACAAACACGACGCGTTTTACATTTTCGACGTTTCCCATATTGCCGGAGTCGCCGCCCATGCCGTCATTCGCGGGTCTGTTGACACGACAAGCGCGATGCCGGCAACAGCCATTCTGCGAACGGCAGCAGTCGCCGCCCCTCAGGTTCCGTAGATTCAACATTCGCGCATATTCCCGTTCTCTTCGCGTTACGCAACGTCGTCTTGCGCATGTTCATCCCGCGCGAACCGTACCCGGACGGCACGCGCGGTGCCGCCGTCCACCGCGACACGTTCGTTTCCGAATGCGACGACCCTTCCGCCGAAAGCGCTCCGCTGCATGACCCGTAAACCCGCGCCCGGAGCCAATCCTATCTCACATAGGCGGAACCGGTGCCGGTCATCCAGGTCGATGCCGTCCACGACAACGCGCATGGCGCGCGGACAGTCGCGCAGCGTCATGATGGCGCCGCGCTCCCCCGCCCGACGCCGCACCGTGTCATCGAAGCGGCGAGCATGCGTATTATCCATGTTTTCACACATAGCAGGAAACGAAGCAAAGCACAAGAGTGTTTTTCACGGAACTGAACCGCACCCCAATTGTTGGACGTCGGTAAGTGGGATGCAGTCTGAGACCGCGATCTGGCACACATCATCCAGACTTTGGTCGACGATCCCATTGAGCAACGCATTCGCGAACGGCTCGTCCAAGAGCAGGACGGCGAGGCCGTTGCCGACAATGCCCCGGTCAATACAGGCTGTGGCAACGCTGCCGACAATGCCACTGCCGAAAAACGCAAGCCCAGTGCCGCCACATTGGCGGCAATAACAGTACCGGCACAAGCGGCACCGACGCGGTTGCCGACAATCCGCTGGAGCTGGTGGAATCCGGTTGGTCTGTAAGCCAACAGGGGTACGTTAGCTACGCATTCGCCCTGCGCAACACCAGCACAACCCTGCAGGTACAGTATCCAGAAGTCGCCATCACCGGCGAACCAAAGACGGCTCCATCGTGTTCTCGCAGACGCAAACGCTGAATATGGCGTTCCCGAATCAGACTATATATAACGCCGGGCAAGCGGGTCAAGGTACCGCACCGGCCACCGTGGACTTCGTTGCGCTCAGTCCGAATGAGTACAACGTCACGGAAGCACAAGGCACTGCCACTTTCCCCATCAGCGGAATCTCCAAAGTGCGCAACAACGACGGCGGCACGACCTTCAATGGCGAAGTCCGCGCCGTGACCGATGGTTTCAAGCCTTCAGATGGACAGCAGATCAAGGTTTCCCTAGTGTTGCGGGATAAGCAAGGTACCATCATCTATGGAGAAATGGCATTTGTGGATTGGCCGGACAATGGCCAATCCATGCCTTTCTCGATACTGGTGTACGATTTGCCGGACTACACGTCCTACGAGTCGTACGCACAAATTTGGTAGTTCGGCTTAATCGCCATCAGGCCGCGTTACGCGCCGCATCGACACTAGTGTTGCGCCGTGCCTGGCCGAATACACGGCCAGCCATCTTCTCATCGGTCTCGGTCTGGATGATGGTGCGCATCGGGCCCATGCAGATGGCCGAAGCCAAACCGTTCACCACATCAATCAGCAAATACGCCAGCAGCTTGTGGACCACGCCAAGACCAACGACGGAGACGCCCACCAGAGTGATGCCGAAGGCGACCACGCGCATGTTGTTGCGGACGATGATGACGCCGAATCACCGATCATCCTTTGGGAACAACGCGTCGAAGGCATG